>NZ_JBHSKO010000005.1:0-427396 GCF_042657305.1 Pseudonocardia zijingensis | reverse complement strand
GGTTATCACCGCGGGAGAGCCGTCTAGGGTTGGACACCGACATCCTCCTGTCGTGGTTGGGACACCAAGCCCGAGCACCACAACAGGGGGATGTCCTCGTTTTCAACCACTCAGGCACTTACTAGGCCCGGGGCGCCTCGGGCGAAGTTCAGGAAAGCCACATTCCGGGCCTCTCCGGCCCTGAATGTGGCTTTCCTGAACTCCAGGGCGGCAGCGGCGCGCGGGCGGAGAAGGCCGGCCTCAGGCCTTCAGCCGCTCCACCGCCGCCTCGATCCGCTCGTCGGTGGCCGTGAGGGCCACGCGCACGTGCCGCCCCCCGATGGGGCCGTAGAAGTCGCCGGGGGCCACGAGGATCCCGGCCTGCGCGAGCCGCCGCACCGTGACGCGGCAGGGCTCGTCGGCGGTGGCCCACAGGTAGAGACCGGCCTCCGAGTGGTCGATGCGGTAGCCCGCGGCCTCCATCGCGGCCCGCAGCCGCACGCGGCGCCGGGCGTAGGTCTGCGCCTGGGCGGCGACGTGGGCGTCGTCCGACGCGGCCGCCTCCATCGCCGCCTGCACCGGCCGGGGCACGATCATTCCGGCGTGCTTGCGCACCTCCAGGAGGTCGGCGACGAGCCGGGGGTCACCGGCGACGAACCCGGCCCGGTACCCGGCGAGGCTGGAGGACTTCGACATCGAGTGCACCGCGAGCAGGCCCTCGTGGGATCCACCGCAGACGTCGGGGTGCAGCACCGACTGCGCCCCGTCGGACAGCGAGAGGTAGCACTCGTCCGACGCCACGACGGCGCCCCGTTCCCGCGCCCAGTCGACGACCTTGCGCAGGTGCTCGACCGGCAGCACCCGGCCGGTGGGGTTGGACGGCGAGTTCAGCCACACGAGCGCCACGCGGCGCGGGCCGAGCGCGGCCGTGGAGTCGGAGCGCACGAGCTGGGCACCGGCGAGCCGGACCCCCACCTCGTAGGTGGGGTAGGCGAGCTCGGGGATCACCACCGTGTGCTCGGCGCCCAGCCCCAGCAGCGTGGGCAGCCAGGCGACGAGCTCCTTGGACCCGATGGTCGGCAGCACCGGGACGGGGTCGATCTCGACCCCGAAGCGCCGCCGGAGCGATCCGGCGATCGCGGTGCGCAGCGACGGGGCGCCGTGGGTGGTCGGGTAGCCCGGCACGTCCGCGGCCGGGCCGGCGAGCGCCTCGCGCACGACGGCGGGCACGGGGTCGACCGGGGTGCCGACCGAGAGGTCGACGATCCCACCGGGGTGCGCCGCGGCGAGCGCCTTGTCCTCGGCGATGGTGTCCCAGGGGAAGTCCGGGAGCGCGCGTCTCACTCGTCGTGCTGCTGGGGCGGGAGGCTGAGTGCGGGCTCGACGTCCCGGTTGATCTTGCCGACCTTCGAGGCGCCGCCCGGGGAGCCCAGCTCGTCGAAGAAGTCGACGTTGGCCTTGGTGTAGGCGGCCCACTGCTCGGGGACGTCGTCCTCGTAGTAGATCGCCTCGACGGGGCAGACGGGCTCGCAGGCGCCGCAGTCGACGCACTCGTCGGGGTGGATGTAGAGCATCCGCCCACCCTCGTAGATGCAGTCCACCGGGCACTCTTCGATGCACGCCTTGTCGAGCAGGTCGACGCAGGGCTCGGCGATCACGTAGGTCACGGGTGGTCCTCCACGCGGGCGAACAGGGGCTGCCCACAGTATGTATCGCGGTGAGAGGGGTGTGGGAGCCGGGGCAGGTGTGACGCGCGTCCTCGGCCGGGCGCACGATGGCCGGGTGGAGATCCCGGACGAGCTGGTGGGGCGCCGCGTGGCGTTGCGGCACCGCGTCGGCGAGCGGGACGGGAGGCCGCTCTACACCGACGCGGTGGGCGAGCTGGCGGCCGACGGCCCCGGGGCGGTGGTCGTCCGGACGCGGCGCGGACCCGTCCGCGTCGACCGCTCCGCGGTGGTTGCGGTGCGCGCCGTGCCGCCCGCGCCGCCGCGCCGGGCCCCGCTCGCCGCGGTCACAAGGCTGGAGGGGCTCTGCGCGGACGCCTGGCCCGCGCAGGTCGAGCGCCCGCTCGGGGAGTGGCGATTGCGCGCCGCGAGCGGGTACACGGGCCGGGCCAACGGGGCGCTCGCGATCGGCGACCCGGGGATGCCGGTGGCCGCAGCGCTGGACGAGGTGCGCCGCTTCGCCCGCGAGCACGGCGTGGAGCCGCGCGTCCAGGTGCCCGTCGGCTCGCCGTGGGACCACGCCGTGGCCGCGCAGGGCTGGGTGCTGAACGTCGGGCACGCACGGGGCGCCGAGGTGTCGGTGCTGGTGGCGCCGGCCGCCGAGGCCGATCCGCCCGCCGCCGGCGCCCTCGAGATGCCGACCGCGCCGTCCGACGAGTGGTGGCGGCTGGCCGTCGGAGGCGCGCCCACTCCGGCCCAAGAGCGGGTGCTCGCCGGCGCGCCCGCCACCGCGTTCGGCCTGCTGCGCGACCGGGACGGCGCGGTGCTCGGGCAGGTGCGCGCCACCGTGCTGGACGACCACGTGCACATCTCCACGCTGGAGGTCGTGCCGGCTGCCCGCCGCCGGGGGCACGCCACCACCCTGCTCGCCGCCGCCGGCGCGTGGGGCCGGGAGCGGGGTGCGCGGTGGGCGGTGCTGCAGGTGGCCCTGCGCAACGACGGTGCCCGTGCGCTCTACGACCGCCTCGGCTACGTCGAGCACCACCGCTACCGCTACCTGGTGCCCCCGCGCTGACGCCCGCGGCTCACTCCTTCTGGAAGCGGACCTCGCGGCTGCGCAGGTGGGCCTCGGCCTGGCGGGCCGCCTTCTTCAGGCCGGACCACTCGCCCAGGTACTTCCCCACCGCCCCGACCACCGGCAGCATGCCGAGGCCCTCGTGCAGGATGTTGCCGTGCGGGCGCTTGTCGAGCTCGTCCTCCACGGCGAAGAGCGCCCGCCCCAGCCGCCACACCGCGCGCGCCACCGTGCCGAGCGTGGGTGTGGTCGACGGTTTCGCCAGGTCGCCGGTGAGCTCGGCCGCGCGGGCGTCGGCGGCCGCGTCCTCGGCCCCGGTGGCGGCCTGCACGGCGAGCTCGCGGCGGAAGAGCACCGTGCCGAGCAGGTCGACCAGCTCGTCCTCGTCGCGGATGCCGTGCTCGCCCGCGATGGCCACCAGCAGCAGGCCCTGCCCGGCCGCCCCGACGGCCTTGGAGACGGGCAACCGGTTGGCGAGCGCGCCCCCGAGCCCGGGCACGGCGGCGATCAGCGTGGTGAACCGTCCCACGCGGCGCACCCACCAGCGGGTGCGCGCGGGCACGTCCATCGCCGCCCAGGCGGCCGTGCCGGGGAACTCGACGGCGGCCAGGGTGTCGAGCACCTTCTCCCGCAGCCCGCGCTCCTCGGCGGGTTCGGCCCCGTCCGCGGAGGCGCGGGAGCGGAGGCCGAAGGGATCGGATTCGCGCAGGGCGTCGAGCACCGGGCGGGTGGCCCGCACGAACGGGCGGAGGATCGCGACGATCGCCCGGTCCGGGATCGCTTCAGCCACCGCTGCCCCCGCGCGACGCGCTCGCGGCGTCGACCCGGTCGCGGTAGTCCCGCTCCATCACCGCGCGCAGGCCCCACAGGCCCGCACCGATCCCGCCGACGGCGAGCGCGAGCGACTGCCAGTTGGCCAGCAGCATCGAGTCGCCGCCCGGGCCGAACAGCCCCAGCACCCCGACGGCGAGCACCCACGCGGTGAGCGGCGCCCCGGCCACGGCGGGCCGGGCGTCGATCTCGCCTGCCTGGCGCACGAGCCACGGGAGCAGCAGCACCGACAGCACGACGCCCATGGGGACGGGGATGCCGTTGGTGTAGAGCGGGGTGAACATCAGCCCGAACGCCCCGAGCAGCAGCCCGTTGACGACGAGGAGGGCGAGCAGCACGGGGTCGGGAAGCAGCGGCTGGTCCTCGTCCTCGACGAAGTCGGCGGTCTCGTCCACGGTCGGCTCAGACATCGCCGACCTCCCCGAACAGGTCGTCCGCGGGGCCGGCCGTGCCGTCGGCGGGCACGTACTCCTCGACGTCGCGCAGGGGCTGCGCCACGAAGTTGCTCACGGCGAAGGCCGTGACCTCGTCGTCGGACCACACGGCCACCTGGGTGGCGTGGGCGCGCAGGGCCGCCACGTGGGCCGCGCGCTGGGCCGAGACGTCGATGCGGACGCCGATCGACGCGTCCGGCACGGTGGGCAGCTCGTCGGGCTCGGGCATCCGGAACGGCAGGCCCTCCCGGCCCGCGAGCTTCGCGAGCCCGGCGTCGAGGGTGGATCGGCCCACCACCGTGTGGAGGAGCCGGGCGGGCACCCGGCGCACCGCGGCGGCGGTGATGTCGTGGGCCCGGACGTGGTCGGGGTGCCCGTAGCCGCCGTCGGGGCCGTAGGTGATCACCGCCTGCGGGCGCACCTCCTCCAGCACGGCCACGAGCTGCTCGACCTGCTCGTCGAACGACTCGGGCCGGGCGAACGCGCGCGGGTGCAGCCGCTCCGGCATGGCGGCGCGCACCCCGTGGCCGGCCAGCGCCATGCCCGTGTCGCGCCAGCGGCAGATCCCGCCGAGGAAGCGGTGGTCACGCACGCCGAGCGCCGCGCAGGCGGCGGCCAGCTCACCGGCGCGGTAGCCGCCGAGCTGGTCACCCCGCTCGGGCGCGAGCTCGGCGAGCTCGGGAGGGATCACCTCGCCCTGCTCTCCGAGCGTGCAGGTGACCAGCGTCACAGAGGTTTCGGGGTCGGCCGCGTACCGCGCGATCGTGCCGCCCGTGGCGAGCGTCTCGTCGTCCGGGTGGGCGTGCACGAGGAGCAGCCGCCGCCGGGCCGGGGGTGGCGTCACGGTCGCAGAGTACGTGCCCCGCGCGTGTGGCCGCTCCCGCCGCGTGCGCAACCCATTTGTGACCTGGAAGGGGTCAACAGGAACGATCCGTCCGGATACTGTCCGGCTCCGAGATCACCCGCTGATACGGAGAAGGCACCACCTCCGCCCTCCGTTCGGACGATATGGGGGCCCATGCGAGCACGACGAGCAGCCGCCTGGACAGCCGTACCCCTGGCCGTCGCACTGGCCACCACCGCGTGCGGTGGCGGCGGGGAGTCCGGCGGGGACGGCGCGGCCGAGAGCGGCGTGACGATCAGTGTGAACGGCACCGAGCCGGAGAACCCGCTCGTGCCCGGCAACACGAACGAGACCGGCGGCGGGAAGATCCTCGACGCGCTGTTCAGCCCGCTCGTCGAGTACAACCCCCAGACGGCGGAGCCGGAGAACCTGGTGGCCGAGTCGATCGAGACCACCGACTCGCAGGTCTACACGATCAAGCTGAACGAGGGCTGGACCTTCCACGACGGCACCCCGGTCACCGCGAACAACTTCGTGCGGGCCTGGAACTACACCGCGTACTCGCCCAACGGCCAGCAGAACGGCTCCTTCTTCTCCCACATCCAGGGCTACGACCAGGTGCACACGGAGGACCCGGACGGCACCGCGGGCCCGCAGACCGCGCCGGAGCCCACGGCGCAGGAGATGTCGGGGCTGCGCGTGGTGGACGACCTGACCTTCGAGGTCACGCTGTCCGCCCCGTTCGCGGTGTTCCCCACGATGCTGGGCTACCGCGCGTTCTCGCCGCTCCCGGACCTCTTCTTCACCGACCGGGCCGCGTTCGAGGCCCACCCGATCGGCAACGGCCCGTTCCGGTTCGTCTCCCGGCAGCCGAACACGAACGTCGTGGTCGAGCGCTACGAGCAGTGGCCGGGGGCGCCGAAGCCGAGCATCGGCGGGGTGGAGTTCCGGTTCTACGAGTCCGCTGAGGCGGCCTACGCCGACGTGGTGGCGAACAACCTCGACTTCATCGAGATCATCCCGCCGTCCGGGCTCGCGGGGAACCTCTACGAGACCGACCTGGCCGGCCGGAGCGTGTCGCGGACGTACCTCGGTGTGCAGCGCCTCGGCTTCCCGCTCTACGACCCGCGCTACCAGAATCCGCAGTTGCGGCAGGCCATCTCGATGGCGATCGACCGGGAAGCGGTCAACCAGCAGATCTTCGGCGGCACCCGCCCGCCGGCTGACGGACTGGTCGCACCCGACGTGCCGGGCCGGGTGCCGGGCCAGTGCGGCGACCTCTGCACCTACCAGCCGGAGCGCGCGCGGCAGATGTTCGAGGCCAGCGGGTTCCAGGGCCCGATCGAGCTCACCTCGAACGCCGACGCGGGCAACCGGGAGTGGATGGAGGCCACCTGCGTGTCGATCAGCAACGCGCTCGGCGTGCAGTGCAATTTCGTGCCGGTGACCACGTTCGGCGAGATCCGCACGGCGATCAACGCGCGGAAGATGGACGACATCTACCGCACCGGCTGGGTGGCGGACTACCCGTCGATCGAGAACTTCCTCAACCCGATGTACCGCACGGGGGCCTCGACGAACGACGGCGAGTACTCCAACCCCGCGGTCGACGAACTGCTCGCCCGCGCCGACGCCGCACCGTCGATCGAGGAGGGCAACGCCCTCTACCAGGAGGCGGAGCGCATGGTCATCCAGGACATGCCCGCGATCCCGGTGTACTTCCAGTCGTTCCAGGCCGGGTGGTCGGAGCGGCTGCAGGACGTCACGGTCACCCCGTTCCGCGAGCTCGACCTCGAGAGCGTCACGGTCGCGGCCCAGTCGTGACGGCGCAGCAGTAACAGCGCAGTAGTAGCGCGGCTCCTGCGGACGGCGACCGGCCACCCCGGTCGCCGTCCGCTCCCGCGATCGGAAGGCGGCATCCTTGGGGCGCTACATCGTCCAACGGCTCCTCCAGCTCGTCCCGGTGTTCCTCGGCACGACGTTCCTGATCTACCTGCTCGTGTGGGCCCTCCCCGGGGACCCGTTCGCGGGCAAGTGCGGTGACCGCCCCTGCCCGGACGCCTACATCAACCGGATGCGCGAGGAGTTCCACCTCGACGAGAACGTGGTGGTGCAGTACCTGCGCTACCTCGGCAACCTGCTGCAGGGCGACTTCGGGCAGACGTTCTCCGGCACGTCGGTGGGCGAGCTGATCGCCGCCGCCTACCCGGTCACGCTGCGCCTGGCCATCGTCGCGCTGGTGATCGAGGCGGTGATCGGGCTGCTCGCCGGGGTCCTCACGGGGCTGCGATCGGGTGGGTTCCTCGACAACCTCGTGCTGGTCTCCACCCTCTTCCTGATCTCGGTGCCGGTGTTCGTCACCGGCTACGTGCTGCAGACCGTGCTCGGGCTGCGGCTGGGGATCATCTCCCCGACGGTGTCGGCCGACGCCGGGTTCGGCGAGCTGCTCGTGCCCGGATTCGTGCTGGCCAGCCTGTCGATGGCCTACGTCGCCCGGCTGACCCGCACGTCCATCGCGGAGAACCGGCAGTCCGACTACGTCCGCACCGCCGTGGCCAAGGGCCTGGCGCCGCACCGGGTGGTGGGCGTGCACCTGCTGCGCAACTCCCTGATCCCGGTGATCACCTTCCTCGGCGTCGACCTCGGATCGCTCATGAGCGGCGCGATCGTCACCGAGGGCATCTTCAACATCCGCGGCATCGGCGGGTTGATCTTCCGCTCCATCGCGCTGCGGGAGGGCGCCACGGTCACCGGCGTGGTCGTCCTGCTCGTGATCGTCTACCTGCTGATGAACCTGCTGGTGGACGTGCTGTACGCCGTTCTCGACCCGAGGATCCGCTATGTCTGACCCCGGCGTGCTCCGCTCCGCGGTGGCCGAGCCCACCGCGGCGGGCGCGGTCTCAGGGGACGCCCCCGACCAGCCACGCAGCCTCGCCTCCGACGCCTGGCACGACCTGCGCAGGCGCCCGCTGTTCCTGATCTCGATGGCGCTGATCGCGTTCCTGCTCGTGCTCGCAGCGTTCCCGCAGCTGTTCACGTCCGTCGACCCGAGCGCGGGCGACCTGGCCCGCAGCCGGCAGCCACCGTCGGCGGAGGCGTGGTTCGGCTACGACCTGCTGGGCCGCGACGTCTACGCGCGCACCATCCACGGCACCCGGGTGTCGATCGTCGTCGGCGTGCTGGCCACGACGTCCACGGTGCTGCTCGGCGGCGCGCTCGGCATGCTCGCCGGGTACCACGGCGGGTGGCTGGACACCCTCGTCTCCCGGATCACCGACGTCGTCTTCGGCCTGCCGTTCGTGCTCGGCGCGATCGTGATCCTCTCCTCGTTCCGCGAGGCCGTCGGCGAGGGCGCGGTCGGGATCACCGCGCTGGTGGTGGTGACGATGGCCGCCCTGCAGTGGCCGGTGGCGATGCGGATCACGCGGTCGGCCGCGATCGCCGCGCGCAGCCAGGACTACGTGCGCGCCGCCCGCGCGCTCGGTGCGAGCCCGGCACGGGTGATCTGGCGGCACATGCTGCCCAACTGCCTCGCGCCCGTGCTGGTCTACGCCACGATCGCGCTCGGTGCCTTCATCGGCATCGAGGCCACGCTGTCGTTCCTCGGGATCGGCCTGCGCAGTCCCGTCGTGTCGTGGGGCGTCATGATCAGCGAGGCGCGCGACTACATCCGCGTCGCCCCGCACCTGCTGCTGTTCCCGGCCGCGTTCCTCGCCGTCACGGTGCTCGCCTTCGTGATGCTGGGCGATGCGGTGCGCGACGCGTTCGACCCGAAGGGGCGCTGATGGCCGACCCGTTGCTCCAGGTCGAGGGCCTGCGGGTGGAGTTCCGCACCCGCGACGGAGTGGCGCACGTGCTCAACGGCGTCGACTTCCACGTGGACGCCGGGGAGACGCTCGCCGTGCTCGGTGAGTCCGGCTCCGGCAAGAGCGTCACGGCGGGCACGGTGATGGGGATCCTGCCCACGCCGCCCGCCGCCGTCACCGGCGGCTCGGTCCGCTACCGCGGCGAGGAGCTGCTCACCGCCACCCCGGAGCGGCGCCGGGAGCTGCGCGGCGAGCACATCGCGATGATCTTCCAGGACGCGCTGTCGGCGTTGAACCCGGTGTTCACGGTCGGGTTCCAGATCGGCGAGCAGCTGCGCACGCGCCGCGGGATGAGCAAGCGGGACGCGGAGAAGCGGGCCGTCGAGCTGCTGGACGTGGTCGGCATCCCGGGCGCGCGGCAGCGGGTGCACGACCACCCGCACCAGTTCTCCGGCGGGATGCGGCAGCGCGTCATGATCGCGATGTCGCTGGCGCTCGACCCCGACGTCCTCATCGCCGACGAGCCCACCACGGCACTCGACGTCACCGTGCAGGCGCAGATCATGGACCTGCTCGCCGAGATCCAGGCCGAGCGGCACATGGCCCTCATCCTGATCACGCACGACCTGGGCGTGGTGGCGGAGGTCGCCGACCGGATCGCCGTGATGTACGCGGGCCGGATCGTCGAGCACGGGGACGTGCACTCCCTCTACGCCAACCCGGGCCACCCCTACACGCGGGCCCTGTTGGAGTCGATCCCGCGCGTCGACACGAAGGGCACCAGCCTGGCCGCCATCCGCGGGCTGCCGCCCAGCCTCACCCGGATCCCGCCCGGCTGCCCGTTCCACCCGCGGTGCCCGATGGCCGCGCAGCGCTGCGCTGACGAGCTGCCGCCGCTGGTGCTCCTGCCGGGCGAGCGGGCGTCCGCGTGCCTGTTCGCCGAGGAGTTGGTCTCCCCATGACCCCGGTCCTGGAGGTCGAGGACCTCGTCAAGCACTTCCCGGTGCAGACCGGCGTCGTCGTCAAGCGCACCGTGGGCCACGTGCGGGCCGTCGACGGCGTGTCGTTCACGCTGCACCAGGGCGAGACCCTCGGCGTGGTCGGCGAGTCGGGCTGCGGCAAATCGACGCTGGCGCAGGTGCTGATGCGGCTGGAACCGCCCACCTCGGGGCGGGTCCGGTTCCGCGGCGAGGACGTCTTCGCCAAGCGCGGCAAGGAGTTGCAGACCCTGCGGCGGTCGATCCAGATCGTGCTGCAGGACCCCTACACGTCGCTGAACCCGCGCATGACCGTGGGCGACATCGTCGGGGAGCCGTTCGACATCCACCCCGACGTCGCCCCGAAGGGCGCGCGGCGCAAGAAGGTGCAGGAGCTGCTCGACGTCGTCGGGCTCAACCCGGAGCACATCAACCGCTACCCGCACCAGTTCTCCGGCGGGCAGCGCCAGCGCATCGGGATCGCCCGCGCGCTGGCGCTGCGCCCCGAGGTGATCGTCTGCGACGAGCCGGTGTCGGCGCTGGACGTGTCGATCCAGGCCCAGGTGATGAACCTGCTCGCCGAGCTGCAGCGCGAGTTCGGGCTCTCCTACCTGTTCATCGCCCACGACCTGTCCGTGGTGCGGCACCTGTCGGACCGGGTGGCCGTGATGTACCTGGGCAAGATCGTGGAGATCGGCACCGAGGAGGAGATCTACGGACGCCCGTCCCACCCGTACACGCAGGCGCTCCTGTCGGCCGTGCCGGTGCCCGACCCCGCGGCCCGCGCCGGCCGCGCCCGCATCCGCCTCACCGGCGACGTCCCCAGCCCGGTGAACCCTCCCAGCGGCTGCCGCTTCCGCACGAGGTGCTGGAAGGCCACGGAGATCTGCGAGACCGAGGAACCGGCGCTCGTGGCCCACGGAGGCGGCCACCACCCGAGCGCCTGCCACCACGCGGAGGAGCAGCACCTGCTCCCCTCCTAGCAGTACGAACGGCACCCTCGTCCGATAGAGCGGTACGAAGGTGCCGTTCGTCCGTCAGAGCAGGGCCTTGCGCTCCGCGTAGTGGCATGCCACCGGGTGGCCCTGACCCCGGTCGACCAGCTCCGGGGGCTGCTCGACGCATGCCGTGCGCTCGGCCTCGGTGAGCTGGTTGGCGAACTTGGGGCACCGCGTGCGGAAGCGGCAGCCGCTGGGCGGGTCGGCCGGACTGGGCACGTCACCGACCACGGTGATGCGCTCGCGCACGCGTTCCTTGCGCGGGTCCGGCAGCGGGATCGCCGAGATCAGCGCCTGGGTGTACGGGTGGGCGGGCCCCTCGAACAGCTGCTCCGACGTGCCCGTCTCGACGATCGTGCCCAGGTACATCACGGCGATGCGGTCGGCGATGTGGCGCACCACGGACAGGTCGTGCGAGACGAACAGGTAGGACAGCCCCAGCTCGGACTGCAGCTCGTCGAGCAGGTTCAGCACGCCCGCCTGGATGGAGACGTCGAGCGCCGACACCGGCTCGTCCAGCACCAGCACCTTGGGGCGCAGCGCGAGCGCCCGCGCCACGCCGATGCGCTGGCGCTGGCCGCCGGAGAACTCGTGCGGGAACCGGTTGCCGTGCTCGGGCTTGAGCCCGACGGTGCGCAGCAGGTCGCGCACGACGGCGCGGCCCTCGTCCCCGAAGAGGCCGTGGATGCGCAGCGGCTCGGCGATGATCTCGTTGACCGGCATCCGCGGGTCGAGCGACGCGTACGGGTCCTGGAACACGATCTGCAGGTCGCGGCGCAGCGAGCGCATCTCCGAGCGGGAGAGCGAGGTGAGCTCCCGGCCCTGGTAGTAGACCTCGCCCGAGGTGGCGGGCTGGAGGTTCAGCAGCACGCGGGCGGTGGTGCTCTTGCCGCACCCCGACTCACCGACGAGGCCGAGGGTCTCGCGCTCGGCGAGCTCGAACGAGACGCCGCAGACCGCGTGCACCTCGCCGACCTGGCGGCGCAGGAGCCCGCGGGAACGCACCGGGAAGTGCTTGACGAGGTTGCGCACGCTCAGCACGGGCGGCGCGGTGGCGGGAGCGGTCATGAGGGGTCGTCCTGCGAGTCGCGGTCGGAGGTCTCGCGCACGAACTCGGCGAGCGCTGCGGTGTCGGTGGCCCGGGTGCCGAACAGCTCGGTGGGCCCGACGCCGACGAGCTCGTCGGAGAAGTGGCACGCGGCCGTGTGGTCGGAGCCGGTGGTGGGCCGCAGCGCGGGTTCCTCCTCGTCGCAGACCTCGCGCGCCAGCGGGCAGCGCGGGGTGAACGGGCACCCGGGCGGCATGTTGACCAGCGACGGCGGGGCGCCGGGGATCGGCGTGAGCCGCTCGGAGGGGCGGTCGAGGCGGGGCAGGCTGCCCAGCAGGCCGAGCGAGTACGGCATGCGCGGGGTGTAGAACACGTCCTCGGCGGTGCCGCTCTCCACGAGCTTGCCCGCGTACATCACGAGCACCCGGTCGGCCCGCCCGGCGATCACGCCGAGGTCGTGGGTGATCAGCACCATGGCGGCGCCGGTCTCCTCGCGGGCGGTGTCGAGCGCGTCGAGGATCTGCGCCTGCACGGTGACGTCGAGCGCCGTGGTGGGCTCGTCGGCGATGATCACGTCGGGGTCGTTGGCCATCGCGATCGCGATGACGACGCGCTGCCGCATGCCGCCCGACAGCTCGTGCGGGTAGCTGTTCAGCCGGGCCTGCGCGTTGGGGATGCGCACGATCTCCAGCAGCTCGACGGCCCGCTTCAGCGCGGCGTCCTTGCTGACGTCGTGGTGGGCGCGCACCGCCTCCGCGATCTGGTACCCGACGGTGTAGACGGGGTTCAGCGACGTCATCGGGTCCTGGAAGATCATCGCGATGCGCCGCCCGCGGACCTTCGCGAGCTCCGCGTCCGGGGCGCCCACCAGCTCCTTGCCGCCGAACCGCACCGAGCCTGCCACCCGGGCCGTGCCCGGGAGCAGCCCCATCACGGCCATCGAGGTGACCGACTTCCCGGAGCCGGACTCGCCGACGATGCCGAGCACCTCGCCGCGGCGCAGCTGGTAGCTCACGCCGCGCACGGCCTGCACCAGGCCGTCGTCGGTGGGGAAGCCGACCGTGAGGCCGTCCACCTCGAGCACCACGTCCTGGGACGCGCGGGCCGCCTCGCCCGCGGTCTGGGTCACCGCGAGCAGGTCCTCCTCGGGCGGGGTCATGAGCGCACCTTCGTCTGCTGCGGGTCGAGCGCGTCCCGCAGGCCGTCCCCGATGAAGTTGATGGTGAGGGCGATCAGGATGATGAACAGGCCCGGGAAGTAGAACAGCCACGGCCGGGTGGTGAGCGCGGTCTGCGCCTCGCTGACGAGGGTGCCGAGCGAGGTGTCCGGCGGACGGGAGCCGAAGCCGAGGTAGGACAGCGCCGTCTCGAGCAGGATCGCGAGCGCCACGAGCACCGTGGCGTTCACGATGATCGCCCCGAGCGCGTTGGGCACCAGGTGCCGGAAGATGATCCGCGCGTCGCTGGCGCCCAGCGCCCGGGCCGCCTCGATGTACTCCTTCTCCCGCAGCGACAGCACGACGCCGCGGGCCACCCGGGAGACGTACGCCCAGTACAGGCCGGCGATCACCAGCGAGATCAACCACCACGTGCCGCCGAAGTTGTGCGCGAGCATGGCCGCGACGGCCAGCAGCGGCAGCGTGAGGACGAGGTCGGAGACCCGCATCATGATCGTGTCGGTGAGCCCGCCGAAGTAGCCCGCGACCGCGCCCCAGACCGTGCCGACGAGCGTGGAGAACAGCGCCACGAGCACGGCGATCTGCAGCGAGATCTGGGTGCCCCGAAGGACCTGCGCGAACTGGTCCTTGCCCGCGGCGTCCGTGCCGAACGGATGGGCGAGCGAGGGGGCGTCGGACTTGTCGGGCGTGAACTCACCGACGTCGTACACCCAGAGCGCCCCGCCGACGTAGGCCAGCAGGACCAGCAGCGCGAGCACGACGAGGCTGCCGACGGCCAGCCGGTGCTGCAGGAACCGGCGCAGCACGAGCTGGAACTGGGTGCGCTCGGCGACGGTGAACTCGCGATCCGCCGCCCCGGTGCGGGGTTCGGCCGCAGGGGCCGTCGTGGGCGTCTCAGGCATAACGGATCCTGGGGTCGAGGACGGCGTAGAGCAGGTCGGCGAGCAGGTTGAACACGATCACCACGGTGGCCGTGACCAGCAGCCAGGCCATCACGACGTACACGTCGTCGGTGCGGATCGCGTTGAGGAGCAGGTCGCCCATCCCCCGCCATTGGAACACGGTCTCGGTGACCACGGCGCCGCTGATGATCGACGCGAGGTCGAGCGCGGTGACCGTGGTGAGCGGGATCAGCGCGTTGCGCAGCGCGTGCTTGATCATGACCCGCCGCCGCGACAGGCCCTTGGCCCTGGCCAGCCGCACGTAGTCGCTGTTCATCACCTCGAGCATCGACGCGCGCTGGTAGCGGCTCCACGCCGCGTACGAGATCAGGGCGAGCGAGATGGTGGGCAGGACCATGTGCCCCGCGATGTCGGCGAGCTGCGCCCCGAAGCCCTCAGGTGGTGGCACCGAGGAGTCGCCGATCGTGTAGATGACCTGCTCGTCGACGGCGTTGTTGAATTCGATCCCCAGCTGCTTGAGCAGGATCGCGAGCCAGAACGCCGGCATCGCGAGGAACAGGAACCCGAGGAACGTGGCGACGTAGTCGGTCTTGGAGTACTGCTTCACCGCGCTGATCACGCCGATGACGACGGCCAGCACGAGCGCCAGGATCATCGCCACCGCGATCAGGCGCATCGTGACCATGAACCGGGCGGCCACCTCGGCGCCGATGTCGAGGTTCGACTGGACCGACGGGCCGAAGTCACCGCTGAGGAGTCCGGTGAGCCACATCCAGTACCGCTCGAGCAGCGGGTGGTCCAGGCGCAGCCGCTCCGCCTCGAGGGCGATCGATGCCGGCGGCGGGGGCGGGTTCCGGTTCAGCAGCGGCGAGAGCGGGTTGCCCGACAGCGACGCGAGCATGAAGACGATGAACGTTGAGATCAGCAGGATCGGGAGCGACACCGCGATCCGCCGCACTGCGAAGGCGAGCATTGGGGATCTTCCGGGTGGTGGGTACGGCGGGTCGACGGGAGGCTACGCCGCTGCCCGGGCGGCCGCTGCAGCTGTGCGGCGGCCGCCCGGGCAGTGGGGAGTGATCAGCCTGCCGCCCGCAGACCCCACTCCTCGACGTTGTAGGTGGGTCCGTCGAGCGAGGAGTTGTTCCGGATGTTCGCGACGTCGTTGCGCGTCGCGATGATCGTCGGCTTCTGGTAGAGCGGCAGCACGTAGGAGTCCTCGGCGAGGATCCGGCCGGCCTCGTTGAGCTTGTCGCGGGCCGGGCCGAGGTCGGTGGACGTGGCGGCCTCGTGCATCAGCCGGTCGACCTCGGGGTTGCTGTACTTGCCGTAGTTGCTCTCCGACTCGCTGTTCCACGTCTGCTCGGCGTTGCTGAACGACGCGGGCGTCTGCACCCAGGCGAAGACGATCAGGTCGTAGTCACCGCTGCTGGTGGTGCCGCCGAGGTCGTCGGTGGGCACGATGTCCATGGTGATGCCGAGCGGGCGCACCTGCGCCTGGATCAGCTCCACGGTGGTCTGCCGGATCGCGTTGCCGACGGTGTAGCGGATGCGCAGCGGCGGCACCGCGCGGCCGTCCGGCCGGGTGAGCTGCTGCCCCTCGGCGATGTTCGTGTAGCCGGCCTCGGTGAGGATCTGGCGGGCGCGCTCGACGTCACCGCTGCCCTGCTCCGCGGGCAGGTAGTCCTCGTAGCCCTCGATGCCCGGCACGAACATGTGGCTCTTGAGGGGCGTGACCTCCTCGTTGAACTGGCCGACGGTGGAGTCGATGATCGCCTGCACGTCGGTGGCCGCGAAGATCGCGTCACGCAGCGGCTCGTCGGCGAGGAACTCGTTCTGCAGGTTCAGGTCGAGGTGCTCCCAGGTGAGCCCGAGGTCCTGGTACTGGGACACACCGGGGATCTCCTGCACCTGCTGCACGAGGTCGACCTGCGGCTGCGGGTAGACCACCTGCACCTCGTCGTTCTGCAGGGCGATCGGCTCCTGCGACGCCTCGGTGATCACCCGGATGACCAGCTGCTGGAGCGAGGGCTTGGTCTCGCCGTACCACTTCGGGTTGGGCATCAGGGTGAGCGCGACGTTGTCCTGCCAGTTCTCCACCTGGAAGGGACCGCCGCTGTAGGTCGGCACCGTGGCGCCGAACCAGTTCCACGCCGCCGCGAGCCCCTCGGGCGTGTTCAGGTCGCCCTGCTGCGCGGCGATGTGCGCCGGGTAGATGGGGGTGCCCGACGCGAAGAGGTTCTGCCAGTCGGCGTACGGCGTGCCGAACACCAGGGTGACGGTCTTGCCGTCGTCCGAGCCGGTGATCGACTCGATCTGGTTGTAGCCCGCGCTCTGGGCCGCCGCGCAGTCCGGGCAGTCCTTGCCGTTCATCGTCTTCCACTGGAAGACGAAGTCCTCGGCCGTCATCGGGGTGCCGTCACTCCACACCGCGTCCGGCCGGATCTTGTAGACGATGGTCTGCGGGCTGGTGCTGGTCTGCTCGGCCGAGACGAGGAAGTTCTCGTTGAGCACCATCTTGAGGTCAGGCGTGGTGGTGAAGGTCCACGGCAGGAACGTCTTGATCGCCATCGCGGGCTCGAAGACGTTGCCCTCGGAGGAGTTGATGTTCCAGTTCGCGATGTTCTTCTCGATCGCGAACGTGAGCGTGCCACCCTGCTGCAGCTGTGCGGCGGGCACGGCGTTGCAGGTGTTCGGGTTGGCGGAGCAGTCCTCGTAGATGCCGCCCTCCGAGGCGTCACCACCACCGCCCCCGCCCCCGCCGCCGCACGCGGCGAGCACGAGCGCCGCCGCGGTCGTGATGGCGGCGAGCGATGCTGCCCTCGATCTCCTCATCCGACTTCCTGCCCTTTCTCTGCTGGACCAGCCCGGTCGGGCCTCCCCGTCACCGGCTCGGCGAAGCCCGGCCCATGTGGCGAACCGGCGCACCGACCCAGGGCACGGTAGGAAGCGCTTTCGCGCACGTCAGCCGCCGCCGCGCGATCGTGACCAAAGGGTGACCGGAGCCCTACGGAGCGACAACATCTCATTACCTCTCGGTAACTTACCCTCGACTCACCCGGCCGGGGCCCGCCACCGTTGGGCACCGGTGATCGGTCCGGTGGTCAGCGGCCCCGGCCCGATCCCCGTCACGGCGTCGGCGGCGGGCGTGCTCACCACGAGGTCCACGGGCTGGAACAGCGGGAGGAACGGCAGCTGCGCCCACAGCACCTGCTCGACGGCGCCCGCCGTCTCCGGACGGGGTGCGGCCGACAGGAGCTCGTCCAGCGCGGGACGCAGCGCCGGGTAGCAGAAGCCGGTGGGCGGGCGCGGCGGGTCCGGCACCAGCTCGGTGGGGGCCGGGCAGCCGTAGTCGGAGGCGAGCTCGGTGCCCGGATCGCCGCCCACCGTGCGGGGCAGCACCATGAGGTCGACCTGCACCCCACCCGGAGCCGGTGGCAGACCGGGGGTGGCGGGGGCCGTGGTGGGGGGCGTCGGGGCGGCCGCCTCCGGGGCGGGCTCGGCCGAGGTGGTGGGCGGGCCGCCCGGCTGGGAGGTCGGCGTGGGGGTGGCGCTCGGGCTCGGCGGCACGGCGGGCACCGCGGCCTGCCCGAACAGCTCGACGGCCGTGGGCGCCACCATCGTGACGTCCACGCCGGCCGCGTCCAGCTGCTCCGCGACGGCGCGGGCCACGTCGACGTCCTCTGGCCGCTCGTTCGCCGCCCCGATCACCAGCGAGACCGGGCCACCCGCCACCGCCCAGCGGCCGGTGGTGAGGTCACGGCTCCACCCCGCGCTCGCCAGCAGCTGGGCCGCGCGCGCCGCGTCGGGGTGCAGCGGCGAGTCGTCCGCCGCCGTGGGCGCGTACCCCGGCTGCGACGGCGCGAGGCCGAACGCGTCGGCCGTGAGGGCCTCCGGGGCCACCGACGCGCGGATCGCCTCCCGGTCGAGCAGCATGGCGATCCCGCGGCGGATCCGGGCGTCGGCCAGCGGGCCCCCGTCGGCGCGCATGCCCAGCTGCGTGACCACCGACTCCGCCACCGACTGCAGCTTGGGCGCCGGCTGCAGCCCGCCCAGCGCTGTGCGGATCTCCGGCTCGGCCCGGGGCATGGCCACGTCGACGTCGCCCGCGGCGAGCGCGGGAGCCAGCTCGTCGGGCCCCAGCCTGCGGAACTGCAGCTCGTCGAGCACGGCCGGGGTGTCCCAGTAGAGGTCGTTGCGGGTGAGCAGCACCTCGCCGCGGGCACGGTCGACCGTGGTGACCCGGAACGGGCCGCCGGAAGCCGGGATGCCGTCGGTGAGCGCACCCGTCCACGAGCCCGGGGCGTCCTTCAGGATGTGCGCGGGCAGCAGGTTGGAGAACAGGTGCTGCCAGGCCGGGTACTGCTGGGAGAACACGACGTCCACGGCCTTGCCCCCCGCGCGGGACCGCACCTCCGTGATGAGCTGGTAGCCGGCGGCGTCGGTGACGCCCGGTTGGCTGCGCATCTGCTCCCAGAGGTAGACGAAGTCCTCGGCCGCGATCGGCGCGTTCGACGACCACGAGGCCTCGAGGTTGAGCTCGTAGCTCACGGTGAACGGCTCGGTGGCGGTGACCTCGGCGCTCGTCGCGATCGTCGGGTCGATGTGCATCGCACCCTCGGCGTCGGGGCGGAACACCGAGGGCAGCACGAGCGTGGCGAGCGCCGAGGTCACCGGCGACTGGTGGGCGAGCAGGTGCGGGTTGAACCCGGCACCCATGTCGTCCACGCCCACCACCAGCCGCGTCGGCTCGGGCTGCGGGGTGGGGATCGGTGCGGGTGGCGGCGGTGCCACCGGCTCGTTCGAGCAGGCCGCCAGCGCCACGACGAGCGCCAGGACCAAGGCAGCACAGCCCGACACCCGCACCTTCCTCATGCCTCCACCGTATGGAGGTGCGGAAGCCCCGAGATCAGCGGGGGTTGCGCGCCCTGGCGCGCTGCCGGGCCCTTGCGTGCGAGTCCAGCTCCACCTTGCGGATCCGCACCGATTCCGGCGTGACCTCGACACATTCGTCCGTGGCGCAGAACTCCAGGGCCTGCTCCAGGTTCAGCACCGTGGGCGGGGTCAGCTTCACCAGCTCGTCGCCCGTGGACGAACGCATGTTGGTGAGCTTCTTCTCGCGCGTGATGTTGACCTCGAGGTCCTCGGCGCGGGTGTACTCGCCGATCACCATGCCCCCGTACACCTGGGTGCCGGGCCCGACGAACAGCACACCGCGGTCGGAGAGCTGGTCCACCGCGTACGCCGTGACCGGGCCGGAGCGGTCGGACACCAGCGAGCCGCGCAGCCGGGTGCGCAGCTCGCCCACCCACGGCCCGTAGCCGTCGAAGACGTGGCTCGCGATGCCCGCACCGCGGGTGATCGTGAGGAACTCGGTGCGGAAGCCGATCAGGCCGCGCGCGGGCACCCGGTAGTCCATCCGCACCCGGCTCTCGCCGTGCACCATCTGGCCCAGCTCGCCCTTGCGCCCCGCCACCAGCTGCGTGACGGCCCCGAGGTGCTCGGTGGGCACGTCGACCGACAGCTGCTCGAACGGCTCGTGCACCTTGCCGTCGATCGTGCGCGTGACGACCTCCGGCTTGCCGACAGTGAGCTCGAAGCCCTCCCGGCGCATGGTCTCGACCAGCACCGCGAGGGCCAGCTCACCGCGGCCCTGCACCTCCCACGCGTCCGGGCGCTCGGTGGGCAGCACGCGCAACGACACGTTGCCCACGAGCTCGGCGTCGAGGCGGCCCTTCACCTGGCGGGCCGTCAGCTTGGTGCCCGGGTGCTCGTCGCGGCCGACCAGCGGCGAGGTGTTGATCCCGACCGTGACGGCGATCGCAGGCTCGTCGACGTGGATGCGCGGCAGCGGCACGGGGTTGTCGGGGTCGGCGAGGGTGTCGCCGATCATGACGTCGGCGATGCCCGCGACGGCCACCAGGTCACCGGCGCTCGCCGAATCCGCGGGCACCCGGTCCAGCGCCTCGGTGCGGAGCAACTCGGTGATCTTCACGCGGGTGACCGTGCCGTCGGCCTTGCACCAGCCGACCTGCTGGCCGCGCCGGATCACCCCGGCCCGCACCCGGCACAGCGCGATGCGGCCGAGGAAGCTCGTGGCGTCCAGGTTGGTGACGTGCGCCTGCAGCGGCGCGTCCGGGTCGTCCGCGGGCGGCGGCACCGTCTCGGCGATCACGTCGAACAGGGCCTCGAGGCCCGGGTCTGCAGGCAGGTCGCCGTCGGCGGGACGGGTGCGGGAAGCGCGCCCGGCGCGGCCGCTCGCGTACACGACGGGGAGGTCCAGCAGCTGGCCCGTGGTGTCCTCGTCGAGCTCCAGCTCGTCGGCCAGCTCCAGCAGCAGCTCGAGGCTCTCGTCGACCACCTCGGCGCAACGCGCGTCGGGCCGGTCGGTCTTGTTGACCACGAGGACGACCGGCAGGCCGGCGGCGAGGGTCTTGCGCAGCACGAAGCGGGTCTGCGGGAGCGGGCCCTCGCTCGCGTCGACGAGCAGCACGACACCGTCGACCATCGACAGACCGCGCTCGACCTCGCCGCCGAAGTCGGCGTGCCCCGGCGTGTCGACGACGTTCAGCGTCATGCCGTGCCAGTCGATCGCCGTGTGCTTGGCGAGGATCGTGATGCCCTTCTCGCGCTCGAGGTCGCCCGAGTCCATGACCCGGTCGACCACGGCGGCGCGCTCCCCGAACGCGCCGGAGGCGCGGAGCATGGCGTCGACGAGGGTGGTCTTGCCGTGGTCGACGTGGGCGACGATGGCGACGTTGCGCAGCCCGGCCGCTCCGCGGGCCGCGCCGGACCGCTGGGCGGGTGCCGCGAGGGTGGATGCTGTGCTCACACTTCACGGTAGCCCGCCCGGGCACGCGCCCTGCGCCCGGCGTGAGGACAGCCTCACCTCCGCACCCCGGTTGAGGGCCCGATCCGGGCCTCCGGGTGGTGGACATCACGTCCCACGGCCGCCGCGATCGTCCCGAGCACGGCTGCGGGCCGCTCGGCGATCCCGGTGCGGTCGACCCGCACCACGTGCCACCCGGGGTGCGCGCGCGACGCTGCGGGCACCCAGCCGGTGACCTCCACGGCCACCCGGGCGGCCGGGAACACCACGGTGGTGGGCCGGCCCGGCAGGAGCCGCCACCCCGCGGCCGGCAGCGACCGCACCAGTGCCCGGTCGGCGGCCCCGGCCAGCACGGCGCTCCCGGCGGCCGTCGGGTGGCGCCGGTGGGCCGCGAGCAGCGCGGGCCAGCCGACCGGGCCCGCGAGCGCGTGGTCCAGCAGCCGCCCGCCCGCGCCCGTGCCGAGCTCGACGGCCGCCTCCAGCGCCGCGAGCGCGGGCGTGGTGACGTCGAGGTGGCGGTGCACGGTGCGGTCGGCCGCCGCGAGCACCCGGCACCGCACCACCACGCCCGGCCGCGCGGGCCGGCGCGCGGGCGCCGTCACGGCGAGGGTGCGCGGGGCGGCGGGCAGCATCCCGTGCCACCAGGCCGCGGCCGCGCCCGACAGCACCGCACCCCCACCCGCCCACAGGGCCGCGGCCCGGGCCCGCGCCTCGTCGCCCGGCTCGTAGCCGCGCACCAGGTAGACGCGCGGGTGCAGCGGCCGCCACCGGCGGGTGCGCACCATCCGGTCGACCGCCGCCGCGGCGCACCCCGCCCGCAGCGCCTGCCCGCGGGAGATCACGCCCGCCTGGCGGCGGAGGAGGGGGTCGAGAACCATGCCGGCACGGACGACACCGGCCGCCGCGCGGTTCCCCCGCGTTCACGGGTGCGAACGAACCGCCCCGCGCAGCAGGGTGAGCAGGTCAGCGGCCACGGCGCGGTCGGCGGCCACCCAGTCGACGTCGGGCACGTCGTCGGCCGTCACCCAGCGCAGCGCGGCGTGCTCCAGCGGCTGCGGCTCGGGGCTGCCCGGTGCCGGCTCGGCGGTGTACACGCGCAGCACCACGTCGGGGAGCGGGAGGTCGGTGCCCAGCCGCCCGGTCACGCGGACGTCCACGCCCAGCTCCTCGCGCATCTCGCGCACCACGGCCGCGGGCTCGGTCTCCCCCTCCTCCACCCGGCCACCCGGCAGCTCCCAGCGACCCGCGAGCGCCGGCGGCCGGGTGCGCTGCGCGGCGAGCACGGCGCCGTCGCGCACCAGGGCCGTGGCCACCACCACCGGCCGGTCCACCAGCTGCGCCGCCTGCTCCACCAGCACCTCCGAGCGCGCGGCCAGCAGCCGCAGCACGAGCCCGCGACCCCGCACCACGTCCCCGGCCCGCCCGAGCACACCCAGCAGGGAGGTCCACGCGACCTCGTCGAGCACCAGCGTGCCCGCGCCGGTCGGCGTCAGCGTGGTGCGGTGCTCCAACGCCCGCAGCGGCCCCGCCACGAGCACCGACTCGATGCCCGACGGCGACACCGCGGTGATCCGGGTGCGCAGCGGCACCCGCACACCGGGGGCGACCCGCACCCCGAACCGGACCGTCTCACCGAGGCACAGCAGCGGGCCGCTCCCCGCGAACCGGTGGCCGCAGCGGCGCATCGCCTCCGCGGAGACCGTGCCATCGCGCAGGAGACCCGCGACGGTGCGCTGGGGGGCGTCGATCAGCACGGTCGACCGCAGTACGGGCACTCACCGATCGTGGCAGCGCCGCCCACCAGGTGCCGCTCCGAGGTACGACAACGCCCACGACCAGGTGAAATAGCCGTGGTGCCACCACCAGAGCACCCCACTCGCTCGTACCGTGATCGACATGGCTCCAGCCGAGCAGCCGCCGATCACCACCCCCGCGTTCGCCGTCGTGCGCCGCGGTTACGACCCGGATCAGGTCGCGTACCACCTCAACCGGGTGGACGCCGAGACCACGATCCTGGCCGCCGACCGCGCCGCCGCCGTCGAGCAGGCCTCCCAGCTCGGCCAGCAGCTCGCGGCGTGCCGCAAGGAGCTGGCGAGCGCACACGCCGAGATCGAACGGCTGCGCGGGGAGCTGCGGGTGCTGTCCGGCCCACCGGACACGGTCGACAGCATGAACGAGCGGCTGCAGGTGATGCTCCGCCTCGCCAAGGAGGAGTTCACCGGGCTGCGGGCCGACGCGTCCGCCCAGGCCGCGTCGCACGCCGCGGACATCATCGCCGCCGTCGGCGCAGAGGGCGACCTCGGCGGCTTCGGCTTCAGCGAGGACGAGCTGCGCGGCCCCCGCGACCTCGACGAGATCGAACGAATGCGCCGCGATGCCGCCGCCGAGCGCACCCGGCTCGACGACGAGGCCGCCGCCCGCCGCGCCGCGGAGGACGAGGAGTTCCGCCAGGTCCTCGCGCTGCGGTGCCGCGAGGCGATGGCCCAGCTCGCGAAGATGCAGACCGAGGCGATGCGCACCGCCCGCCGGGTGATGGACGACGCCGAGGAGCAGTCCCGCACCGTCGTCGCGGACGCGAAGGACGCCGTCCGCCAGACCGTCGAGGACGCTCAGCGCGAGGTCGACGACCTGCAGGCGCTGCGCCTGCGCCTCGCCGCCCAGCTCGACACCAGCCGCCAGCTGCTCGACAGCGCCATCCCCGAGGGGCGGTCTGCGGCCGGCGGCGGCGAGGCGAGCTCCACCAACGGGTCCACCCCCGCCGCGACGCCCCCGGCCGCCGGCCCCGCGGCAGCGGCCGCGGGTGCGGGGGCGGGCGCGGCGGCAGCGACGCCGACCGAGCAGGCCCCGGCCCAGCAGTCGTCGACCCAGCAACCGACCACGCCGGCCAAGCACGCCCCGGCGGCGCAGTCGTCGCCCCAGCAGCCGGCGCAGCAAGCGGTCGCGCAGCAGGCCGAGTCCCAGCAGACGGCGCCCGAGCAGGCGGCCGCGCCCAAGACGGCATCCCAGGAGACCGGGCCCCACACGGTGCCCCAGACGGCGAGCCGACCGGCGAACCCGACGGCACCCGAGCAGCCGAGCACTCCCGCCCCGGAGAGCACCCCCGCCGCCGCGGCACCGGACGCCCGGCCCGAGCCCGCAGCACCGGCACAGCCGGCCTCCCCGCCGCTGCCCGCGCTCGCCGTGCCGCCGGGATGGCCGGTCCAGCCCGGTGCGCCGACGGGATCGGGCGACGTGTTCGAGCAGACGGCGTCGGGCCTGGCCGGGCTCGGCCTCGTCCCCGCCGACGAGGCCCCCCGCGCGCAGCCGATGCGGATCCCGCCCCGCGACCCCGAGGCCTCCGACGTGCCGGGCCCGTCCCGCGTGCCGGTGGAGGAGCAGGAACAGGAGATCGCGCCCCCGCGGCGCTACCCCTGACCCCCCGAGGCTGTCGGGAACGCAGCACTCACCCCGCGAAACGCGAGACTCGCGCATCCGGGGGCGAGTCCCGCGTTTCGGGCGGCGAGTCTCCCGGTTTAAGGGCTGAGAGTCGCGTGTGGAGGGGTGAGCTCAGCTCGTCCGGCTGCTCGACGCGGGCCATCGCACCTCGATGCGGCCGCCGCCGGTGGGCGTGGCCCCCGCCGACACGACGCCGCCACGCCCGTGCACGAGCGCGGCCACCAGCGCCAGCCCCAGCCCGGCGCCGCCGCCCGCGCCCGCCTCGGGGCACAGCCGCACGAACCGGTCGAAGATCCGCTCCCGGTCGCCGGGCGGGATCCCGGGGCCGTCGTCCTCGACCAGCAGCCGCACCACCCGGCCCGCGGGCAGCACGCTGATGCGCACGAACGACCGGGCGTAGCGGCGCGCGTTGGAGATGAGGTTGTCCAGCACCAGCGCCACCTCGGACGGGCTCGCCCCGACCTCGGCGGGGGTGGGCGCCACGAGCTGCAGCACCGGGTCCTCGAGCCGGGTGCAGCCGTGGCCGCCGCTCGCGCGGTCGATGGCCGCCTTGGCGGCGGCGACGAGGTCCACCGGCTGGGCGGGCGGGCGTTGCCCGGCGTCGGCGCGGGCGAGGGCGAGCAGATCGGACAGCAGCGTGGTGAGCCGCGTCGCCTCGTCGACGACGGCGCGCAGCGTCTCCTCCGTGAGCTCCGGGTCCGGGTGGGCGACGGCCACCTCCGCCTGGGCGCGGATCGCGGCCACCGGGGAGCGCAGCTCGTGGGCGGCGTCGCCCGTGAAGCGTTCGAGGCGGGCCACGGCCTCGTCGCGGCGGGCCAGGAGGGCATTGAACTCCTCGGCGAGGGCCCGCAGCTCGTCGCGGGCCACGGGCACCGGCAGCCGCTCCCCCGGTGGCAGCGCGGAGGCGGCCACGCGCATGCGGTCGACCGGGCGGAGGGCGGCGCGGGTGGCCGCCCACCCCGCGAGCGCCACCACGGCGGCGACCACGAGCGCACCGACGACGAACCCGACGGCGGCGTTGGCCAGCAGGATGGCCCCGCCGACGAGGTCGGAGGTGACGACGACGAGCCGCGGCGCACCGTCCGGCAGCACGGCGGGCACGGCGAGCCAGCGGCGCAGCTCCCGGAAGTCGCCGACGACGAAGGCGTCGCCCGAGGCGAGGGCGCGCAACTGGTCGGGTCGCAGCGGCAGGTCGGGGCCGCCGTCGACGGGCACCCCCGACATGTCGACGACCCGCAGCTCGAACCGGCGGACCTGCTCGGGCGGGGTGCCTGCGGCCAGCTGCTCGGCGACGGTGCGGGCGTCGGTGCGCAGCTCGGCGTCGGCGGCACCGAGCATGGTCTCGTAGAGGAGGCTGACGCCGAGCCTGCTCAGCGCGAGCAGCCCGATCAGCGCGACGCACCCCACCACGAGCGTGATGCGCAATCGCAGCGGGCGGGCCGACCACCACTGTCGGAACCCTGCACGGATCACGGCGACTCGACGATGTACCCGTAGCCGCGGACGGTCTTGAGCACGTGCCCCGCTCCCACGGCGTCGAGCTTGCGCCGGACGTACCCGACGTAGACCTCGACGACGTTGCGGCTGGCGGCCTGCTCGTCGCCCCAGACGAGGCGCAGGAGCTCGTCCTTGGACACCGCGGTGTCGGGCCGGCTGGCGAGGGCGTGCAGCAGGGCGAACTCGCGGGGCGAGAGCTCCACGACGTCGCCGTGCCAGCTGACGGAGCGGGCCACCGGGTCGACGACGAGGGGCCCGAGCCGCACCCGCTGGCCGGTGCGGCCCAGTGCGGCGTCGCGCCGACGCAGCATGGCCCGCAGCTGCGCGACCAGCACCACGAACGCGAAGGGTTTGACGAGGTAGCCGTCGGCGCCGAGGTCGAGGCCGTCGGCCTGGTCGAACTCGCCGTCCTTGGCGGAGAGCAGCAGCACCGGGGTGTCGACGCCGGCGGTGCGCAGCTGCTCGAGCACGCGGTAGCCGGACAGCCCTGGCAGGATGATGTCGAGCACGACGGCGTCGAAGCTGCCGGTGAGGGCGGCCTGCAGCCCGGAGTGTCCGTCGCCGACCGCGACGACCTCCATGCCCTCCGCCGTCAGGCCACGCGCGACCGCCGTGCGGATGCCCGGCTCGTCGTCCACCACAAGCACGCGCGCCACGTCCGTTTGCCTCCGCTTCGCTCCGGTGGGCTCGCGGCGGACGCTACCCGCACCGGCATCTGCACACCTCAGAACACTCTCAGCGCGCGTCCGTCACGCTATGCCCCATGGCCACCGCGCGCAGCAACAGGATCGGACGCTCGGCTGCCGCCGGCGTGGCGGTGGCGGGCGTCGTGGGCTTGAGCCTGCTGGCGGCTCCCGCGGGGGCGGGAGCGCAGCCGGCACTGCCCCCGGTGGACCCGGAGGAGCTGGTCCGGTCGGTGCTCGCCGCCGATCACCAGCCGCTCGCGGGCGCCGTGGAGATGGAGAACGGGCTCGGACTGCCCGCCATGCCGGGCATGCCGCAGACCGGCGACGGCACGAGCACGGCCCGCATCTGGACCGATGGCGACCGCCGCGGCCGCGTGCAGCTCCCGACCGGTTCGGGTGAACGCACACTGGTGTCCGACGGCGAGACGTTCTGGTCGTGGAACTCGGAGGACCGCACGGTGCGGCGGGTGCCCGAGGACGGCCACGAGCGCGACACGGCCAACGCCGACCCGGGGGCGGCCGCCGCGGAGGCGCTGGCGGCCCTGCGGCCCACGAGCGAGATCAGTGTCGAAGGCACCTCCGAGGTCGCGGGCCGGGCCGCATACGATCTGGTCCTCGCGCCCGCGTCGTCGGAGCGCACGCTTCTGCGGGAGGTACGGGTCGCGGTGGACGCCGAGCACCGGATGCCGCTGCGGCTCACCGTCCTGGGCACGGGATCGTCCGATCCGGCCGTGGAGATCGGGTTCACCGAGCTCGAGTTCGGCCCGCAGGACCCGGAACTGTTCCGCTTCACCCCGCCGCCGGGCGCCCGGATCGAGGACGCGCAACCGCCGGAGGGGCACCCGTCGAAGGACGACGCCACCGCGGTCGGCGAGGGCTGGGACACGGTCTACGTCATGGCTGCACCCGGTCCCGAACGCCGCGAGGGTGCGCCCGACCTGTCCCAACTGGGCAGGCCGATCTCCGGGCCGTGGGGCAGCGGACGGTTGATCACCAGTGCGGTGGCGGGCGTGATCGTCACCGACGACGGGCGGATCGCGGCCGGGGCGGTGCCGGAACAGGTCCTCAGCGAGGCACTGGCCCGGTGACCACGATGCCATCGGTCGACGCGGCGCCCGCTCCGGCGGGCGCCGCTCCCGTAGAAGGGGTCGCGGCCCGCTCGCTGGGCCTGCGGAAGGTGTTCGGCCGCACGGTCGCGGTGGACGGCATCGACCTGGAGGTCCCGGCGGGTGCCGTGCTCGGGATGCTCGGGCCCAACGGCTCGGGCAAGACCACGCTGATCCGGATGCTGCTGGGGCTCACGCGGCCCACGGCGGGCTCGGCGGAGCTGCTGGGCCGGCCGGTGCCCGAGGGCATCGACCGCGCGCTCCCGCACGTCGGCGCGCTCGTGGAGGGGCCCGGTTTCCACCCCTTCCTGTCCGGGCGGGAGAACCTCCGCAGGGCCGCCGCGATGGAGCCCCTGCTGCCGCGCGGCGAGCTCACGAACGCCGTGGACGTCGCGCTGAAGCGGGTGGGGCTCGCCGACGCCGCCGACCGCCGGTTCCGCGGCTACTCGCTCGGGATGAAGCAACGCCTCGGATTGGCCGCCGTGCTGCTGCTGCCGCGCAGGCTGGTGGTGCTCGACGAGCCGACCAACGGGCTCGACCCGGCGGGCACCCGCGACGTCCGGCGGATCATCGCCGAGCTGCACGCCGCGGGCACCACCGTCATCGTCTCCTCGCACCTCCTCGCCGAGGTCGAGGCCACCTGCACGCACGTCGCCGTGCTGCAGGCGGGCTCGCTCGTCGCGGCCGGTGAGCTGCGCGCGCTGCTCGCTGCTGGCACCACCGGTCTGGTGATCACCACCCCGGACATCGACCTGGCGCTGCGCACGCTGCGCGGCGCGGGCGCCACGGCGTACCGGGCCGAGCGCACCAGCTCCGAGGAGCAGGCCGTGGTGGTGGCCGACGACGGACCGGCCGCGCCCGAGCTGATCGCCCTGCTCGTCCGGGCCGGGGTGGCGGTGCACGAGGCGCGCCGCAGCCGCACCAACCTGGAGGAGCTGTTCGCCCGCCTCACCGAGGACCCGTCGTGACCGCCGCCGTGATCTCCCGCCCCGAATCCGACGCCGCCCCCCGCACCGTCCCGCTGATCCGCCTGCTCGGCGCGGAGGTGCGGTGGGTGCTGCGGCGCCCGCGCACACTCGTGATGCTCGGCGTGTTCGCGCTCGTCCCGGTGCTGATCTCGATCGGCGTGGCGGTGGCCGACGCCGGGCCCGGGCCCGGCCTCATCGGGGCCGTGGCGGGCAACGGGTTCATGCTGCCGATCGTCGCGATCACGGTGTCGCTGTCGTTGCTGCTGCCGCTGGCCGTCGCCATGGCGGCCGCCGACGCGATCGCGGGCGAGGCCGCCCACGGCACCCTGCGCGGGCTGCTGCTCGCCCCCGTCGGCCGGTTGCGGCTGGTGGGGATGAAGGCGTTCGGCGTGCTCGTGGTCGCCGTCCTCGCCGTGCTCGCCCTCGCGGTGATGGGCGTGCTCGCCGGCGTCGTCGTCGTGGGCCGGGCGGAGGGGCAGCTCGTCACGCTGTCGGGCACCGCGCTCGGCCCGGGGGACGCGTTCGCGCGGGTCTCGCTGGTCGTGGCGTGGACGATCGTTCAGCTCGCCGCGGTCGGTGCGGTGGCCCTCGCGGTCTCCGCGCTCACCGAGCACCCGTCGGTGGTGGTCACGTCCGTGCTCGGCGGGCTGATCCTCTTCGGGGTGCTGACGGCGATCCCGGCCCTGGAGTGGCTGCAGCCCTACCTGCTCACCAGCGGCTGGACGGCCGCGGTGGACGCCCTGCGCGACCCGATGCCGCTCGGGGAGATGGTGCAGAGCACGGTGCGGGCGCTGTGCTACCTGGCCCTGGGGGCCGGTCTCACCGTGTACCGGATGCTGCGCCGCGACTTCTGACGGGCTCGCCCGTCAGGCCAGGCGCTCCCGGATCGCGGTCGCGAACGCGTCCGGCGCCTCCAGCGGCCCGAAGTGCCCCACGCCGTCGAGCGGGCGCAGCTCGACGGCGGAGAAGAACTGCTCGAGCCGGTCGGACCAGGTCCGGGGGAAGAGCGGGTCGTGTTCGGGCCACAGCACGGTGGTGGGCACGGCGAGCCGGTCGGCAGGCGCGGGCGGCTGCTCCGCGAGCGAACGTGCGACCGCGCCGGACCCGGCCCGGTACCAGTTGATCGACGCGACGAAGGCACCCGGGCGCCCGTAGGCGGCGGCGAGCCGGTCGAGCTCGGCCGGTTCGGGCTCGTAGTCGGGCCCGGACCAGTGCGACCAGAAGTGCGCGAGGTAGGTGCGCACCACGCCCGGGGACCCGTCGAGCAGCTGTTCGGCGAGGTCCAGCGCGTGGAAGGGCTGGTACCAGAACTCGCGCTGCGCGTCCGGCGTCAGCACCCGATCCCCCACGCCGGGCAGCGGCGGGGCGACGACGAGTGCCCGCACGAGGTCGGGTCGCGCCCTGGCCGCGGCCTGGGCGATGCGGGAGCCGATGTCGTAGCCGGCGAGCACCACAGGCCCCAGCGCCAGCTCCTCGACCAGCGCCAGCACGCTGCGGGCCTGCGCGTCAGCCGCGAAGTCGGCGGGGTCGGCACCGGCCGGACCGGTGGAATCGCCGAACCCGCGCAGGTCCGGCACCACGATCCGGCACGTCCCGGTCAGCCGCGCCACCAGCTCACGGTGGTCGTGGCGGTCTCCTGGCCACCCGTGCAGCAGGACGACGGGGCCGCCGGTTCCTGGGCGGTCGTCTCCTGCGTGGTCTTCGTAGGCGAGGCGGAATCCTTCGACAGGGGAACTGATCGGCACGACTGCACCGTAAGGGGCAGGATGGGCCCATGCCCAGGTTGCTGGACGACCACGAGATCGCAGCCGCTCTCGGAGGCCTCGACGGCTGGGAACGCGACGGCGACGAGCTGGTGCGGGTGGCGGAGCTGCCCTCGTTCCCGGCCGCGATCGCGGTGGTGGACCGGGTCGCGGCGATCGCCGAGGAGCGCGACCACCACCCCGACATCGACATCCGCTGGCGCACCCTGGTGTTCCGCCTCTCCACCCACTCGAAGGGCGGGATCACGGAGCTGGACACCGCGCTCGCCGCGTCGATCTCGCAGGAGCTCGACGCGGCGGCGGAGTAGCCCCTCAGTCCGCGAGCGCGGGCGCGGTGCGGCGACCGCCCGACCGCAGCGCGAGCAGCAGGCCGAGCACCACGAGCCCGAGCACCGCACCCACCTCCGGCAGCGCGAGCACGCCGACGGCACCGATCACGGTGCCGCCGAGCACGCCCGCGAGCCCCATGCCGAAGTAGATCGCCGACGCGTTGAGCGAGAGCACCAACCCGCCCGACGGTGCCAGCTCCAGCAGGAGGCTCTGCACCGGTGGGTTGAACGACCAGGTGAACACACTCCACACGAACAGCGCCACCGCGGCGCCCACGGCAGTCGTGGCGGTGAACGGCAGGGTCGCGATCATGACGACGAAGCCGGCGAGCGTGGCGAAGAGCGTGGGGATGCTGCCGAAGCGGTCGGTGGACCGCCCGCCCGCGGCGTTGCCCACCAGTGCACCCAGCCCGTAGGCGAGCAGGAGCGAGCCGATGGTGGACCCGGTGAGGCCGGTGGTGGCGGTGAGCAGCGGCACGACGTAGATGTAGACCGACATCGTGGCGACCACGCCGAACACGGTGATCGCCAGCACCGTCAGCACGCGGCCGTCGGCCGCCACCGCGAACCGCTCGCGCAGCGGCACCGCGGGCGAGCCTGCGAGGTAGGGCAGCTGCAGGCGCACCGCGGCCGCCGCGAGGACGCTGACGAACGCCACGAGCGCGAACACCCAGCGGTAGCCGATGCCGCCGGCGAGCAGAGAGCTCAGCGGCACGCCGAGCGCCAGGGACAGCGTCAGGCCTCCGAACACGATCGCGACCGCCCGGCCCCGTTCCTCCGGCGGGCGCAGCACGGTGGCGAACAGCGTGGCCGCGGGCGTGTACGCGGCGGCGCCCAGCGCCGCGACGATGCGCCCGCCGAGGAGCAGCGGGTACGTGGTGGCGATCGCCGAGATCGCGTTGCCCGCTGCGGCCACCAGCAGCGCGGCGAGCAGCAGGCGCCGCCGCTCCCAGCGGGCGGTGACGGTGGCGATCAGCGGGGCGCTCACGGCGTAGGCGAGCGCGAAGGCGGTGGTCAGCTGGCCGGCGGCGGTGACGGAGACGTCCAGCTCGGCGCTGACGGCAGGCAGCACGCCGGAGACCACGTAAGCGCTCGTGCCGACGGCGAACGCCCCGGCGGCGAGCAGGTAGGAGCGTGCGGACATCGATGGGAACCTTCCCGATCGGGACGAGTACGACCGGAACCGTACTACGACGTTCGTCGAACTTCGACAGTCGTCGTACCATTCCGCCATGTCCCCGGTCACACAGCCGACCGAGCTCCCGCAGCCGGGCCGCGAGGAGATCCGCATCGAACAGGTGCTCGCCGCGCTCGGCGACCCGGTGCGCCTGCTGTACGTGCGCCAGCTCGCCGAGGCACCGCCCGAGGGGCTGGCGTGCGGATCGGTGCCGCTCCCGGTCACGAAGTCCACCCGCACCCACCACCTGCGGATCCTGCGCGAGGCGGGAGTGATCAGCATGCGCGCGGTGGGCACGCGCCGCATCGCCACCCTGCGCCGCGACGACCTGAACGCGCTCTACCCGGGGCTCCTGGACGGCGTCCTGGGCGCCCCCCACTGACCCACCCGTGAGTGGATACGAGTGCTGGAGCACTCGTATCCACTCACGACCCCGGTGGGGCCTCAGAAGCGGCGGTTGGCCAGCACCGGCACGACGGCGCGGGCCTCCTGCACCTCGTCGAGGTCGATGTCGGTGACCAGCAGGTCCGGCTCCGCGCCCAGCTGGGCCCGGACGTCACCCAGCGGCCCGACCACGGCGCTGGCGCCGATCCCGGTGGGCGCCTTGCCCGCCTCCCGCCCCACGGTGGTGGGGTCGGCCTGGTCGCACGCGGCCACGAAGGCGGTGCTGTCCAGCGCCCTGGCCCGCACGAGCAGGTCCCACTGCTCCCGCTTCCCCGGGCCGGCACCCCACGACGCGGGCACCGCGATCACGCCGGCGCCGCTCGCGGCGAGGCGCTGGAAGAGGCCGGGGAAGCGCAGGTCGTAGCACGTGGCGAGGCCGACGGTGACGCCCTCGACCTTGATGCTCACCGGCCGGGTGCCCGCCGCGACGGTACGGGACTCGGAGAAGCCGAAGGCGTCGAAGAGGTGGATCTTGTCGTAGCTCGCCTCGACCCCCTTGCCGGTGGCGAGCAGCGTGTTGTGGACGCGGCCGTGGGTGGCGGGGGTGAACATCCCCGCGACGACGGTGAGGCGCGCCGTGTCCGCGATGGCGTGCACGCGCTTCGCCCACGGGCCGTCGAGCGGCTCGGCGACCGGACCGAGGGGGTGCCCGAAGGCGCACATGGTGGCCTCGGGGAACACGACCAGCGAAGCCCCGGCGTCCGCGGCCCGCGTGGCCCCGTCCGCGACGAGGTCGAGGTTCTCCGCCGGGTCTGCGGTGGCGGCGATCTGGGCGAGGGCGATCCGCACGAAACCTCCAGTTAATGTATACCTATTGCATGCAGAAGGCGCAGATCTCCGGTCGTGAACGCGCCTACCGCCATCTGCGCGAGACGGTGCTGGTCGATCCTGCCGTGCAAGGAACCTTCCTCAACGAGGTCGACCTCGCCCAGGACATCGGCGTGTCCCGCACCCCCGTGCGGGAGGCACTGCTCCTGCTCGTCTCCGAGGGCCTGGTCGAGATGGTGCCCAAGCGGGGAGCGTACGTCCCTCCGCTGTCCGGGCGGCAGATCCGTGAGCTGATGGAGTTGCGCGAGCTCCTCGAACGGCACTCGGCGTCCGTCACGCTCGCCCAGGGCACGGTCCCCCTCGATGCGATGCGCGCCGCGCTCGCCGAGCAGGAGCGGCTGCTTGCCGCCGGACCGTGCGACGCGCAGGACTTCATCGAGTGGGACCGCCAGTTCCACCAGTCCCTGGTCGACGCGGCCGGCAACGAATTGATCGCCCGCACCTACGCCGGCCTGCGCACGCGGCAGGTGCGCGTGGGCGTCGCGGCTTTGTTCCGGGCGGCCGACCGGCAGCGGTCGGTCTGCGTGGAACACGGCCGCATCGTCGACGCGCTGGACAGCGGTGACGAGGCGGCCGCGCACGAGGCGATCTCCGAGCACCTGCGGATCACGCTGCAGCTCTTCCTCCAAGCGTGAGCAGGTACTCCTCGTCCTCCGCCGGGTCCGGGTTCCGGCCCAGTGCGAGGCCGGCGAGCGTGCACAGCGACGCCACCAGCACGTAGAGGGCGACGGGCACCCAGGTGCCCCACGCGCTGAGCAGCGCGGTGAAGGCGAGCGGCGCGATCGCGCCGCCGAACACGCCCGCGATGGTGTACGCGAGCGAGCTGCCGGTGTAGCGCAGCCGGGTGCTGAACTGCTCGGTGACGAAGGCGGCCTGCGGGCCGTACATGAACGAGTGCAGCGCGAGCCCGATGACGACGCCGATGATCAGCAGCACCGTCGAACCGGTCGAGATCGCCGGGAAGAACAGGAACGGCCAGACGGCGGCGCCTGCGGCGGCCACCCCGTACACGGCGCGCCGGTTGACGCGGTCGGACACGGCCCCGGCCAGCGGGATCAGGCCGAGCTGGCAGGCCGAGCCGATGAGGATGGCGGTGAGCACCTGGCCGCGGCTCATCCCCACAACCGTCGTGGCGTAGGTGATCACGAAGACCGTGAACAGCGCGTAGCTCACGTCCGGGCCGATCCGGCTGAGCACGCCGGCCAGGAGGCCGCGGCCCTGGGTGCGGAAGACGTCGCCGATCGGGGCGGCCGGCTGCTCGCCGCGCTCCTGGATGGCGCGGAACACCGGGGTGTCCTCGAGGCGCAGCCGGATCCACAGCCCGAACGCCACGAGCACGGCGGAGAGCAGGAACGCGAGGCGCCAGCCCCAGCCGAGGAACGCCTCGTCCGACAGCACGCCGGACAGCAGCGCCAGCACGCCGTTGGAGAGCAGGTTGCCCGCGGGCGGGCCGATCTGCGCCGCCGACGACCAGAAGCCGCGCTTGCGCGGGTCGCCGAACTCGCTCGACAGGAGCACCGCGCCGCCCCACTCACCGCCGACGCCGACGCCCTGCGCGAACCGCAGCAGCACCAGGATGATCGGTGCGGCCACGCCGATCGTGCCGTAGGTGGGCAGCAGGCCGATCAGGAACGTCGCGGCCCCGATCAGGAGCAGCGTGAGCACCAGCACCTGCTTGCGCCCGATGACGTCGCCGAGCCGCCCGAACACGAACCCGCCGAGCGGGCGCGAGACGTAACCGACGGCGTAGGTCGAGAAGGCCAGCAGGGTGCCGGTCAGCGGATCGGAGTCGGGGAAGAACAGCTGCGGGAAGACCAGCGCGGCGGCCGCCGAGTAGACCGCGAAGTCGTACCACTCCAGCGACGTGCCGGTGAGGCTCGCCGTGAAGGCCTTGGCCAGCGAGCGCCGGTCGATCTCCGGCGTCTTCGGGTCGGGCATGCGGAATCTCCTGTCAGGTGGTGCGTGCCGCCATACTTCATGTATACAACTGGCATGCGCAAGTCCTGGATGACCGAGCTCGCCTTCGACCTGCCCGACGGGACGTCCGTGCCCGTCACCGTCACCCGCCTGCTCAACGCCGGGTACGCCGGGCGCGAACAGGACGAGGTCGCCGCCCACGTCGCCGAGCTCGCCGAGCTGGGTGTCCCGGCTCCGGAAGTCACACCCGCCCTGTACCCGGTGGCGCCCTACCTCGCCGCGCAGGCCGACGGCGTCCCCGTCCAGCACGGCCGCACGTCCGGCGAGGCCGAGTGGGCGCTCGTGGTGGCCGGCCCGCGGCCCGAGGACCTGCTGCTCACCGTGGCGTGCGACCACACCGACCGCGCCCTCGAGGTGCACGGCGTGGCGTGGAGCAAGAACGCCGGCCTCGACGTGCTCGGCAACGGGGCCTGGCGGCTCGCCGACGTCGAGGACCACCTCGACGAGCTCCGCCTCCGCGCCTGGGTCGCCCACGACGGCGGGCCCGAGCAGCTGATCCAGGACTCCACGCTCGCCGCGCTGCTGCCCCCGCGCCACTGGCTCGACGACATCGCCGAGCTGCTCGAACCCGGCACCGTGCTCCTGTCGGGCACGGTGGCGATGCTGCCGGGCGTCGACCAGTTCGGTGACCGCTGGCGCGTGGAGCTCGCCGACCCGGTGACCGGGCAAACCCTCGAACTGGCGTACGCGGTGGAGCGCATGCCGGAACCGATCGGGTAGGGTCGCGCCCGTGCAGCGCTGGTACTACTGGTTTAGCCGACCGGCCCGGGAGGGGTCGGCGGGCGAACCGCTGCGCTGACCCCCCACCCCGAGCCGGATCCCGAGCCGGCTCGGCGGGTACCTCCTCGGGCGCGGCTCGCCTGACGCAGAGAGCGCCCTCATGACACTCAGCACCGCCGTCCCCGCGCTGGACGAGCACCGCACCACCCGGATCAGCCCGCTGCTGTCCCCGTCCCTGCTGCGCCACGAGCTCCCCGTCGACGCGGCGGTGGCGGACACCGTCACGAGATCGAGAGCAGAGGTCGTCGACATCCTCGACGGCCGCGACGACCGGCTCGTGGTCGTCGTCGGGCCGTGCTCCATCCACGACCCCGACGCCGCGATGGACTACGCCACTCGCCTGGCGGAGCACACCGAGCGCGTGTCCGGCGAGCTGCGGATCGTCATGCGCGCCTACTTCGAGAAGCCGCGCTCGACCGTGGGCTGGAAGGGTCTGATCAACGACCCCGGCCTGGACGGCACGTACGACGTCAACACCGGCCTGCGCACGGCGCGCCGCCTGCTCCTGGACGTGTCGGCGCTCGGCCTGCCGGTCGGCTGCGAATTCCTCGACCCGATCACCCCGCAGTTCCTCGCCGACGTCGTGAGCTGGGGAGCCATCGGCGCCCGCACGGCCGCGAGCCAGGTGCACCGCCAGCTCTGCAGCGCCCTGTCGATGCCGGTCGGGATCAAGAACCCGACCGACGGCGATGTGCAGGTCGCGATCGACGGCGTCCGCGCGGCCGGGGCGAGCCACGTGTTCATGGGGATCAACCCGGACGGCCTCGCCGCCCTGATCACCACCACCGGCAACCCGGACTGCCACGTCATCCTCCGCGGCAGCACCAGCGGCCCCAACCACGACGCCGCGTCCGTGGCCGCCACCCTGGAGCGGCTGCGCGGCAACGACCTCCCGGCTCGGGTCGTCGTCGACGCCAGCCACGGCAACAGCGGCAAGGACCACGTCCGGCAGGCCGCCGTGGTGCACGAGCTCGCCGAGCGCATCGGCGCGGGCGAGGACGGCATCGCGGGCGTGATGATGGAGAGCTTCCTCGTGGCGGGTCGTCAGGACCTCGGCCCGTCGATGACCCGGGGTCAGAGCATCACCGACGCGTGCATGGACTGGGACACCACCGCCGGGCTCCTCGACGAGCTCGCGGCGGCCGTGGCGGCGCGGCGGGGCTGACGCGACCCGCGTCCCACCGTTTGCAGGACTCGGCCCACCGTTCGCGGAACTCGCCCCTTCGGTCGCGGGACTCGCCGCATCGGGGCCAACTGCCCCCGCGAGTCTCGCGTTTCGTCGGGCGAGTCCCGCGTTCTGTTGGGCGAGTTCCGCGGCGTGTACCCACCCGAGACCCACGTCACTGAAACAGCAACTTCTCCCCGTACGAACTTGCAGGCGGCACCCAGGCGGGCCGCACGCAGCGCACCGCACGGCACTCCGAGGCGCGCATCGAGAGCCGCAAGGGCGACAGCAACTTCGTCGTGTGGTTGATCAGCGGCGCCGGCGGTTACCGGCCGGACCTCGCGGTCAACACGATCGGCGGCCACTCCGGCACCGTCCGGGTGGAGACGCCGGCCGTGGCGACCGTGACCTCGGACGGCGAGTGGTCGATCACGCCCGAGTGATCGTCACCCCTCCACCTCCGCCAGGCGACGGGTGAGGAAGCGGCGCTCGGCGTCCGACTCCGTCATCGCCAGGGCCTTGCGGTACTCCTCGGCCGCCGCCTCCCGGCGGCCCTGGCGGCGGAGCAGGTCGGCCCGGGTGGCGGGCACCATCCGGTAGCCGGCCAGCTCGTCGCCCAGCTCGTCGACGAGGGCGAGGCCGGCTGCGGGCCCGTCGGCCATCGCGACGGCGACGGCGCGGTTGAGCCGCACCACCGGCGAGGGCGTGAGCCGGGCGAGCGTGCCGTAGAGGGCGGCGATCTGGCGCCAGTCGGTGTCGGAGGCGTGAGCGGCACTGGCGTGGCAGGCGGCGATGGCGGCCTGCACCTGGTACGTGCCGGGCTCCCGGCGGCGCAGGGCGGCGTCGAGGAGCGCGAGGCCCTCGGCGATCTCGTCCCGGTTCCACGCGCCGCGATCCTGGTCCTCGAGCGCGACGGGGTCGCCGTCGGCGTCGAGCCGGGCCGCCCGCCTGGAGTGCTGCAGGAGCAGCAGGGCCGTCAGGCCGAGCACCTCGGGGTCGTCGGGCATGAGCGTGGCGAGGACGCGCGCGAGGCGGATCGCCTCCTCGCAGAGGTCGTGCCGCACGAGGTCGGGCCCGGTGGCGGCCGAGTAGCCCTCGTTGAACAGCAGGTACACGACCCCGAACACGCCCACGAGCCGATCGGGGAGCAGGTGGTCCGGCGGCACCCGGTACGGGATGCCCGCCTGCCGGATCTTGCGCTTCGCCCGCACGAGCCGCTGGGCCATCGTCGCCTCCGGCACCAGGAACGCCCGCGCGATCTCGGGCGTGGTCAGCCCGGTGAGCGTGCGCAGCGTCAGCGCCACGCGGCCGTCGAGGGGCAGCGCGGGGTGGCAGCAGGTGAAGATCAGCCGCAGCCGGTCGTCCGGCACGGTGCTCTCGTCGCCGTCGTCCGCGGGTCCGACCGGCATCGCCACCACCTCCCTCAGCCTCGCCGATTCGATCTTGCTGCGCTTGAGCCGGTTGAGCGCCGCGTTGCGGGCGGTGGTCGTGAGCCACGCGCCCGGGTTGCGCGGGACGCCGTCGCGCGGCCAGCGGGCCAGCGCCTGCGCGACGGCGTCCTGCGCGCACTCCTCGGCGAGGTCCCAGTCGCCGGTCATCCGGATGAGGGTGGCGACGACCCGGCCCCACTCGTCGCGGAACGCCTCGGCGACCGCGGCCTCGACCTCCGTCATGCCTGGTCGAGCGGCCACACCGGACGGATCTCCAGCACGCCCTGCCGGGCGTGCGGGTGCTTGGACGCCACCTCGATGGCCTCGTCGAGGTCGGCGCACTCCAGCAGGTCGAAGCCGTACATCTGCTCCTTGGTCTCGGCGAACGGACCGTCGGAGATCAGCACCTCGCCGCCGCGGACGCGGACGGTGGTGCTGTCGGCCTGGGGCCGCAGCCGGTCGCCCACCAGCCGCACGCCGCGACCGTCCATCTCGGCCACCCAGTCCTCGATCGTGTAGTCGCTCCGGTCCTCCGGGGCCACCTCGTCGCCGTCGTAGCCGCAGATCAGAAGCATGTACTGCATCTCGGGTCCCTCCTCGTTCTCGGTCGGTCATCCCGACGACAACCGGGACCGCCCGAAATCGACACCAGCTTGACAGGCAAGTCTCCACTTGCCTATAAAGGGCCGTGTCCGAAGCGCTCTTCAAGGCCCTCGCCGACGCGACGCGGCGCGCGATCCTCGACGAGCTCACCGACCGCAACGACCAGACCCTGTTCGAGATCTGCACGCGCCTGGCGATGAAGCACGGGCTCGGCTCCTCGCGACAGGCGATCTCGCAGCACCTCGCTGTGCTCGAGGAGGCCGGGCTGGTCACCACGCGGCGCGAGGGCCGCTACAAGTACCACCACCTCGACACCACCCCGCTGCGCTCGATCGTCGAGCGCTGGCCGACCGAATAGTGGAGCAACGATGCTGACGATCAACGTCACCGCGGTCTACGTCGACGACCAGGCGAAGGCGCTCGCCTTCTACACCGACGTGCTCGGGTTCGTGAAGAAGACCGACGTGCCCGCCGGTGGCGCCCGCTGGCTCACCGTCGTGTCCCCCGCCCACCCGGACGGCGTCGAGCTCCTCCTCGAGCCCACCGGTCACCCGGCGGCCAAGGTGTACAAGGAGGCGCTCGTCGCGGACGGCATCCCGTTCACCTCGTTCGCGGTGGAGGACGTGCAGGCCGAGTACGAGCGCCTGAGCGCCGCGGGTGTGGAGTTCACGCAGAAGCCGACGGACCTGGGGCCGGTCGTCACGGCCGTCTTCGACGACACCTGCGGGAACCTCATCCAGATCGCCGCCGAGAAGGGCTGATCGATCAAGGGAAGATGGTCGCTCACGGAGATCATCAGGCAACCATTTCCCCTTGATCGCGGGGTTCATCGGCTGGGCGTCCGCACCACCGCGTACTGGTAGTGCAGGTCGTGCGTGCCCTCCCACGTCTCCCACCGCTCGATCTCCCCGTGGGCCGCGAGGGCGGCGCGCACCTCGTCGTCAGTGCGGAAGCGGAAGTAGCGCGGCCCGTGGTCCTCGACGGACCGGCCGCCACCCCACAGCCCGACCGCGAGGGGCGAGCCCGGGCGCAGCACGCGCACGGTCTCGGCGAGCGCGGCGGGCAGGTCCTCGTCGGCAACGTGCAGCAGGGTGCTCATGGTCCAGCCCGCGTCGAAAGCGGCGTCGACGAAGGGGAGGTCGAGCACCGACGCCACGTGCGCGTCGAGGCCCGCGGCCCGGCAGGTGGCGACGCTCGCCGGTGCGAGGTCGACGCCGGTGTAGTCGAGCCCTGACGCGGCGAACGCGACACCGTCGCGGCCCGGTCCGGCGCCGACCTCGAGCACCGTCCGGCGCCTCTCGGACCGCAACTGCTCGACGAACGCGCCGCGCCGCGCCACCCGCTCGGCGGGCAGTTCCCGGCGGAGCCGCTCGGCCACCTCGTCGTCGTAGTAGGCGACGAGGGCGCCCTCCCGCTCGGTCCGGCCGGTGTCGGTCACGCCCGCAGCGTGCCACGCGCGGCCTCGGTGGATCCCCCAATCCCTCATCCCCCAACGGTCGCCCCACCCCACAACCGCTGCGGCCGGGCGCTCGCTCGATCCCCGATGTCCAGGGGGTCGCCGCCTCCTAGCTTTTTCCTCAGATCGCCGGAGTGCGAATCGGAAACCGATCTAGGAGACGATCAGGATGACCTCGATCACCAATGTTGCGGATCTGCTCGAGGCGCTGCGCCAGTGGCTGCTCGCGAACCCGAACGGGAACCTGCAGGACTTCGCGGAGGAACACGACACCACGCCGCAGGAGCTGGCGGAGGCGTGGAACAACCACTTCGTGCAGGCCGACTTCAGCCGCCACTACGACCTGGACACCGCGCAGTCCGGCTCGCAGGGCGCCACGCAGGCCGCCACGCAGGCCGCCGCGACCTCGGCCCCGGTGTACGTGCCCTCGGAGCCGCCGCCCTACGACGCGAGCCCGCAGGAATACGTGCAGTACCTCACGCAGGAAGTGAACAACTACCAGAACTTCACGACGATCAACAACATCGAGGACAAGTCGATCAACCAGGTGATCGACACCGGTGGTGGCGATTTCAACCAGGAGATCGACAACAGCGAGCAGACCGTCGGCGAGGGCGGCGTTCTCATCGACGACAGCGACCTGGACGACGTGAACGTCAACACCGGTGACGTCGGCGAGGGCGGCGTGCTGCAGCAGGGCGACGACAACCAGGCCGCCACGGGCGACGAGAACGTGCTGCAGGACGGCGACAACAACGTCGGCAACACCGGCGACCTCACGGCCACCGACGGCAGCGCCGTCAGCGTCGGTGGCGACGCCACCACGATCGGCAGCGGCAACGACAACTTCGGCAGCGGCCAGCAGGCCACCAACGTCGCGGTCGGTGACGGCAACAAGCAGGCCAACCAGCAGCAGGACAACGACACCGACATCGACGTGGACGACGTCCGCGGTGGGGACGCGAGCGCCGACGGCGGAGACGGCGGCACGGGTGGCGCGGCCACCGGTGGCGCGGGCGGTGCCGGTGGCGCAGGCGGCGACGGCGGCCTCGACGACTTCCCGTTCGACGGCGGCGACGGCGGCGACGGCGGCGACGGTGGTGCCGGTGGCGCAGGCGGTGCGGCGACCGGTGGCAGCGCAGACGGCGGTGCCGGTGGCACGGCCGACGGTGGCGACGCGGACGTCGACATCGACGTGGACAACGAGCAGAACATCGATTTCTGACGCATGACCCAGGCCGGCTCGGCACCCGCGGGTGCCGGGTCGGCCCTGCGTCGTGGCACGTCGATCAGGGGGAAACATGGCGGTGGCCGCTGCGATCGAGCTCGTCGATGTCGCCCGCAAGGCGACGCAGGCCTACGGACGCCCGGACCTCACGGCGAAGCTGGCCCGCACCCGGGAACGGCTGACCGACGCGGCGGTGCGGGTGCTCGTGGTCGGGGAGTTCAAGCAGGGCAAGAGCCTGCTGGTCAACTCGCTCGTGTCGGCGTCGGTGTGCCCGGTGGACGACGACGTCGCCACCTCGGTGCCCACGATGGTGCGGCACTCCGCCGAGCCGACGGCGGCGCTGGTGCGCGAACCGGCCGACGGGGGTGAGGTGGAGCGGACCGCGATCCCGATCGCGCAGCTCGCCCGGCACGTCTCCGAGGCGGGCAACCCGGGCAACCAGGAGCGGATCTCGTACGCGGAGGTGGGCCTGCCCCGCGCGCTGCTCGCGGGCGGGCTGGTGCTCGTGGACACGCCGGGCGTGGGCGGGCTCGGTTCCGCGCACGGCGCCGCCACGATGGCCGCGATCGCGGGGGCCGACGCGGTGGTGCTGGTGTCGGACGCCGCGCAGGAGTACACGAAGCCGGAGCTGGACTTCCTGGCGACGGCGATGCAGGTGTGCCCGAACGTCGTCGCGGTGCTCACGAAGACCGACCTGTACCCGGCGTGGCGGCGCATCGCCGACCTCGACCGCGCACACCTCGCCGCGGCCGGCGTGGAGGCCGAGCTCATCCCGGTCTCGTCGACGGTGCGCCAGCTGGCGCTGCGGACGAAGAGCAAGGCGCTCAACGCGGAGTCGGGCTACCCGGTGCTCGTGGAGTACCTGCGGGACAAGGTGCTCGGCCAGGCCGAGCAGCTGGCGCGCCGGTCCACAGGGCACGACATCTTCGCGGTCTGCGAGCAGCTGTCCACGACGATGCGCGCAGAGCTCGCCGCGCAGGAGAACCCGGAGAAGGCCCACGAGCTGGTCGCACAGCTGGAGAAGGCGCGGGGTGCGGCGACGCGGCTCAAGGAGCGCACGGCGCGCTGGCAGGTCACCCTGAACGACGCGGTCGCGGACCTGTCCGCCGACGTCGACCACGATCTGCGCGACCGGCTGCGGAAGGTGCTGCGGGAGGCCGAGACCCTCGTCGACGACGCCGACCCGGCCGACGTGTGGGACCAGCTCGCCAAGTGGGTGCAGCACCAGGTCACCTGCGCTGCCTCGGCCAACTTCGTGTGGGCGAGCGAGCGCGCGGCCGCGCTCGCCCGGCGGGTGGCCTCGCTGTTCGCCGAGGACGGGCAGGTCGCGCTGCCGGAGCTGCCGATGGCCGAGACCGGGCCCGGGCCGCGGGTGGCGGCGCTCGAGCGTCCCGACCTCGCCCGGCCGGGGCTTGGCGAGAAAGCGCTGAGCGGATTGCGTGGCGGCTACGGGGGCGGGCTGATGTTCTTCATGCCGCTCAGCCTCATCCCGGGGCTCGCGATCGCCGCCCCGTTCGCGGCCATCGGCGGGGCGCTGCTGCTGGGCACGAAGCAGGTCCGCGACGAGAAGCAGCGGGCCCTGCAGCGGCGCAAGTCCGAGGCGAAGATGCTGGTGCGCAAGCACATCGACGAGGTGCAGTTCCAGGTGGGCAAGGACTCCCGGGACATGCTGCGGTGCACCCACCGCACGCTGCGCGACCACTTCACGGCGCTCGCCGAGGAGATGCAGACGTCGATGGTGGAGTCGGTGGCCGCGGCGCAGAGCGCGGTGAAATCGACGCAGGCCGAACGCGGCACCCGGATCGGCGACCTCAAGGCCGAGCTCGACCGGGTGGCCCACCTCGCCGACCGGGCCCGCACACTGGTGGAGGGGTCGTGACGGCGACGGCGAACGGCTCCCCCGCGCTGCGCGAGTCGGTCCGCGCGGTGCTGCGGCAGGCCGTCGAGACCTACCGGGACAGCCCGAACGCGCTGCGCTGGCTGCGCCACCACCTCGACCGCTACGACGAGCCGCTGCGCCTCGCGATCGCGGGCAAGGTGAAGGCGGGCAAGTCGACGCTGCTCAACGCGCTGGTCGGGGAGGAGATCGCCCCGACCGACGCGGGTGAGTGCACGCGGGTGGTCACCTGGTACCAGGACGGGCACGCCCCAGCCGTGATGCTCTACCCGCGCGGGGGACGGCCGGAGCCGCTGCGGATCGCCCGCGACAACGGCGCCCTGCGGATCGACATGGGCGTGCCCGCGGAGACGGTGGACCGGCTGGAGGTCACCTGGCCCTCGGCGAGCCTGCGGACCACCACGCTCATCGACACCCCGGGCATCGCATCCCTCTCGCTGGACGTCTCGGCGCGCAGCGAGCGGTTCCTCGCCCCGGAGGACGCGCCGACCGCCGCCGACGCCGTGCTGTACCTGATGCGCCACCTGCACTCGGCCGACATGCGGTTCCTGGAGTCGTTCCACGACCAGGGCGTGGCCCGGGCCGCGCCGGTCAACACGGTCGCGGTGCTGTCGCGGGCCGACGAGGTCGGCGTCGGCCGGGTGGACGCCCTGCGGTCGGCCCGCCTGATCGCGGCGCGCTACCGGGCCGACGAGACGCTGCGGTCGTTCTGCCAGACGGTGGTGCCGGTCGCGGGCCTGCTCGCCGTGACCGGGCGGACGATGCGCCAGGACGAGTTCACCGCGCTCACGAAGCTGGCCGCCCTGCCTCCCGAGAAGCTGGACGCGCTGCTGCTCACCGTCGACCGCTTCGTGAGTGCCGACGAGGACGCGGTGACCGAGCCGTCGGCGGCCGTCCGCGCGGCCCTGCTCGAACGGTTCGGGATGTTCGGGCTCCGGCTGGCCACCTCGCTGCTGCGGCAGGGCGTCGGCGACGCCACGGCGCTCGCCAAGGAGCTCGTGCAGCGCAGCGGGCTCGTCGAGCTGCGCGAGGTGCTGGCCAGCCAGTTCACCCAGCGCCGCGACGTGCTCAAGGCGCGCTCCGCGCTCATCGCGCTCGACCTGGTGCTGCGCCGGGAACCGCGGCCCGCCGCGGCCCGGCTGGCCGTGGAGGTCGAGCGGATCCTCTCGGGCGCGCACGAGTTCGCCGAGCTGCGGCTGCTGTCGGACCTGCGGGGCCGAGTCCTGAAGCCGCCGAAGGAGCAGGCGGCGGAGGCGGAGCGGCTGATCGGCGGGGAGGGCTCCGCCCCCCACCAGCGGCTCGGCCTGCCCGCGGACGCCGACCGGGACGCGCTGCGCGCCGCGGCACTGGCGCACCTGACGGCGTGGCGGCGGCGCGCGGAGAGCCCGCTGACGAGCCGGGCGATGGCCAACGCCGCCCGCGTGGTGGTGCGCAGCTGCGAGGGGATCCTGGCCGGGCTGGGCTAGCCGCGGCCGGGACCCGGGTCACCCCCCGGTGCCCGGCTCCCGGCCGCCGTCCCCGGCCCGGGCGCACTTCTCACGCGCGGACTCCATGTCCGGGTCGTCGCCGTAGTACAGGATGTGGCCGTTGGCGTCCGGGTCCGGGAAGTCCTCCACCCCGTTCTCGCGCATGCAGCGGGCCGCCTCGCGGCGCACCTCCAGCAGCTCTTCCAGTTCAGCGGGACTGGGAGGGGGTCCCGTGGGACCGGTTCGATCGCCGACGTCACCGGTCTCACCGGTCGCGTTCGAATCCGAGTTGCCCGCGGGGGCGGGCGCCGCGCCGCCCGTCTCGGCGGGTGCGTTCGAACAGCCGGTACCGATCAGGGCGACGAGGGCGACGGCGGCCAACACCCGCGCTCCTGTTCGTGCCCGTCCGCAGTAGGTCATGCCTCCAGCCAAGGCGGCGCGGTGTTGCCAGGACGTATCCGGATATCGATACGCCGGCGATATGCCCCGTCTCGTAGCGCCCGCCCGGGAGCATGATCGAGTTCGGACCAGGGCGTGTCTGGTGGATCGTGGTCGATGGGCTTCGGGATCCGGATCGTCCCTGGCAAGGCGGAGGCGCGAGCCGTTGTACCGGCGTACCCGGTCGCGCCGACAACGCAGCCAGGGGTGATCCGGGCCCGAAGACCGCGATCATGATCTGCCGGACGCGCCCTGGAAGTAGGTCCTGACGGCGGGGTGGCCGTAGACGTGACAGGAGGGTGTTCACGATCAGTTTGTGAGGACCGGGTCGTCCGTGGCGACGAGCTGGCCCCACGCGCGCTGATCGATCTGAGATCTGGGTGATCGCCCTCAGGAGGGCGTTCCCAGGCATCTCGCAGCGATCAACGCCGGTGATCCATCCGAGATGTTGCGGAACGTCCTGGGGAGGGCGCTGAGGCGTACCTCGGAACGATCACCGCTCGCCATCGCTCGACGGGCACGGTCGCGAGCACCGTCCGGGGTTCACTGCCGGGCGCGCAGCTCCCGCCGCAGCAGCTTCCCGGTGACGGTCCTCGGGATCTCGTCCAGGAACTCCACCTGCCGCGGGTACTTGTACGCCGCCATCCGCTCCTTGCAGAACGCGATCAGTTCGGCCTCGTCGGCGCTGCGGCGGACTGCGCATGCACCTGGTCTGCACCCCGGCCGGGCTGCCCACCACCTGGACCCCACCCTCACCGCCGACCGGCCCGGGCCGACGATCATCGCCGACAAGGGTGACGTCTCGCCGAGCTGGACCACTACCTGGCCGAGCGCGGGGTGAAGCTGCTCCGCCCCTCCTACCGCAACCGCCGCTACGCCCCGGCGAACAGCTACTCAAACCGATCCGCCAGCTCATCGAGTCGGTCAACGACACCCTCAAAGGCCAGCTCGACCTCGAACTCCACGGCGCACGCAGCATCGACGGTGTCGGCGCCCGTTGAGGCTCAGCGCCTGCTCGCCCTGACCGCGGCGATCTGGCACAACCGCGCCACCGGCCAGCCCTTCACCCGATTTCTGATCGCCTACGACCACTGATCGAGTTCGGACTTGCTCGTCTAGGGCTGCTTCTCCCCCACCAGCATGCGGAGGTGGGCGAAGAGCTCACCCCGGCTGCCGGAGCCCAGCCGCTGGCGCATGCGGGCCACGTGGTTCTCCACGGTCTTGGCGGAGATGAACAGCTGCTCGCCGATCTGCTTGTACGTGAGGCCGGACAGGACGAGCTCGGCCACCTCGCGCTCCCGGCCGCTGATCGCCCCGCCCGGGCTCTCGGTGGCCTGCTCGGGCACCTTGACGCGGCGCACCGGCTGCGCGCGGCCGGCGTCGCCGGTCGTGGCGGGCGGCTGCTCGGTGCCCGCCTGCAGGGCCCGGGCGCAGCCGAGCAGCGCGTTCATGCTCTTGCGGTCGCGGCAGCGGATCGCCGCCTGGCTGGCCAGTCGCCCGCCCTCCCAGCTGAGCCCTGCGGCGTGCAGCCCGCGGGCCGCGGCCTCCACCGCGTCGGCGTCGACGTCGCCCGCGAGGCTGCGCAGCCACTCGCGGCCCGCCGCCGCCACGGCCCCGGCGTAGCGGCCCGCGCCCGCCATGGCGTCCAGCGCGGCCGCGTGCCGTTGCGCCTCCGCGCCCGCGCCGGAGCCGATCGCGGCCTGCAGGCCCGACCAGTGCAGCGCCACCGCCCACAGCGGTGGGTTGCCGAGGCGGTCGAGCAGCGCCTCGGCCTCGTCGAGGTAGGGCTGCACCCACCCCTGCTCGTTGAGCCGGGCGGCGCCGACCACGAGCTCCCCGAGCGGCTGCAGCGAGTACAGGTCGACCGGGTGCCGCACGATCGCCTCCCGGGCCCGCTGCCAGCCGGCGAGGAGCCCCGCGAGGTCGCCCGCCCGGCGCGCGAGGCCCACCTCGAGCGCGGCGGCGAGCAGCTCGTCCCGCGGCTCGAACCGGCCCCCGTCCGACGCCGACTGCAGCAGCGCCCGCGCCTGCGCGCCGGCTCCCCGGTGCATGGCGACCAGGGCCTGCACGAGCAGGTGGCGGGCCGCGGCGGCGCGCCCGCCCAGCTCCGCGGCGACGGCTTGCGCGAGTACCGACCGGGCGACGTCCAGCTCGCCGCAGTGGATCGCGACGAGGGCGGCCAGCGCGGCGGGGGTGTCCGGGAGCAACGTGGCCCGGCCGGACGGCTGCAGCAGCGCCGCTGCCCGGGTGAGCTGCGAGAGCGCGGTGGTGGGGCTGCCGGTGACGGTGTCGTGGATGCCGCGGGCGAGCAGCGCCTCCGCGCCGGCGAGCAGAGTGGGAGCCTGACCTGCGCCGTTCGGGGACGTCCCGAGCACGGCCCGGGCCTCGTCGATCGCGCCCGTTCCGACGAGCGCGGGCACCGCGAGCAGCGACGGGCCGGCGAACGGCTGCGCGGCGAGCCAGCGGTACAGCTCGGCGCTGCGGCTGAGCAGCCCGCGGTGGGCGAGGACGGCGGCGGCCACCGCCACCGCGCGTTCCACCGCGTCGCCGTCGACCGCGGCCGGTTCGGCGAGCACCTGGTCGGCCCGCAGCAACGCCGTGTCCAGGTCGCCCGCGAGGAGCGCCGCCTCGGCCCGCCGCGCCGCCAGCGGGAGCGGTGGCGCCCCGGCCCCCACCGCGGCGTCGAACAGGTCGCCCGCCACGGGCAGGCACTCGCGCAACGCCTCGTCACCCGCGCGTTCGAAGGCGGCCGCCACCCGGGTGCCGGTGGCGCCGCTGCCGAGCAGTCCGCGCGCGGCCACGAGCACGCTGCCGCCCGCGTCGAGCTGGATCTCCGCCAACCGGCGCTGGAGCACCTGGCGGTGGGCGGCCGGGATCGTGCGCAGCAGCGCATGGCGCACCAACGGCACGAGGCCACCGTCGGGGGTCATCAGCCCGGTGGCGGCGGCCTGCTCCAGCAGCTCACCCACCTCGTCGGGAGCCACACCGAGCAGCGCGCCGAGCACGTCCGGGTCGAGCGGGGCGCCCACGCCGCGGCCCAGCAGGAGCTCGCGCACCCCGTCCGGCTGCGCGTCGATCTCGTACCCCAGCTGCCGCACGACCGCCGCGGGCGGCTCACCGCCGGACGATCGTTCGTCGCGCAGCGCCGCCGCCAGCCGGTCGACGAGCACGGGCGATCCGCCGGTCTGCTCGAACACCAGGTCCACCAGCTCGGGGCCGGCCCGCTCCCCCACCAGCAGGTTCACCCGCGCGGCCACCCCCGGGCGGTCCAGCGGCCCGAGCACGACCGGGCCGCGACCCGCTCCGAAGGCGCTGATGAGCGCGCCGAGGCCACCGCCGCGCGGCCACGGCCGGTGGGCGAGCACCACCCGCGCCCCGGGCTGCGCCGCCCGGTCCCGCAGGCGGGAGAGCGCCGCCTCGTCGAGCTCGTGGGCGTCGTCGACGATCAGGACGACGGTCGGGTCGACCGGCTCGTCCGGCCCGGGAACCTCCCTGCGGACGTCGTCACCGGCGGCGGTGTGGAGCGCGGCCAGCGCGTCGAGCAGCACGCTCTTGCCGCTGCCACCCGGCCCGACCACAGCCACCCGGCGAGGCGCGGCGGGATCGGCGGCGACCTCCCGGTAGAGCCTGCGAGCGACGGGCGCACCGGCGAGCGCGCTGTCGGAGGCAGCGCTCCCGGCCTGCACCGCGGTCACGGTCCGGCCTCTCGTCTGCACCGCGGCGAGCCCCTCCCGATGTGTCCCGTCCTGTCGCCGTACGCGACGTTGACGTGCTGCGAGCCCGGGGAGCCCGCTCAGGGTAGCGATCCGCTCGGCAACAGGAGTCGTCCGAACGGCCGCTGATACACGGGCAGCCTGGGTATCAGCTCGGCCCGCCGGCCTGGTCCGTTAGCCGATGTCGAGCGGGTCGTCCAGGTCGTCCGGCGCCCCCAGCTCGGCACCGTCGACCACGTAGGCCTCGTCCGCCGCGGGCTCGACGGGGGCGGGCTCGGCGAACGGGTCGTCGGCGACGAGGTCGTCCACCGGCCCGGCACCCTCCTGAGCGGGCTGGGCGTCCGGCGCGCCGCCGTCGAGCTCGACGCTGTCGTCGGCCACCTCGGCAGGCACGTCCACCGGCCGCAGCCCGTCGAGGTCGTCGACGGCCGCGGAGCCCAGCGTGTCGTAGCCGACCACGTCGAGGCGCGCGTCCTGGGCGAGCTCGCGCAGGTAGCGGTCGGCGTGCTCCTCCGCGGTCTCGTCGGGCTGCTGCACGGGCGGGACGAGCTCGGGCGCGGGCCCGTCGGCCGACGAGAAGTCGGTGCGCAGGTTGTCGACGAAGATCGGGAGCAGCTCGGCGATCTCCACCGCGCTGAAGCCGTGGGCGTGCGCGATCACGGACGGACTGGTCCCGGGACTGTCCAGGATCATCCGCGTGACCTCCCAGATGGAGGCGCTCGGATCAGCAGACACGAAGCAACCCTACGAACTCCGGCGCCGGTCGCAATCAGGGATGCGACGCCGCTCGCGACGGTCCCGGGCGGGACCTCCTGGCCCGCGCGCCTTGGGGGGTTTAGGGGATCCGACCGCGACTTGCCCACCGGGGGATGACCGGGGGCGCACCGGACGTGGACGCTCCGATCGGAGCAGGCGAGGGGGCACCCATGGGCTACCAGCTGGGGATCGATCTCGGCACCACGTACACGGCGGCGTCGGTGTCCCGGGCCACGGCGCAGCAGCACGCCGAGCCGGAGATGGTGTCGCTCGGCGACCGTGCCGTACAGGTGCCCTCGGTGCTGTACCTCGCCCCCGACGGCACCGTCGTGGTCGGCGAGGCGGCCGAACGACGCGCGGCCACCGACCCGGACCGCGTGGTGCGCGAGTTCAAGCGGCAGGTCGGCGACGAGATCCCGCTGGTGGTGGGTGGCACGCCGTACCCGGCCCACGAGCTGGCCTCGATGTTGGTGGGTTGGGTGGTGCAGCGGGTGGCCGAGCGCGAGGGCGGCCCGGCGGACCGGATCGCGCTCACCCACCCCGCGTCCTGGGGCGCGCACAAGAAGGACCTGCTGCACGGGGCGCTGGCCGCCCGCGGCCTGAACGTCACGTTCCTGGCCGAGCCCCAGGCCGCCGCCCTCAGCTATGCGGCTGCCGAACGCGTGGAGCGCGGCTCGACGATCGCGGTCTACGACCTGGGCGGCGGCACCTTCGACTCGGCGGTGGTGCGCAAGAACGGCACGTTCACGCTGCTGGGGCACCCGGAGGGCATCGACCGGCTCGGCGGCGTCGACTTCGACGACGCCGTCTTCGAGCACGTCCGCGCCGCCGTCGGCGACGCCTTCGACCACCTCGACCCGGCCGACGACACCGCCGTGGCCGCGGTGGCGCGGCTGCGGCGCGAGTGCAAGGAGGCGAAGGAGGCGCTCTCGGTCGACACCGAGGTGCGGATCGCCGTACTGCTGCCGGGTCTGCAGACCGCGGTGCGTCTCACCCGCGGCGAGTTCGAGGCGATGATCCGTCCGCAGCTGGAGGAGAGCGTCGACGCGCTGGGCCGCGCGGTGGCCTCGGCCGGGTTGGCGTCCGCGGACCTGAACGCGGTGCTCCTCGTCGGCGGGTCGTCGCGGATCCCGTTGGTGGCCCAGCTGGTGTCGGCTGCGTTCGGCCGCCCCGTGGCGGTGGACGCCGACCCGAAGAACGCAATCGCGCTCGGCGCCGCGCTGTCGATCTCGCCGCGCCCGGAGTCGTGGCCCGCCGCCGCCATCCCGCCGATCCCGGAGCCCAGCGCGGCCGAGCAGACCGGTCCGCTGCCGCTGATCGTCGACCCGCCGCGTCCGCCGATGCCGTCGCTGCCCGCGCCCGACCAGCAGCCACCGCCCGACACCGGCACGCGCCGCCCGGCCGTCGTGCTGGGGGCGGGCGGCCTCCTCGTGGCGGCGGCGCTCGCTGCCGCGCTGCTGTACTCCCCCGAGCCCCCGCCGCCCGCGCCCACGGGCGGCACGACCACCTCGGTGGTGGAGGTCCCCCAGCTCACGCAGGTCCCCGCTCCCCAGGAGCCGGAGAGCGGCGGCGACCCGGCGCCCGCGCGCAACCAGGGCGGGGTGCAACCGCAACGTCCGCAACCCGAGCAGGGTGGCGGCGCCCGCCCCGAGCAACCCGAGACGGAGCCGGAACGGCCACCCACCACGACGACGACCACCACCGAGCCGGAGGTCCCCACGACCACCCCGACCACGGAGCCGGTCCCCCCGCCCTCGAGCGACAATCCGCCACCCGACACCGGCACGCCGGCGGGCGGCGCCCCGGCCGCGGGCAGCACCGCGTCGACCGGGGACGAGGAGGGCACGGGCGAGGAGGGGCCCGCCACCCCCACCACCTGAGGTCGGCGTCAGGCGGCCGGTGCCGGCTCGGTGACGTGTGCGCGGGGCAGCAGGAGCGGCGTGGCCAGGAGCAGCACGCCCGCCGCCGCGAGCGCCGCGCGCGGGCCGGTGGCGGCGGCCACCAGACCCCAGACGGCGGTTGTGGCCGCGATCGTGAGCTTGGTGGTGACCGACCACGCCGACAGCGCCCGTGCCACCTGCCCGGCCGGGATCTCGTCGAGCCGGTGGGCTGCGAGCACCGTGTTGTACGCGCTCGCGCAGACGATCAGCCCGAGCTCCACTCCGATCACCAGGACGAGCCCGCTCGTGCCCTCGTGCACGAACGCCAGCCCGACGGGCCAGCAGGCGCGCAGGACCCCGGCGACGCGCAGCACCCGCAGCCGCCCGTACCTGTTCACGCAGCGCCGGGCGAGCCGCGAACCGACCAGACCGCCCAGGCACGGCACCGCGAACGCGACGCCGTAGTGCCATGGCGTGAACCCCAGCTCGCCGAGCATGAGCACCGCGAGCAGCGGCGCTCCCGCCATGATCAGGCCGTTGACCAGCGCAGTGTTGACCAGCAGCGGGCGCAGCGTGCGGTGGGCCAGGATGCAGCGCCACCCGTCGAGCAGGTCGCGCAGGCGCAGGCGTGGCTGTTCCGGCGGGGCGGGCCGGGGTTCCGTCCCGCCGATCGCCCGGATGCCCGCGGCGGAGAGCAGGTAGCTGACGGCATCGACCGCCACCATCGTCACCGGCCCGAACATCCCCATCGCGACGCCGCCGATCGGCGGCCCGACCGCCGTGGCGGTCCACATCGTCGACTCGAACCGCCCGTTCGCCACCACCAGGTCCTCCGGGCGCACCAGCGACTTCAGGTACGCGCCCGCGGCGGCCTGGAACGTGATGTCGGCCGCCGCCACCACAACCGCCACCACCACGAGCTGGACGTACGACAGCACGCCCGCCGCGTACGCGACCGGGACGCTCATCATGGCCGCGAACCGCGTGCCGTCCATCGCGATCATCACGGGACGCTTGCGGCGCAGGTCCACCCACGGGCCCAGCGGCACCGCGACCACCGCCCCCACCGCGAGCCCCGCCGCCGCCAGCGCCGACACCGCGGCCGGCCCGACCTCCAGCACGAAGATCGCGATCAGCGTGAAGGCGTTGAAACCGAGCCAGGTGCCGAACGTGCTGACCGCGTACGCGCCCCACAACCACCCGAACCGCCGCCCCAGCGCCACCCTGTGATCGAACACCCGGGGGGCCGACAGTCCTACTCCCGGCGGGTACGGAGGTTCAGCAGCTGCTCACGCAGGTCCTCGATGTCCCACAGGTACCGGCCCGACCTCTTGTCCCCACCCGGCGTGACCAGGGCCGGCCGCAGCCTGCCCTCCTGGGCCCACCTCGCCAGCGAGCGTGCCGACACCCCGAGCTCCCGCGCCGCCTGGGTGGTCGTCAGCAGGTCCACGCGGCGACCGTACGTGTGCACCACCGGCCTGAGCACACCCGGGCTGACAGGGCCTAATCGCGGCGGGTTCGGAGCTGCCGGAGTTGTTCCCGCACATCCTCCGACTGCCAGCGGTACTGACCGCCCGGTGTGACCAGCGTCGGTTGCAGCTTCCCCTCCTGCGCCCAGCGCGCGATCGACCGCGCGGAGAGGCCGAGCTCACGAGCCAGCTCACCTGTCGTCAGGAGCCGATCCGCTGCCACTCCCGGACGGTACGTCCGCTCGTCTGTCCTGGTCAGCCTTAGTGACTCGGCTCGCGTGGATAGCGTACATGTCCGAGTTGGCTTAGTCTGCAGGTATGGCGTTCTGGATGACCGAGCTGCTGGGCGGAGTCCGAGGCGGAGGGGTGGTGGTTCGCGAAGGAGGCGGTGAACCGCCCGTACCGACCGACCCACCGCCGTCGCCCGCGGGGCCTGTGGAGCATGCCCCCGGAATGACAGGCGTGCCCGCGGGGTTCGTTGCAGCGTGAAGAACATTGGCTTCCTGTCGTTCGGACACTGGTCGGAGGGTCCGCACTCGATGGTGCGCACGGGTGCGGACGCCCTGCTGCAGTCGATCGAGCTGGCCGTGGCCGCGGAGGAGCTGGGCGCCGACGGCGCGTACTTCCGGGTGCACCACTTCGCGCAGCAGCTCGCGTCCCCGTTCCCGTTGCTGGCCGCCGCCGGGCCGCGCACGAGCCGGATCGAGCTGGGCACCGCGGTGATCGACATGCGGTACGAGAACCCGCTCTACATGGCCGAGGACGCGGGCGCCGCGGACCTCATCGCCGGTGGCCGCCTGCAGCTGGGGATCAGCCGCGGGTCGCCGGAGCAGGTGATCGACGGCTTCCGCTACTTCGGGTACGTGCCGCCCGAGGGCACGAGCGACGCCGACATGGCCCGCGAGCACACCCGGGTGTTCCTCGACGTGATCACGGGCAAGGGCTTCGCGCGCCCCAACCCGCGCCCGATGTTCCCCAACCCGCCGGGCCTGCTGCGCATCGAGCCGCACTCGCCGGGGCTGCGTGACCGGATCTGGTGGGGTGCGGGCACCCGCGCCACGGCGGAGTGGACGGCCGAGCAGGGCATGAACCTGATGAGCTCGACGCTGCTCACCGAGGACACCGGCGTGCCCTTCCACCAGCTGCAGGCCGAGCAGATCCAGCGGTTCCGAGACGCGTGGAAGGCCGCGGGGCACGAGCGCGAACCGCGCGTCTCGGTGAGCCGCAGCATCTTCCCGATCGTCACCGACCTCGACCGGCAGCTCTTCGGCCGCGAGCGCGGCAGCACCGACCAGGTCGGGTTCCTCGACGGCGGCAACGCCCGGTTCGGCCGCAGCTACGCGGGCGAACCGGACGAGCTGGCCGACGAGCTCGCCGAGGACGAGGCGATCGCGGCCGCCGACACGCTGCTGCTCACCGTGCCGAACCAGCTGGGCGTCGAGTACAACGCCCACGTCCTCGAGAGCGTGCTGACGCACCTCGCCCCGAAGCTCGGCTGGCGCTGACCGCCGGTATCGGTTGTCCGTTGCTGCGGACACAGCAACAGAGAACCGATACCGCGGATCATCGCGTTCACCCCCGCGGTGGCGGGAGCACGCAGAACTCGTTGCCCGACGGGTCGGCGAACACGATCCAGGGCAGTTCGCCCTGCCGGGTCAGCTGCCGCGCCCCCATGCCGGTGACGCGCGGCACCGGGTCGCCGTCCTCGTGGTCGGCGCGGACGTCGAGGTGCAGGCGGCTCTTCCCCCGCCTCGGCTCCGGCTCGGGGCAGAGCTCCAGCAGCGGCCCGGCGCCGGACGGGTGGCGCAGCGACACCAGGCCCGCCACGCCGTCGAACGGCACCCAGCCGGTGATCCCGGCCCAGAACGCGGCGTCGCGTTCGGGGTCGGCGCTGTCGAGCGGCAGCGCCGCGATCGGGCCGGTTCCGCGGTAGGCCTCCCGGTCCTCCATCACGCAGAACGCGTTGCCCTCCGGGTCGGCGAGCACCGCCCACGGCACGTCGCCCTGGCCGATGTCGGCGGGGGTCGCGCCCAGCCCCAGCAACCTCTCGACGACCTCCTGCTGCCGGGCGCCGCCCGCAAGGTCGAGGTGCAGCCGCGCCGGCGCCGAGGACGGCTCAGCGACGTGCCCGAAGCACAGGTCGAGGAACGCGTCGCCGGACAGGGGCAACCGGGTCTCGAAGCCATCCGGCCCGTCGGTGATCGGCTCGGCGCCGAGTGCGGCGCTCCAGAACAGACCGAGCGTGCGGGGGTCACGGGCGTCCCACACGACGTTCTCCAGACGCATACCGGACAGCGTGCCAGTCCTTGACATACAACCGATCGGTTGTATGTTTGTGCCGTGACCGACGCGGACGAGGACCGGGCGGACGCCCTGTTCCACGCGCTCGCCGACCGCACCCGGCGCGACATCATGCGCAGGGTGCTGGCCGGGGAGCACTCGGTCTCCGCGCTCGCGGCGAAGTACGACATGAGCTTCGCCGCGGTGCAGAAGCACGTCGCCGTGCTGGAGAGGGCCGGCCTGCTCACGAAGCGGCGCAACGGCCGTGAACAGCTGGCCAGCGGTGACGTGGCGGCGGTGCGGTCGGTGCGGTCCATGCTCACCGAGCTGGAACAGCTCTGGCGTGGCCGCATCGCACGCATCGACGAATTGCTCGCGCTCGACCCCACGACCCGTCCCGACCAGGAGGACTGAGCCATGCCCGTCACCGACGTCCAGCACGACATCGACAGCCGGACCCTGACCATCACCGCCGAGTTCGCGGCACCTCCGGAGCGGGTCTGGCAGATCTACGCCGACCCGCGCCAGCTCGAGAAGATCTGGGGCCCTCCGGGCTACCCGGCCACCTTCGTGGAGCACGACCTCTCACCCGGAGGCCGGGCCCACTTCTACATGACCAGCCCGGAGGGCGAGAAGTTCGCCGGGTACTGGAAGGTCCTGGCCGTCGACGAGCCGAGGAGCTTCACGTTCGAGGACGGTTTCGCCGACCTCGAATTCAACGCGATCCCCGACATGCCGGTCTCGACGAACGTCTACACGTTCACCGAGCACGACGGCCACACCCGCGCGACCTACGTGGCCACCTACGAGACCGCGGAAGGACTCGAGAAGGTGCTGGCGATGGGCGTCGTGGAGGGCGCGAGCTCCGCGATCAACCAGATCGACGACCTCCTCGCGGCCTGACCGTCAGGCCGACCGCAGTGGTTCGATCCGGCCCAGCGCCTCACCCAGCGCGTCGCGCTCGATCTCGAGGTCGTAGCGGTTCTGCAGGTTGACCCAGAAGAGATCGGTGGTGCCGAAGTAGCGGGCCAGGCGCAGGGCCGTGTCGGCCGTGATCCGGCGCTTGCCGTGCACGATCTCGTTGATGCGCCGCGGCGGCACGCCGATCGCCACCGCGACCTTGTGCTGGGTGATCCCGAGCGGCTCGATGAAGTCCTCCATCAGGACCTCGCCCGGGTGCACGGGGGCGAGCTCGTCCATCGATGCCACCCCCTCAGTGGTAGTCCACGATCTCGACGTCCTCCGATCGCCCCGGAGCGCCTCCAGGCGGTTGCCGGGTGGCACCCGGAGATCGTCGAGCGTGACCGCGGCGTCGAGGTGCCCCAGCTTCCGGAGCGCTGCTCGGTGCCCCGGTCCCCGAACGACCCGATCACCCCATCCAGCAAAACGCATCGCGTTGACGACGTCACGCGTCGAACCCGAACTCGGCGAGCGATCGCCGATGAGTCCGGGGCGCCCGCGTGGTCCGATCAGACATGGCCACCGCGAGAACCGCCCGCCGCATGTTCGAGCTCCTCGAGCCGATCTGCCTCGTCACTTTCTTCGCCGACGAGTGCAACGAGGAGCTGGCGGCCCTCGGCCACCGCACCTACTGGGACGGCTACTTCGCCAGCCGCGCCGCACCGCTGGGGCGGGTGGCCGCGCAGGTCGTGCACGCCGCGTTCTACAGCTTCGCCGACGGGGAGGCCGCCCGGCACATCCCGAGCGCGTGGGAGACGATCCCGCCCGAGGCGTCCGTCGCCGCCCGGGAGCGGGGCAGCGCCGCCTCGATCCGGCGCATCCTCGGCGACGACCTGGCCCGCTCCCCCGGCCTGGTGCGCGCCGCCGACCTGACCACCAAGGCCGCGACCAGCGCACCGACGGAAGGCCGGGTGATGTACGCCGGGATGCGCACGCTCCCGGTGCCCGCCGACCCGGTCGCCCGGCTGTGGCACTCCGCCACCATGCTGCGCGAACACCGCGGTGACGGGCACGTGGCCGCGCTCGTCTGCCACCGCATCGGCGGCACCGGGTCCCACGTGCTGTCCGCGCTGGAGATGGGCATCCACCCGCCCGAGTCGTTCGGGCGCATCCACCACCTGCCGAAGAAGCGGCTGGCCGAGGTGATGGGCGGCCTGCGCGAGCGCGGGCTCGTCGACGCCGACGGCCGGTTCACCGACGCCGGCCGCGAGACCAAGCGGCGCATCGAAGAGCTCACCGACGAGCTCGCCACCCCGCCCTACGACGCCCTCTCCCCCGCCGAGCTCGACGAGCTGGTCGCCGAACTCGAACCCATCACCGCGAAGCTGGTGGCCTCGGGGTCGCGGTGAGCGCCGTGCCCAGCCGGGACGGGATCGGCTCGTCGCAACGCCGCTTCGCCTCACCGCCCTCATCTCGGTCATACGCTGTGCCGGATGCTCGATCATGAGGAGGTAATCCGGCTCTACGGCCCGTGGAGGGATCGCACTCCCCCGGACGCGGCAAAGCTGCTCCGCGACTACCCGGGTCGCTGGTGGATCGCCGGCGGATGGGCCATCGACGCCTTCGTCGGATCGTTCCGCGAGCACGGCGACCTCGATCTCGGCATCCCGCGGGAAGAAGCCGGAGGTTTCGCGGCCTTCGTCTCGTCGGAACTCGACGTCTGGGCCGCAGCGGGAAGCCTGACACCGATCCTCCCCGGCCGGGACTCACGCATCCCCGGTGAATGCGGCAACCTCTGGCTGCGGGCCGGCGGTGCCGAGCCGTGGGAGTTCGACGTCCTGCTCGAGAGCGTCCGGGGCGGCACGTGGCACCACAAGCGTGCCCCGCACGTCACGAAGCCCCTCGCCGAATGCCTGTGGACCCGCGAGGGGATCTCGTACCTGGCACCCGAGATCCAGCTCGTCCTCAAGGCGAAGCACGTCCGGCCGAAGGACACCCTGGATCTTCAACGCTGCCTGCCCCACCTCGACGGCGCACGCCGCTCCTGGCTCGAGACGATCGTGCGGCAGGAGCATCCCCGGCATCCGTGGCTCCCGCTGCTGACGCCGTCGGTTAGGAGATCGCTCAACGAGCGCCCACTCTCCTGACCACGAGCGTCTGCGAGAGGCGATCGGCGAACGCCTCCAGAGCTTCCAGGTAGGACGTGTGCCCACCGGGGAGTGGCCGGCTGATGCGGGACTATGCGGACCGTCTGCGGGCCACGCTGCTGACACATCCCGAGGCCGTGCCGATCTTCGCCACCCGGCCCGTCCGTTCGCCGTCCGCGATCGAGATCGGTGGGCCAGCTGCTCGACCCTCAGCGGCCTGCTGGCCGGCGAGAACAGGGGCCGATCAGACGTTGAAGCGGAACTCCACCACGTCGCCGTCGGCCATGACGTAGTCCTTGCCCTCCATCCGCACCTTGCCCGCGGCCTTGGCGGCGGCCATCGACCCGGCCTCGACGAGGTCGTCGTAGGACACGATCTCGGCCTTGATGAAGCCGCGCTCGAAGTCGGTGTGGATCACGCCGGCCGCCTGGGGCGCGGTGGCGCCCTTCTTGATCGTCCAGGCGCGCGCCTCCTTCGGGCCCGCGGTGAGGTAGGTCTGCAGGCCCAGCGTGTGGAAGCCGGCGCGCGCAAGCGAGTACAGCCCCGGCTCCTCCTGGCCGATCGACTCCAGCAGCTCGCGGGCCGACTCCTCGTCCAGCTCCAGCAGCTCCGCCTCGACCTTGGCGTCGAGGAACACCGCGTCGGCCGGGGCGACCAGTGCCTCGAGCTCCTTGCGGCGGCCCTCGTCGGAGAGCACCGCCTCGTCGGCGTTGAAGACGTAGAGGAACGGCTTCGTGGTGAGCAGCGACAGCTCGCGCAACGGCTCGCGGTCGACGCCGGCCGCGAAGAGGGTGGTGCCCCCGTTCAGCACTTCGACGGCGCGCTCGGCCGCCTCCAGCGCCGGGCGGCGGTCCTTGTGGGTGCGCGCCTCCTTCTGCAGGCGCGGCACGGCCTTCTCCAGCGTCTGCAGGTCGGCGAGGATCAGCTCGGTGGAGATCGTCTCGATGTCGCCCGCGGCGTCGATGCGACCGTCGACGTGCACGACGTCCGGGTCGTCGAACACGCGCACGACCTGGCAGATCGCGTCCGACTCGCGGATGTTCGCGAGGAACTTGTTGCCCAGCCCCGCACCCTCCGAGGCGCCCTTGACGATGCCGGCGATGTCGACGAAGGACACCGTGGCCGGCACGGTCCTGGCCGACGAGAACATCTTCGCCAGCACGTCGAGGCGCGCGTCGGGCAGCGGCACCACCCCGACGTTCGGCTCGATCGTGGCGAACGGGTAGTTCGCGGCGAGCACGTCGTTGCGGGTGAGGGCGTTGAACAGCGTCGACTTGCCCACGTTGGGCAGGCCGACGATGCCGAGGGTGAGTGACACGAGAATCCAGGGTAGTCGCGGTCAGCTCACGGCCTGCAGGTACGCGAGCACGGCGCGGGCGCGGCGGTTTTCGTCGTCGGACGGCGCCGGCGCGAGCTTGCCGAAGATGCTGCTGATGTGCTTGCCCACCGCCTTCTCGGTGACGGTCAGCGCAGCCAGGCGAGCGAAGTCGTGGCGTGCACCCAGAACTACTCGAGCCCCGGCCTCTCGCCGGAGGCATGATCATTGTTTCGGTACGAATCCCGCCGTCACGGGTCGGGAAACGCGCCCGACTGACGATCATGGCCTTGCCGGGGCAGGGCTCGCTGCCGCTCCCCGGGGAGCCCCCGCGCCCCGTCGGGCAGCCCTGGCCGGCCCGCTCCGGTGGCAGCCGAGGCCGCCCGTGTGTCGCGGGCGAGCCTCCGTTCCCGGCGCCGAGCGCCCAGTCGTCGCGTGGCCAGTTGGCACCACTGCCGGAAGACCTGGTTGCTCCGACGGCCGTCCCGACGCGGGGGCACGCCCGTTCCCCGGCGACCGTCCCGCTGGCGGCCCCTCCTTCGCCTGTGGTGCCGTTCCGCACCGGCGCCCGGGCGTGATCACAGGTTTGGCGCGATAACGGGCGAAATCGACCCGGGAATGCGCCCACTTCGTGATCATCGGGCCGGTGGGGGCCAGGCTCGCGGCGCGCGCGAGCCGACGGGGGGTCCAAGCCACCCCGCCGTAGGGCTGACCCCCGGGTCGATCCGGGTCCCAGCCCGATCGTCTTCCGACCTCCCTGCCGGAAGCGTGGCCCTCGTGACCCCCCACCCCGTCCCGCCGTGCTGAGCCCGTCGTGCTGACCGCGCTGCTCCACACCGCCGCGGCGTGGCCCGTGCGGGTCGTGCTGGTCGTCGCCTCTGCGGTGCTGGTCGTCGAGAGCGGCTCGCTCGTCGGGATCGCCCTGCCCGGCAGCACGCTCCTCGTGGCGCTCGGGCTCTGGTCGCTCGCCGGGCACGTTGTCCGGGTCGGGGTGTGACGCCGGCCGCAGGACCCGGCCCTCCCCGCGCTCGCCACCGCCGCCGATCCCGTCCGGCTGTCCGAGGCGCTGCGGTCCCCGGGGTACGACGCGACGCGGTCCCACGGGTCCGGGTGCGGTCTCGGTCGCCGCCGACGCCCCCGGCGCACCACAGGCGGCCGAGCCCTCCCACGAATCGGCCGACTCGCCCTACGACAGCCCCGACGACACGCCTGACGACAACACCCCGGACGACGCCTGACGGTGGGTACGGGGCGGGGAAGGGACGTCGCCCCTCTCCGCCCGCGGCCGTCGCCGACTGGCCGGTAGCCGCTCAGCGCGCCCGTTCGCCCGTTCGCGGAACCCGGATAACGCGGCCGGAGCTGGCTCGATGGTCTGAGTGGAGCTGCTGCCGGAACGAAGGGTGGTCGTCGTGCGGTTCCCGCCCCGACTCGTGCTCGCGGCCTCGGCCGTGATCATGATTGCCGCGAGCAGCGGTGCCGTACTTCTGATGCCCGGAAACGCCGGCGAGGACACCGTTCCGGTCCCCGAGATCGCCGTGGCCTCCGACCAGCAGCAGGTACCCGAGACCACGCTCACGCCCGGGCCCTCGATCACCGGGGAGCAGCTCGCCGCCGTCGGGCTCACCCCTGCCCGCGACCGGGCCGCCGCGCTGATCGAGGAGCAGGCCCGTGCCGAGGAGGAACGAGCCCGGCAACGCGAGCGGCGCTCCGACGACGACGGTGATGACCAGGACCGGTGGCGCGAGTTGCGCGACGAGATCCGGGACGCCTGCGACGACGGCCGCATCCGCGGACCGATCTGCCGGTGAGCTTCCGGTGGGTCGGCCCCGGCCGTCGTCGAGCCGGTAGCCCATCCCCCGCACCGTCGTGATCCGCTCCGCTCCGAGCTTGCGGCGCAGGTACCGCACGTAGACGTCCACGACGTTGGACCCGGGGTCGAGTCGTAGCCCCACACGTCGCGGGCGGTCAGCACGATCACCGACCGCAGGGACCGCAGCACCGCGAAGCCGTCGAGGCCCGGCAGGCCGATGTGCCCGGGTCAGCCGCCACCGGCTCGGCGGCGGGTCGGGCGGGGGCGTCGGCATCGCGGTCCCTGCGGGGCCGGTTCCGCCGGTCCGGTGGCGGGGCCGCCGGTGGCGCGGCGGGCGCCCGCAGCGATCTCATCAGCGGGCAGCGTCCGATTCCCGCCAGTCGGAAGCCGTTGCGGGTGGCAGAGTCGACGGCGTGCTGCTCGACCAGGAACGTTGCTACCGCGCCGTCGCCTCGCGCGACGCCCGCTTCGACGGGCACTTCATCACGGCGGTGCGTACGACCGGGATCTACTGCCGGCCGTCGTGCCCCGCGGTGACGCCGAAGCGCCACAACGTCGAGTTCCTCCCGACAGCCGGTGCCGCCCAGCAGCGCGGATACCGCGCGTGCCGCCGGTGCCAGCCCGACGCCGTGCCGGGTTCCCCGGACTGGAACCTGCGCGCCGACCTCGCCGCGCGGGCGATGCGCCTCATCGCCGACGGCGTGGTGGAGCGCGAGGGCGTGCCCGGGCTCGCGGCCCGGCTCGGCTACTCGGAGCGCCACCTCAACCGGGTGCTCACCGCGGAACTCGGCGCGGGCCCGCTGGCGCTGGCCAGGGCGCACCGGGCGCACACCGCGCGGCTGCTCATCGAGACCACACCGCTCGGGATGGCCGACATCGCGTTCGCGGCCGGGTTCGCGAGCGTGCGGCAGTTCAACGACACGGTCCGGGAGGTCTACGGGGTGCCGCCCACCACGCTGCGGACGGAGGCGGGGCGCCGCCGCGGCGCGGCCCCAGCGGTCGCGGGCACGCTGGTGCTGCGGCTGCCCTACCGCCCTCCGTTCGACGCCGACGGGCTGCTCGCGTTCTTCGCCGCCCGCGCGATCGAGGGCGTGGAGTCGGTGGAGGGCACCACCTACCGCCGCACGCTGCGGCTGCCGCACGGTGCGGCCACCGTGGCTCTCGACCTCGTGCCGACGCCGCGCAACGGGCACGTCGTGGCCACGCTGCGGCTCGCCGACCCGCGCGACCTCGGTCCGGCCGTCGCCCGGCTGCGCAGGCTGCTCGACCTGGACGCCGACCCGGTGGCCGTCGACGCCGCGCTCGGCGCCGACCCGGACCTCGCGCCGGCTGTCGCGGCGGTGCCGGGGATCCGGCTGCCGGGCACGGTCGACGGTGTCGAGACCGCGCTGCGGGCGGTGCTGGGCCAGCAGGTCTCGGTGGCCGCGGCCCGCACCGCGGCGAGCCGGCTCGCCGCCGCGCTCGGCGAACGGCTGCCCGCCGGCCTGGCAGGCGACGGCCCTGACCTGCTCTTCCCCACCCCGGAGGCGATCGCCGAGCGGGGCGCGGAGGTGCTCACCGGGCCGCAGCGGCGGATCGCGACCGTCGTCGGGCTGGCCGGGGCCGTGGCCGACGGCTCCCTCGTGCTCGACCCCGGGTGCGACCCCGCCGAGCTGCGCACCACGCTGTGCGCGCTGCCCGGCGTCGGGCCGTGGACCGCGGGCTACCTCGCGATGCGACTCCTCGGCGACCCCGACGAGCTGCTCGCCACCGACCTCGGCGTGCGCCGCGGCGCGGCCGCGCTCGGGCTCCCGTCCGACCTCGCCGGTCTGACGGCCCGGGCCGCCGGCTGGGCGCCGTGGCGCTCCTACGCCGCCACCCACCTCTGGCGGGCGATGCCCGCCGCCACCTCGAACGGAAGGACGTCATGAGCACCGCCACCTGGGCCACGACCGACACGCGGATCGGCCCCTTCACCGCGGTCGTCGACGCCGACGGGGCCGTGCTGGCCTCGGGCTGGACGGCCGACCTCGGCGAGCTCCTGCCGCAGGTCCACCCGACGCTGCGCCCCGCAGAGCTCGTGGCGGGCGACCTCGGCCCCGTCGGCGACGCGATCGTCCGCTACCACGACGGCGACCTCTCCGCGATCGACGACGTGCCCGTGCGGCAGCGGTCGGGCGCGTTCCTCGAGCACGCGTGGGAGGTGCTGCGCACGGTGCCGGCCGGCGCGCCGGTGACCTACACCGAGTACGCCGCGAAGTCCGGCCGTCCGGCGGCGGTGCGGGCGGCGGCGTCGGCCTGCGCGCGCAACGCGGCGGCCCTGTTCGTCCCCTGCCACCGCGTGCTGCGGACCGACGGCACCCTCGGCGGCTTCCGCTGGGGGGTGGAGGTCAAGCGGGCGCTCCTGGAGCACGAGGCGCAAGGCGCGTAGGTCTCTCCCGAGGGGGGCAGGAAAGCCACATTCAGGGCCGCTGCGGCCCTGAATGTGGCTTTCCTGAACTTCCCCCGGGCCCCGCCCCGCTCGACCGTCCGTTCGACCGTTCGCCGATCAACCGCCCCCGCGCCCGCGTGCCTTCCACAGATCGTCGGCCCCGTCCGTGAGGCTGGTGGGATGGAGACCGCGACCGTATCCGTGCTGCTCATCGGCATCATCGTGGGCGCAGCGCTGGGCGCGGGGGCCGTGTGGTTCCTCCTGACGTCCCGGGCCCGGCTCTCCGCGGCGGAGGCCGCGAAGGCCGCGGCCGACGCCACCGCGATGCTGCGGGCCGACGCCGCCGGGCTGCGTGCCGAACGGGCCGGGCTGGTGCAGCGGCTCGACGAGCTCACCGCCGCGCACGACGTGGTGGTCGAGCGCATGCGGAAGGCCGAGGCGGAGTCGGCGGCCGCCACGGCGGCGCTGCGCAGCGAACGCGAGGCGGGGGCGCAGCGCGAGGCACTGCTCACCCGGCGCGACGCCGAGCTGAAGCAGGCGTTCCAGGCGTTGTCAGCCGACGCGCTGGCCCGCAACAACGAGCAGTTCGTGGCGCTGGCCGAGGGCCGGATCAAGGAGGCGACGGCCGCGCTGGCCTCGAAGGCCGACGGCGACGCGGCGGCCCACGCGCAGGCGATCAGCAAGATGGTGGACCCGGTGGCCGCGGCGCTGCAGCGCGTCGAGGGGCAGCTGCGCACCGTCGAGAAGGAGCGGGAGTCGGCGTACGCGAGCCTGCGCGAGCAGGTCACCGCCATGCGTTCGAGCTCCGAGCGGCTGCAGGACGAGACGAAGCAGCTGGTCAACGCGCTGCGGGCACCTCAGGTGCGCGGCCGGTGGGGCGAGTTGCAGCTGGAGCGGATCGTGCAGCTCGCCGGGATGGTCGAGCACTGCGACTTCTCCACGCAGGTCGTCGGGCGGGGCGAGGACGGCGGGGTCCGCCCCGACCTGGTGGTGCACCTCGCGGGCGGCAAGCAGGTGGTGGTGGACGCGAAGGTGCCGTTCGCCGCGTACCTGGAGGCGGTGGAGTCCCGCGACCCCGAGGTCCACCGCGAGCGTCTCGCCGCCCACGCCCGCCAGCTGCGCCAGCACGTCGACGCGCTCAGCGCCAAGAGCTACTGGGCGGCGTTCCAGCCCTCGCCCGAGTTCGTGGTGCTGTTCGTGCCGGGCGACCCGTTCCTGGAGGCGGCACTCCAGTCCGACCCGGCGCTGCTGGAGCACTCCTTCTCGAACAACGTCGTGATCGCCACGCCCACCACGCTGATCGCCCTGCTGCGCACCGTGGCCTACACCTGGCGGCAGGAGGCGCTGGCCCGCAACGCCGCGCAGGTGCACCAGCTGGGCAAGGAGCTGCACAGCAGGCTCGCCACGATGGGCACCCACGTCGCCAAGCTGGGCCGCAGCCTCGACTCCGCGGTGTCGAGCTACAACCAGACGGTGTCCTCGCTGGAGGCCCGGGTGCTGGTCACGGCACGCAAGCTCACCGACCTCGGCGCGGCCGACGGGGAGATCGCCGAGCCGGCGCAGGTCGAGCGCGCACCGCGGACGGTGGCGGCGCCCGAGCTGGTGGCGTCGGCCGCGGAGTCCCTGGTGGCGCTGCACGAGCTCAACCGCGTCGATCGACCGGGTGAACGCACTGGCGGCGACGGACGCGGGGAGTCGCGGGCTACCGTGACGGGATGACCGAACCGGCAGGTGAGCGCAGTCCTCGACGTCGCCCGTCCGCCGATTCCGCCCGCGGCTCCGCCCGGCCTCGCACCGGTGCGTCCGGCCGCGGCGCACGCACGGGATCGGCGGCCGCCCGCTCCCCGAAGGCGGCGCGCAGCGGGGCCGATCCGGCGAAGGACGGGTCGGCGGCCCGCCGGTCGCCCGCGCGTCCGGCGAAGGAGACGACGCCCCCGGCCAAGCTCCCGGCGAAGGCGGCACGCGAGCGGCCCGCCCCGGAGCGGGGCGCGGGCGGGCGCTGGCCGATGGCCGACCGCTCGGCGCTGCCCTCCGTGCTAGGCCTGCCCCCGATCGCGGCGGTCGGGCTCGCAGCCGCGCTCACCGCGATCGGCGTGCTCGTCGACCTCACGTGGGTCGGCAACCTCAGCACCGTGTTCACGGTCTGCCACCTCACCGGGTGCGTGCTCGCGGTGGTCTGGGTGCGCCGCACCGGGCTGTTCGGCCCGATGGTCCAGCCGCCGTTGCTGGTGGCCGCCGCGGTGCCGGTGGTGGTGCTCGCCTCCGGCCCGCCGCGGCCCGGTCAGGGGGTGGCCGAGCAGCTGCTGGTGATCGGGGCACCCCTGGTGAACGCGTTCCCGGTGATGGCGTGGACCACCGGCGCGGTGCTGGTGGTGGGTGTGGCGCGGGCGCTGGTGCAGCGCCCGGTCAACGCGCCGCGCGAGCCGGCCGGAGCTCGCGAGGCAGCGAGAACCTGAGGGTCTCCTCGGCGGTGGTGACCTCCTCCACCGACTCCCAGCCGCGCTCGGCGAGGTGGTCGATCACCCCACGCACGAGCACCTCGGGCACCGACGCGCCGCTCGTGATCCCGACCGTGGTGACGCCCTCGAGCCAGGCGTCGTCGATCTCGCGGGCGTAGTCGATGAGGTGCGCGGCCCCGGCGCCCGCGGTGAGCGCCACCTCGACGAGCCGCACCGAGTTGGACGAGTTCTTGGAGCCGACGACGAGCACCAGGTCGCAGTGCGGCGCCATCGCCTTGACGGCCACCTGCCGGTTCTGGGTGGCGTAGCAGATGTCGTCGCTCGGGGGGTTCTGCAGCGAGGGGAACCGCTCGCGCAGCGCCCGCACCGTCTCCATCGTCTCGTCGACCGACAGCGTGGTCTGCGAGAGCCACACGACCTTCTCCGGGTCGCGGACCGCGACGTTCGCGACGTCGGCTGCCGTCTCCACCAGCTGGATGTGCTCGGGGGCCTCCCCGGAGGTGCCCTCGACCTCCTCGTGCCCGTGGTGGCCCACCAGCAGGATGTCGTAGTCCTCGCGGGCGAAGCGCTTCGCCTCGCCGTGCACCTTGGTGACGAGCGGGCAGGTGGCGTCGATGGTTCGCAGGCCCCGGTCCTTCGCCTGCTCGCGCACCGCGGGCGAGACGCCGTGGGCGGAGAACACGACGAGCGCGCCCTCGGGCACCTCGTCCGCCTCGTCCACGAAGATCGCGCCGCGCTCGCTGAGCGTCTCGACGACGTGCACGTTGTGCACGATCTGCTTGCGCACGTAGACCGGCGGGCCGTGCTGCTCGAGCGCCTGTTCGACGGCCTCGACGGCCCGGTCGACACCAGCGCAATACCCGCGTGGCGCGGCCAGCAGGACGCGCTTCGTGGCAACCGACATGCCACCAGCCTACGGACGACTCCCTCAGCCCGTGGTCCACGGCCGGAGCTTCTCGGGGTTGCGGACCGCCCAGATGCGGGTGATCCGCCCGTCGGCCACCGCGAATGCGTAGACCGTGACGGTGACCTCGTCGACCCGGGCGACGAGGCCCGGCTGCCCGTTGACCGTGCGCTCGAGGAGCGTGAGGCCGGGGAGCCGGCCCGCGATGTCGATGCAGGCCTGCGCGACCTGCTCGCCGCCCTCGGTCGGGTGCAGCTGGGCGGTGGCGATGCCGCCGCCGTCGGCCACGGCCACGGCATCGGGGTCGAGCAGCCCGACGAGGGCGGCGATGTCCCTGGCCTCCCACGCCCGCTTGAACTCCCGGATCACCTCGGCCTGCTGGGACGCGGGCGCGGCCGTGGCACGGGACGCGCTGATGCGGTGCCGGGCCGAGGAGGCCAGCTGCCGGCACGCGGCCGGTGTGCGGCCCACGATCTCGGCCACCTCGCCGAACGGGTACCGGAACACGTCGTGCAGGACGAACGCCACCCGCTCGGCCGGGGTCATCGACTCCAGGACCACGAGGAACGCCATGCTCACCGACTCGTCGAGCGTCACCCGGTCCGCGGGGTCGTCGGCGACGTCGGGCACCGGTTCGGGGATCCACTCCCCCACGTAGCTCTCCCGCCGCTTGCGCGCGGAGCCGAGCAGGTCGAGGCAGATCCGGCCCGTCACCTTCGTCAGCCAGGCGCCCGGGGACACGATCGCGTCCCGCTCGGCGTCGGACAGCGCGTACCAGCGGGCGTAGGTCTCCTGCACGACGTCCTCGGCGTCCGACAGCGAGCCCAGCAGCCGGTAGCCGAGGTTGATCAGCTGCCGGCGCTCGCTCATGACCGCGTTCGGTCCCGGGTCGGTCACGTTCCCGCTCCCTCGCTCGTGGTGTCCCACCGGTACGACGACGCGCAGGCCCCGAGTGTCAGGCCGCCCGCCCGGATCCGGCACGCGGGAGGCCCCTGACTTGTGGAGGCGCCCGGGCAGGGGAGACTGGGGGCATGAGTCCGCTGCCACTGCCGGTCCGCGTCGCCGCCGGCCTCGTCGCGTCCGCCGTGGAACAGGCCAGGGACCTGCCCCGCATCGTCGTCGAGCTGCCCGTCACCGCGGTCAGCCAGGCCCTGCAGGCGTCCATGCGCGTGCAGCAGAAGGTCACCGAGCTGGCGATCAAGGGCGACCAGGCCCTCGGTGCCCTGCGGCCCGTCGAGGAACGACCCGCGTGGGCCACGTTCGACGACGAGGACGACGTGGTGTCCGGGAACGGGGCGCGTGCGGTCACCGAGCTGAGGCCGCACCGCACGCCGGAACCGCCCGCCGACACGGCGGTGGAGACGGCGGCGGCCACCACCGCGGCCGCTGCGGAGGGCCGCTCCGCGGAGCGCGCCGAGCCCGTGCAGGCCGACGCGGCGGGGCCGAACGTCCTGCCCGGCTACCAGGAGCTCACGATCCCGCAGCTGCGCGGGCGGCTGCGCCACCTCACCCTCGACGACCTGCGCACGCTGCTCGAGTGGGAGACCACCCACGACAACCGCGCGCCCTACGTCACGATGCTCAGCAACCGGATCACCACGGTCTCCGAGGGGTGAGCGCGCCGACCTCGCCCGAGCAGCCCTGGCCGGTGCGCACGGTGGCCCGCAAGATCGCCGAGTGGGTCGACCGGCTCGGCGCGGTGTGGGTCGAGGGCCAGCTCGCGCAGGTCACGGCCCGGGCGGGCACCGGCACCGCGTTCCTGGTGCTGCGCGACCCCGCGGCCGACGTCTCGCTGCAGCTCACGGCGCCGATCGGCCTGGTCCGCGACGGCGGCCCCGCGGTGGCGGAGGGCAACCGCGTGGTGGTGCACGGCAAGCCGTCGTTCTTCCTCGGCCGGGGCACCCTCTCGCTGCGCGTCGACGACATCCGCGCCGTCGGTATCGGCGAACTGCTCGCGCGCATCGAGCGGCTGCGGCGGCTGCTGGCCGCCGAGGGCCTGTTCGACGCCGCCCGCAAGCGCCGCCCGCCGTTCCTCCCCAGCTGCATCGGGCTGGTCACGGGGCGCGCGTCGGCCGCCGAGCACGACGTCGTCACCAATGCGCAGACCCGCTGGCCCGCCGTCCGCTTCCGGATCGAGTCCGTTGCCGTGCAGGGCGCGCTGGCCGTGCCGCAGATCGTCGACGCGCTCGGTGCGCTCGACCGCGACCCCGACGTGGACGTCATCGTCCTGGCCCGGGGCGGCGGCAGCGTCGAGGACCTGCTGCCGTTCTCCGACGAGACGCTGTGCCGCGCGGTGGCCGACTGCCGCACCCCGGTGGTCTCCGCGATCGGGCACGAGCCCGACACCCCGCTGGTCGACCACGTCGCCGACGTCCGCTGCTCGACGCCCACCGAGGCCGGCCGCAGGCTGGTGCCCGACATCGCCGAGGAGACCGCCCGGATCGCCGGCCTGCGCGACCGGGCCCGGCGGGCGCTGGCCGGGTGGGTCGACCGCGAGGAGCGGCTGCTCGCGGCGCTGCGCGGCCGCCCGGTGCTGGCCGACCCGCTGCGCGCCCTCGACACCCGCGCCGTGGACGTCGAGCGGCTGCGCGACGCGGCCCGCGCGTGCGTGGAACGCGGGCTCGAACGGCGCGCCCACGACTTCGAGCACGTCCGGGCCCGGCTGACGGCCCTCGGCCCGGCCGCCACGCTCGCGCGCGGCTACGCGGTGGTGCAGCGGGTGCCCGAGGGTGGCGCCGACCCGCTGCCGGTGCTGCGCTCGGTCGACGAGGTCGGGCCCGGGGACCGGCTGCGGATCCGGGTGGCCGACGGCGCGGTCCCCGCCACCGTCGGTGAGCCCGCGGCGGAACGGAACGGCACACGTGCGAAGAGGAAGGCCGGCGCGACATGAGTGAACGCCCCGCCGTCGACGGGCTGGGCTACGAGCAGGCCCGCGACGAGCTCGCCGAGGTGGTGCGCGCCCTGGAGGCGGGCAACCTCGGCCTCGACGAGTCCGTGGCGCTGTGGGAGCGCGGCGAGGCACTGGCCCGCCGGTGCGAGGAACAGCTGGCCGGTGCCCGCGAGCGCGTTCAGAAGGTGCTGGACGAGGCCTCCGACTGAGGTTCGTAGGCGGGCAGCTCGATCGCGTCCGCCTTGCCGAACTGCGTCGCCAGCAGGTTCCGCACCGGCCACCGGTTCATCCACCGCAGCACCGCGGTGGAGAACGCGATCGCGAGCCGTGACGACGGCACGAACCCGGCGACCCCGCCGGGCGGCAGCTCCTGCGCCTGGTCGGTGTAGGGCCGCAGCACGCGCTCGTACGCGGCAAAGGCGGCGTCGCGGTCGCCCCCGGCCCGGGCCAGCTCGCCCGCCAGCACGTAGGCGCCCACCAGCGCGGTGCTGGTGCCCAGGCCCGTGATCGGGGACGGGCACCACGCGGCGTCGCCGAGCAGCACGACGCGCCCGGCCGACCACGAACCCAGGTGCGCCTGGCCGAGCTCCTCGACCACGAGGTCGGTGCTCTCCCGCAGGTCGGCCACCACCTGGTCGGCCACCCACCCGATGCCGGTGAACGTGCGGGTGAGCAGCGCGCGCTGAGCGGCCGGGTCGCTCCGGTGCAGGCCCGACGGCGGCGTGCGGAACGCCATGAGCGCCTTCACGCGGCCGGGCACCCGGTCCGGCCGCAGCGCGAGCGTGGCGCCGGGTGCCTGGTACATCCGCATCCACCCGTCGAGCCCGTAGCGGTCGGGCACGGTGAAGAACGCCATGGCACACCCGAGCGGCCGCACGCACCGCCCCTCCGGCCCGAAGCCCAGCTCCCGCACCCCGGAGTGCAGCCCGTCCGCCCCGACCACGATCTCGAACCGGCGGGCGGGCCCGCGGCGGAACCGCACGGTGACGCCGTCCGCGTCCTGGTCGATCGCGGTGACCGCGTCGTCGTAGCGGTACTCCACGCCCTCCGCGGTGGCGTCGAGGAGCACCCGCGCGAGGTCGCCCCGCATCACCTCGATCTCCGCGACCATCCCCTCACCGCCGAAGGCGTCGGCCGCCATCCGCGCGCGGCACCGGCCGCGGGTGTCGACGTACGCGATGCCGCGCTCCTCCACGGCGACCGCGCGGACGGCAGGCAGCAGGCCCATCCGTTCGACGACGGTGCGCCCGGCTCCGCGCAGGTCCACGGTCTGCCCGCCGGGGCGCGGCGCGGGGGCCCGCTCCACCACCGTGGGCCGGTACCCGTACCGGACCAGCCAGTGGGCGAGCGCGGGACCGGCGATCCCCGCGCCGGAGATCAGAACGTCCTTCTCGTGCACCGTACAACCCCTTTCGACGTGGCAGACCGTACGGCGTACGTACGCTTCTAGCTAGGTGCTCGCTCGGCTTCAGGAAAGGGAGCACTAGTGCACTAGCATGTGTTGCCGAGACAGCCGGATCCCGCCGCACTAGTGCACACGCCCTCGGGAGGATCGAACATGACGGAGACCACATCCGCACGAATCGCCGCCGACCTGCGCGCGCGCATCGCGGCCGGCGAGTTCGGCCCCGGCGACCGCGTCCCGTCCACACGGGAGCTCACACGGCGGTGGGGGGTGGCGATGGCCACCGCCACCCGGGCCCTGTCCCTCCTGCAGGACGAGGGCGTGCTGCGCGCGGTCCGCGGCGTCGGCACCGTGGTGGCCGCGCGACCGGGCGGCGCTCGCCCCGCCCGCCGCCGCGCCGTCGCGAGCCCGGTGCGGGACGACGTCGTGCGCACCGCGATCGCGGTGGCCGACGACGAGGGCCTCGCCACGCTGTCGATGCGGCGGATCGCCGCCGAGCTCGGCATGCCGACGATGTCGCTCTACCAGCACGTGTCCGGCAAGGACGACCTCGTCACGCTCATGATCGACCGGGCGTTCGCCGAGCAGCCGCTCCCCGAGCCGGCGCCGTCGGACTGGCGCGGCGCCCTGGAGGCCACGGCCCGGCTGCAGTGGGCCGTGTTCCGGCGCCACCCCTGGGTCGCGCCCGCGATGTCGCTCACCCGGCCCCAGCTCTTGCCGAGCGCGGTGCGGCACACCGAGTGGGTGCTCGCCGCACTCGACGACCGCGGGCTCACCCCGGCCGCCTCATTCGACGTCCACGTCATGCTGTTCAGCTACGTGCGGGGCATGGCGGTGAACCTCGACGCGGAGGCGCAGGCCGAGGCGGAGAGCGGCGTCACCGCGGACGAGTGGATGGACGCGCAGGCCGGCGCGCTCGCGTCCCTCACGGAGGGCGAGGATTTCCCGCACTTCCGGCGCGTCACCGAGCTCGACTACGACCTCGACCTCGACGCCCTCTTCGAGCTCGGCCTGCGCTGCCTGCTCGACGGCCTGCGCGGCGCGCTCCCCTGACCCGCGACCCGGGACGGATCCGGGGAAATTCCTGATCACGCGGCCGTCCCGGCAGGGCACCGTCGTGGGTGTGCGTGGGAACGATCGGACGTGGCGGCACCTGGTGGTGTGGCTGCACATCGTGACGTCGGTGGGCTGGATGGCGCTGGCGCTGGCCCTCTTCGCCCTGCTCCTCCACGGCGCCACCGATCCCGGCAGCGCCCCGGCCGCCACCGAGATGGCCCACTTCGTCGACACCGTCCTGCTGGCGCCCCTGGCCAACACGTCGGCGTCCACCGGGCTGGTGCTCGCCCTCGGCACGGCGTGGGGGCTGGTGCACCAGCTGTGGGTGCTCACGAAGTTCGCGATCACGCTCGTCCAGCTCTACGCGGGGATCTTCCTGCTCTCCCGCGGGCTCGAGGCCGCCGCCTCGTCCGCCGAGGCCGGCCCCACCCTGGCCGCGGGAACCGTCGCGATGGCAGGCGCGCTCGGATTCCAGGCGTGGCTCTCGGTCGCGAAGCCCGGGTCGCGCACGCGCTGGGCGCGGGACCGGCGGACCGGGCGTCCGGTGAAGCTCCCGACGGCCCCCGCCGCGCTCTTCGCGGTGGCCGTGCTCGCCCCGCTCATCGACATCGCCGTCGGCACCGCCGTCGGCTTCCCGACCCCGCTGCTGTCGCTGCTGTCGGTGGTGGCGGCGGTGGTCGTCCGGCGGCGCGCGCTGCGGGCGCACGCGGCGCCCGTACCGGCCATCCGGTGATGGTCTACCTCGTGAGCACCTCGCCGCGCACCGCGGCCGCCGCGAGCGTGCGGAAGTCGGCCTCGCTCCCGCTCCCGGTGACCAGCATCCGCACCCCGTCGACGTCGGTGATCCAGATCGGCTCTCCGCGCTCCCCCGTGTAGGACACCCACTGCAAGCCCTCGACGTCGACCACGCCGGTGCCCTGCGTGGCGTCGCCCGCCTCGGCGCGCAGCATCGACTCCTCGCCCGCGTCGCCCTGCTGCAACCGCAGGTACCGACCCTCCGCGGTGAGGTAGCCGATGCGCACGGCCCGCCCGCCGTCGGGCAGGGACGTGCGGTCCACCGCGTTGGCACGCCACTGCGGCGGCACCGCGGGCACGCGCAGCGGGAACGTCGAGTCGGGCACGAGCCGCCCCACCTCGGCCGGGACGTCGACGGCCGGGAGCCGGGAGGCGTCGACCGTGGGGCCGGTGGGCGCGAACGTGCAGGACCGCGAGAGCCCGCCCGCCGCGAGGACCACCAGGCCGAGCACGACGAGTGCGCCGATCATGTCGCGCACGGTCAGGGCGGACCGCGGCGGCTTCGCCGGTGGGCCGGGTTCGGTGCTCACGGCTCCATCGTGCACCCCGGGCCGAACCCCCGGTCGAGCCGCTGCCGTCGTCGTGCGAATGATCTCACTGCGCATCGACCCCACCTCGGACCCCGTCGTATCTGCGAGGATCGGTGTCCACAGGCCCCGCGCCATCGCCGCCGCGGGAGGTAAGGAGGGCGAGATGACGACTTCCGAGGGCACCACCGCCCCGCGCGAGAGCCGCCGCGAGGCACCGGACCGCAACCTCGCGATGGAACTCGTCCGCGTCACCGAGGCGGCCGCGATGGCGGCGGGCCGCTGGGTGGGGCGCGGCGACAAGAACGGCGGCGACGGCGCAGCGGTCGACGCGATGCGCCAGCTGATCGGCACCGTGTCGATGCGCGGCGTCGTGGTGATCGGCGAGGGCGAGAAGGACGAGGCGCCCATGCTGTACAACGGCGAGCACGTCGGCGACGGCACGGGCCCCGAGTGCGACGTGGCGGTCGACCCGATCGACGGCACCACGCTGATGGCCAAGGGCATGCCCGGGTCCGTCGCGGTGCTCGCGGTGGCCGAACGCGGCGCGATGTTCGACCCGTCGGCCGTCTTCTACATGGAGAAGCTGGCCGTCGGCCCGGAGGCGGCCGACGTCATCGACATCACGGCACCGATCGGCGAGAACATCCGCCGGGTGGCCAAGGCCAAACACCTCGACGTCAGCGACGTCACCGTGTGCGTCCTGGACCGGCCGCGCCACGAGTCCCTCGTGAAGGAGATCCGCCGCACCGGGGCGCGCATCCAGTTCATCACCGACGGCGACGTCGCGGGCTCCATCTCCGCCGCCCGGGCCAACACCGGCATCGACCTGCTCGTCGGGATCGGCGGCACCCCGGAGGGCATCATCAGCGCGGCCGCGCTCAAGTGCATGGGCGGCGCGATCCAGGGCAGGCTGTGGCCCCGCGACGACGAGGAGCGGGAGAAGGCCATCGCAGCCGGGCACGACCTCGACCGCGTGCTCACCACCGACGAGCTCGTCCGCGGCGACAACGTCTTCTTCTGCGCCACCGGCGTCACCGACGGCGACCTGCTGCAGGGCGTGCGCTATTGGGCAGGCGGCTGCACCACGCAGTCGATCGTGATGCGCTCGAAGTCGGGCACCGTGCGGATGATCGAGGGCTCCCACCGGCTCACGAAGCTGCGCGAGTACTCCTCGGTGAACTTCGACCTCTCGGCGGAGCAGCTCGCCGAGGTCGAGCACACGCCGCCGCCGCTGCCCTAGCCCCGGAAGTTCAGGAAAGCCACATTCAGGGCCGCTGCGGCCCTGAATGTGGCTTTCCTGCCCTCGTGGGCGGGGCGGGCGGGGCCCGCCTACCGCGGCGCGATCAGGCCCAGGCGCTGGGCCCGCAGCACGGCGGCCAGCCGGTCTCCGACGCCGAGCTTGGTGTAGAGCCGTTCGAGGTGCTTGTGCACCGTCCGCTCGGTGATCAGCAACTTGCGGCCGATCGCGGCGGCGGTGAGCCCGTCGGCCAGCACGGCGAGCACGGCGAGCTCGCGGGGCGTCAGGTGGAGGCTGGTGGCCACCTCGCGAGCGGGACCGTCGACGCGCGCCGCGGTGGCGGCGACATGGCGGTCCAGCCCGCGCACCAGGCGCAGCAACGTCTCCGCGAGGCGCACCTCGCCGGGGCTGAACGGGTCGGGCCTGCCCATCACGAACGCGCGGTGGCTGTGCTGGCCGACGTGCAGGGGAAGAGCTAGCTGCGCCGGCGCGCCCCAGGGCACGGTCAGCTCCCGCCATCTCGCCTGCACCGACGCGTCCGCGAACCGCATCGGGACGTCGGCCACCTGGATGGCCCGCCAGTCGCGCGTGGCGAGGTAGTACCGCAGGATCGGGTGCATGTGCGGGGTGCAGCGCACGCCCCAGTGGTCGACCTCGGTGCGGTGGCCGAAGAACTGCTCGTCGGGCGGCCACAGCCGCTGCACCACCCCGTGCTGGGGGTCGCGGTGGTGGTAGGCCACGGCGAGCAGGCCGAACGTGGTGTGGAGCTGCTCGGCGATCCGCTCCTCGGGCAGCTCCGTGAGCGGAGCGGCCAGCAGCTCCGCAACGAGGTCCAGCCACTCCCGCTCGCGGGTCGTGCCGTCCATGGTGGTGGCCTCGCCGCGGGGGTTCGGCGGCGTTAGCGCGCCACGGCCTCGCTCACCCGGCCGGAAGGCCCGGTTCCCACGGTCAGCGGACACCAGCACCGCGGCGCCGCCCGACCGCAGCAGGGCTGGGCAGCACGTCCGGCGGGAACGTCACCGTCCTGCCGGTCCTCGGGGTCCGGTCGCGCACGCGGCTCGGGGCGGGGCTTCCGCACACGGAGATGGTGCTGCGTCGAAGCGGTCCCGGGGATACGTAGACCTGCGTACCGCGTGGGCGCCGCCACCTCCGGGTGCGTGCGGGCGGGCCCGAGGAGAACACTGGACGCATGGCATCCGACGACCGGTTCCGGATCGAGCACGACACGATGGGCGAGGTCCAGGTGCCCGTCGACGCGCTGTGGCGCGCACAGACCCAGCGCGCCGTCGAGAACTTCCCGATCTCCGGGCGCGGCCTGGAGCGCGCCCAGATCCGGGCGCTGGGCCTCGTCAAGGGCGCCGCCGCGCGGGTGAACAAGAAGATCGGGGTGCTCGCGCCCGAGCTCGCCGACGCGATCGCCGCCGCTGCCGACGAGGTGGCCGCGGGTCGTCACGACGACCACTTCCCCGTCGACGTGTTCCAGACCGGGTCGGGCACAAGCTCCAACATGAACGCCAACGAGGTGATCGCCTCGGTCGCCGGTCGCGCCGGGCTCGACGTGCACCCGAACGACCACGTCAACGCCTCGCAGTCGTCGAACGACGTCTTCCCGACCACGATCCACCTCGCCGCCACCGAGGCGTTGCTGCGCGACGTCGTCCCCGCGCTCGAGCACCTCGCCGCGGCGCTGCGGCGCCGGTCGGAGGACTGGGCCGAGGTCGTCAAGGCCGGTCGCACGCACCTGATGGACGCCGTGCCGATCACGCTCGGCCAGGAGGCGGGCGGCTGGGCCTCGCAGATGGAGTACGGTGCCGACCGCGTCCGCGACGCGCTGCCCCGCCTCGCCCAGCTCCCGATCGGCGGCACCGCGGTCGGCACCGGACTCAACGCGCCCGAGGGGTTCGCGGCGGGGGTGGTCGAGGAGCTGCGCACCGCCACCAGGCTCGACCAGCTCAGCGAGGCCAAGGACCACATCGAGGCCCAGGGCGCGCGCGACGGGCTCGTGGAGGCCTCCGGCGCGCTGCGCACCGTGGCCGTGTCCCTGTACAAGGTGGCCAACGACATCCGCTGGCTCGGATCGGGCCCGCGCACCGGCCTCGCCGAGCTGCGCCTGCCGGACCTGCAGCCCGGCAGCTCGATCATGCCGGGCAAGGTCAACCCGGTGATCTGCGAGGCCGCGATGATGGTGGCCGCCCAGGTGATCGGCAACGACACCACCGTCGCGTTCGCAGGCACCCAGGGCAACCTCGAGCTCAACGTGATGATGCCGGTGATGGCGCGCAACCTCCTCGAGTCGGCCCGGCTGCTCGCCTCCGCGGCCCGGGTGCTCGCGGACAAGGTCGTCGACGGCGCCGAGGCCGACGTGGAGCGCACCCGCGAGTACGCCGAGTCGTCCCCGTCGATCGTCACCCCGCTCAACCGCTACCTCGGCTACGAGGAGGCGGCCTCGATCGCGAAGCAGTCCCTCGCGGAGCGCAAGACTATCCGCGAGGTCGTGATCGAACGCGGCCACGTCGAGAGCGGCACGCTCACCCTCGAGCAGCTCGACGCCGCCCTCGACGTGCTGGCGATGGCCCGGGGCGGCCGGTCCACCGGATAACCCACGCCCGCTGCTCCGAACAGGGGAAACGCCGGTCGCGGGAAGGCGGCCGGCATCCTGTGGGACGACGTGCCCGCGGAGGCCGTCCGGCAGGTGCTCGCCGGCCACCCGCAGGCCGGAACCGTGGTGCTGCTCGACGACGCGGGCGCCTGCACCGGCATCGTCCGCGTCACCGACCTGCTGCAGGAGGCGGCGCCGGCCGCCTGCACCGCCGGCCCGGCGAACTCCGGCGCCGGAACGGGGGTTTCCGCCACCGAGACGGGAGACTCGCCCCCCAAAGTCAGCGAGTCTCCCGTCTCGCGGCGTGAGTCCCCCGTCTCGGCGGGCGAGTCCCCCGATCGTCGGCTGTGTCCGCGCGGTGTCGGTGCGCGCTGCCAGGATGGGGACGTGCTGCTCGCCGACGTCGTCGCCACGTCCGCCGCGGTCGGGGCCACTCGCGCCCGCACGGCGAAGACGGCCGCCCTGGCCGCGCTGCTGCGCCGTGCCGACGATGCCGAGATCGAGCCCGCCACCGCGTGGCTGGCCGGGGAGCCGCGGCAGAACCGGCTGGGCACGGGCTGGCGCACCCTCTCCGGCATCGACGCCGCGCCGGCGGATCAGCCGACGTTGGAGGTCGCCGCGGTCGAGCGCACGCTCGACGAGCTCGCCGCCACCACAGGTCCCGGGTCCACGGCCCGCCGGGCCGCCGTGCTCGGCGAGCTGTTCGGCGCCGCCACCGCCGACGAGCAGGCATTCCTGAAGAGGCTGCTCACCGGCGAGCTGCGCCAGGGCGCGCTCGAGGGCGTCATGCTGGAGGCCATCGCCGCGGCGGCGGAGGTCCCGGCGGCGGTCGTGCGCCGGGCGTTCATGCTGTCCGGGCAGCTCCCGGCCACGGCCCGGCTCGCGCTCACCGCGGGCGTCGCCGGGCTCGAGGCCGTCCGGCTGCAGGTCGGCACGCCGGTCCGGCCGATGCTCGCCTCCCCCGCCGACACGCTCGACACCGCGCTGGCCGAGCTGGCGCCGGAGGCGAGCGTGGAGTTCAAGCTCGACGGGGCACGCATCCAGGTCCACCGCGACGGCCCCGAGGTGCGGGTGTGGACGCGCACGCTGCGGGAGATCACGGGGAGCGTGCCCGAGCTGGTCGAGCTGGTGCGCGGCCTGCCCTGCCGCACGGTGGTGCTCGGCGGCGAGACGCTCGCGCTGCGCGACGACGGCAGGCCGCGGCCGTTCCAGGACACGATGAGCCGCTTCGGTGCGGCCGCGGGCGAGCTGCTTCTGCAGCCGTTCTTCTTCGACTGCCTCCACCTCGACGGCACCGACCTGCTCGACGAGCCGCTGCACGTCCGGCTCGACGCCCTGGAGCGGGCGGCACCGGGCCACCGGATGCCGGGTGCGGTGCGGCCCACCCCGGAGGAGGCGGCCGAACTGCTCGAACGGGCGCTCGACGCGGGCCACGAGGGCGTCATGGTCAAGTCGCTCTCCGCGCCGTACGCCGCGGGCAGGCGGGGCCGGGCGTGGCAGAAGGTCAAGCCGGTCCACACGCTCGACCTGGTGGTGCTCGGCGCCGAGTGGGGCTACGGCAGGCGCACCGGGTCGCTGTCCAACATCCACCTCGGGGCGCGCGACCCCGACGGCGGCGAGCCGATCATGGTGGGGAAGACGTTCAAGGGCATGACCGACGAGCTGCTCGCCTGGCAGACGGCCACGTTCCCGGGCCTCGCCCGCGAAGAACGCGATCACGCGGTGCTGCTGCGCCCGGAACTGGTGGTCGAGATCGAGCTCGACGGCGTGCAGCGCAGCCCGCGCTACCCCGGCGGCGTGGCGCTTCGGTTCGCCCGGGTGCTGCGCTACCGCCCCGACAAGTCGCCCGCGGAGGCCGACACGATCGACGCCGTGCGGGCGCTGCTGCGCGAATGACGCTCCTCTGGTCGTTCCAGCCGCTCTCCCGGGTGGCGGTGCTGCGCGAGGCGGGCGAGCTGGTGGGCTCGTGGGAACACGTGCCGCCCAGCCCGGGCGGGGTGATCCGCGGGGCGTACGAGGAGATGGTGGCGGCCATGGCGCGGGCGGGCGTGCCCACGCAGGGGCGGCCGCCGGTGTGGGCGTGGGGCGGCGGCCGCGGCGTCACCGTCGAGGATGCGCACATGCTGGTGGGCGATCCCCCTTCCGTCGACCACGCCACCGTCGAGTTCGACGCTCCCGACGGGCTGCTGCTCGCCACCGACTACGGGGCGTGGAACGACTACCTGGCCGCGCTGTTCGACCGCTCCGGGCCGGTAGCACGCACGTGGGACGTCCCCACTGCCGTCGCCGACCACCTCGTGCAGGTGTGCCTGCCGGTCCTGCGCCTCGAGTGGGTGCGCGCGATCCGGCCGCTGCCGCGGTCTCCGCACGGGAGCGCGGGCGCGTAGACTCATCTATTCGTGCGCTTCCTCGACGGGCAAGAGCCGAACCACGACCTCACCTACGACGACGTCTTCCTCGTCCCGGGCCGGTCGTCGGTGGCCTCGCGGTACGACGTCGATCTCACCACCGCCGACGGATCCGGTGCCACGGTCCCGGTGATCGCCGCGAACATGACCGCGGTCGCCGGCCGCCGCATGGCCGAGACGCTCGCCCGCCGCGGCGGCCTCACCGTGCTCCCCCAGGACGTCGCGCCGGAGGCGGTGGCGGAGATCGTCGCGTGGATCAAGTCCCGGCACCCGGTGTGGGACACCCCGCTCGTGCTCACGCGCTCCGACGCCGTGGCCGACGCGCTGAACCTGCTGCCGAAGCGCGCCCACGGCGCGGTGGTGGTGGTGGACGAGGCCGGCCGCCCGGTCGGCACGGTCGACGAGGCCGCGTGCACGGGCGTCGACCGCTTCACCCGGCTCGGCGATGTGCTCGACCCCGGCCCGCTCACGCTCCCCCTGGACACGCCTCCCGGCGAGGTCTTCGAGGCGCTCGGCGGCCGCCGCGTGGCCCTCGGCCTGGACGCAGACGGCCGGCTCGCCGGCCTGCTCACCGGGCTCGGTGCGCTGCGCGCCGAGCTCTACCGCCCCACCCTCGACGGCGCGGGCCGGTTGCGCACCGCGGCCGCGGTGGGGATCAACGGCGACGTCGGCGTCAAGGCGAAGGCCCTGCTGGACGCCGGCGTGGACGTGCTCGTGGTCGACACCGCGCACGGCCACCAGGACAAGATGCTCGACGCGCTGCGGGCCGTCCGCAAGGCCGTGTCCGAGGCCGACCGGGACGTGCCGGTGGCGGCGGGAAACGTCGTCACCGCGGAGGGTGTCCGCGACCTCGCGGCAGCGGGCGCCGACATCATCAAGGTCGGCGTGGGCCCCGGCGCGATGTGCACCACGCGGATGATGACCGGCGTCGGGCGCCCGCAGTTCTCCGCGGTGCTGGAGTGCGCGGCCGCGGGCCGCGACCTCGGCGTGCGGATCTGGGCCGACGGCGGTGTGCGCCACCCGCGCGACGTCGCGCTCGCGCTCGCGGCGGGCGCGTCGGCCGTGATGATCGGCTCCTGGCTGGCGGGCACCTACGAGTCGCCCGGCGACCTGCTGCGCGACGAGAACGGCCGCCCGTACAAGGAGTCGTTCGGGATGGCGTCCAAGCGGGCGGTGAGCGCCCGCACCCGCGAGGAGAGCGCGTTCGACCGGGCCCGGAAGGCGCTGTTCGAGGAGGGCATCTCCAGCTCGAAGCAGCTGCTCGACCCCATCCGTCCCGGGGTGGAGGACGTGCTCGACGAGATCTGCTCCGGCGTCCGCTCGGCGTGCACGTACACCGGCGCGCGGAGCCTCGACGAGCTGCACGAGCGCGCGGTGATCGGCGTGCAGACCACGGCCGGCTTCACGGAGGGCACGCCGCACGGCCTCTGACGAGCCGTGAGTGGATACGAGTGCTGGAGCACCCGTATCCACTCACGACCGGCGTCAGGCGGCCGGGCCCTCCAGCATCTCCGTCACCAACGCCGCGATCGGGCTGCGCTCCGAGCGCGTGAGCGTCACGTGGGCGAAGAGCGGGTGGCCCTTCAACTTCTCGATCACCGCCGCGATGCCGTCGTGCCGCCCCACGCGGAGGTTGTCGCGCTGCGCCACGTCGTGGGTGAGCACCACCCGGGACGCGGTGCCCAGCCGCGACAGCACCGTGAGCAGCACGTTGCGCTCCAGCGACTGCGCCTCGTCGACGATGACGAACGCGTCGTGCAGCGACCGGCCGCGGATGTGGGTGAGCGGGAGCACCTCGAGCATCCCGCGTGCGATGACCTCCTCGAGCACGTTCTGGCTGACCAGCGCACCGAGGGTGTCGAAGACGGCCTGCGCCCAGGGCGCCATCTTCTCGCTCTCGCTGCCCGGCAGGTAGCCCAGCTCCTGCCCGCCGACGGCGTAGAGCGGCCGGAAGACGACGACCTTGCGGTGCTGCTGGCGCTCCATCACCGCCTCCAGGCCCGCGCACAGGGCGAGCGCCGACTTGCCGGTGCCGGCCCGGCCGCCGAGCGAGACGATGCCGACCTCGGGGTCGAGGAGCAGGTCGAGCGCCACGCGCTGCTCCGCGGAGCGCCCGTGCAGCCCGAAGGCCTCCCGGTCGCCGCGCACGAGCCGCACGCGCTTGTCCGCACCGACCCGCCCGAGCGCCGCCGACGCGCCGCCGATGAGCCGCAGCCCGGTGTTGGGGGGCAGCTCGCGGGCGGCGTCGTGGTCGATCACGCCGTCGCGGAAGAGCGCGTCCACGTCCTCGCTGGTGACCTCCAGATCTGCCATCCCGGTCCACCCCGAGGGCACCACGTCGAGGGCGTGGTACTCGTCGGCCTGCAACCCGACGGCGGCCGCCTTGACGCGCAACGGCATGTCCTTGCTGACCAGCACGACCTCACCGCGGCCCTCGAGCTTGCGCTCGGCGGCCAGGTTGAGGGCGCACGCCAGGATCCGGCTGTCGTTGGAGTCGGTGCGGAATCCCGCGGGCAGCACCTCCGGGTCGCTGTGGTTGAGCTCGACGTGCAGGGTTCCGCCTCCGGTGCCGATCGGCACCGGTGAGTCCAGGCGGCCGTGTTCGATGCGCAGCTCGTCGAGCGTGCGCAACGCCGTGCGGGCGAACCACCCCAGTTCGGGGTGGTGCCGCTTGCCCTCGAGTTCGGAGATCACCACGAGCGGCAGGACGACCTCGTGTTCGTCGAACCGGGTCAGCGACCAGGGGTCCGACAGCAGCACCGAGGTGTCGAGCACGTAGCAGCGGGTGGTGGGCGAAGCGGGGGCATTACGACGGTCGGTCACGGAGGCTCCTCGCTAGCGCTCGCTTCGGCCGCCACCGGTGCCCGGGGTCCCAGCGCGCTGAACCCGGGCGTGCGACCGACGAGTGCTCCCTGGTGGACACGGCACCGCGTCCACGTCACCGGTGGGCCGGTCGGCCCTGGCTCGGACGCTGCCGACGACGTGGAGCTCGCCGCCGAACACGCCCACGAGGGCCGGGTGCCGGCCCCCTCTGGTGCAAGTGCCACCACGACCAGGGCCTCCCCAGCGGTCCGCATCGGGTACGGGCCGCCGCCCTGAACGCTACCGGCGGTCACCCGGGTGCGGTCAACAGCAACTCAGTGTTCTCCTTCGTCAGCGAACCGAGAATTAACAGAACGGACTACCGCTCATCGCTCCACAGACACCGCCCGTCGCGCCTGTTGTGGGCGGTCTGACCCGTTCGGCCGCGCCCGGCGACCCCGCCCGGCGCACGGAGTGGGGCCGCACCGGGTGTCTGCGCGTGCGCCGGACGCCGGACACGCGCAACCCGCACCGCAAGATGCGGCGCACGACGCCGGAATGGCGTCACGGAGCCGCGAACACGCTGCGTCTCCGACAAAAAGGATACGCGCGCATCCGAGTGATTCAGGATCACGGATCGTGGCGATCACGTGCGTTCGGGCAGTCGGCACCAGTGCGCAGCACCCCCGAAAGAGGGCGTAACCAAACGCAGAGTACCCGACTCACACGATAGTGGTAGGCAGTTTGTTTTCGCCAGGTGCAGCCCACTAACTTTTTCCTCAGTCAGCGAGGGCTCCCCGGTCATAAACGCTGACTCTGAATGGGATCGGCTCCGGTCGACTCCGGACACTCAACAGGAGATGAACTGTGCTGAAGAAGGCTGGAATTGTCGTGGCTGCGGCCGCTGCCGGTCTGCTCGCGGTGAGCCCGCTCGCCTTCGCTGGCGACAAGGACGACCACGACCACCACGGGCACGGCAGCAAGACCAAGGTCGAGGACGTCAACAGCATTGACGGGTCGAACGAGGGCCTGATCAACGTGGCCGGCAACAACATCGCCGTCCCGGTCAACGTCTGCGACAACCAGGTGCCGGTGAACGTCCTGGGTGTCCAGGTGCCGCTGAACGACACCTCCGTGCTCGCCGACCTGACCGGTGCGCTCGGCCTCGGCCTGCTGGGCGAGAACGACACGGACGCCGACTCCGACGGCGACAACACGATCGACGACTCCTGCAAGGCGGCCGCCGAGTCGGGCGACAGCGCCGAGATCGACGACTGATCTCAGGATTTCGCGCCGAACGGCGCCGGACCTCCGGGTCCGGCGCCGTTTTGGTGTGCCGGGATCGGGCGGATCAGGAACCGAAGCGGCGGTGCCGGGCGGCGTAGTCGCGCAGCGCCCGCAGGAAGTCGACGCGGCGGAACTCCGGCCAGTAGGCCTCGCAGAACCAGAACTCGGAGTGCGCCGACTGCCAGAGCAGGAATCCGGAGAGCCGCTGCTCCCCCGAAGTGCGGATGACCAGATCCGGGTCGGGTTGGCCGGACGTGTACAGGTGCGCCGCGATGTGGTCGACGTCGAGCACCTCGGCGAGCTCCTCGATCGAGGTGCCCGACTCCGCGTGCTGCAGCAGCAGCTTGCGCACCGCGTCGGCGATCTCCTGCCGGCCGCCGTAGCCGATCGCGACGTTGAGCTCGAGGCCCGGCCGCCCGCGGGTGCGCGCCGCCGCGGCGGAGAGCTTCTCGGACATGTCGCCCGGCAGCAGCTCGAGCGCACCCACCACCCGCAGCCGCCAGCGGGCGGCGGGCCCGGACAGCTCGTCGACGACGTCGGTGATGATCTTCAGGAGCGGTTCGAGCTCCTCCGCCGGGCGCTTGAGGTTGTCGGTGGACAGCAGCCACAGCGTGACGACCTCGACGCCCGCCTCCTCGCACCACTCGAGGAGGTCGGCGATCCGCGCGGCGCCCGCCCGGTGCCCGTCGTTGACGTCGACGAAGCCGGCGTCGCGGGCCCAGCGCCGGTTGCCGTCGAGCATCACCGCCACGTGCCGGGGCCGGGCGGCCGCACCGGCCAGCTCTCGGCTCAGCTTTCGCTCGTACACCGAGTACAGCAGGTCGCGTACGCCCACGGCCGAACAGCGTACGCCCGGCCGGTTCGCCGCTCCGCGCACCCGGTCGTGCGTTCACGCACACGACACCCGGGCAGCCCCGGACCTGACGTAACCTCGGTCGGGTGGCCGCCGAGACACTGAACCCGCCTCCCGCCGGCGGGCAGCTGCTCAAGCCGCGGATGCGGGGATGGTTGCACTTCTGGTCGTTCACCGTGTCGATCGGCGCGGGCGCCACCATGATCGCCGTTTCGGCGGCGCTGGTCGGCGCCGGCGCGGCGCTCGCGACGTCGGTGTACGCCGCCACCACCCTCGGCCTCTTCGGCGTGAGCGCGCTCTACCACCGGCGCACCTGGCGCACCCCGCGCAGCCGGGCCGTGATGCGCAGGCTCGACCACTCAATGATCTTCCTGTTCATCGCGGGCACGTACACGCCGGTCGCCGCGCTCGCGATGGACCCGGACACCGCCCGCACCGTGCTCACGGTGGTCTGGGTGGGTGCGGCGGCCGGCGTGGTGCTGAAAACGGTGTGGCCGCACGCGCCCGCCTGGGTCGGGGTGCCGGTCTACATCGCCCTCGGCTGGGTGGCGGTGTTCGTCATCCCCGCCATCCTGGTGGGCGGCGGCGTGGCGGCCCTGGTGCTGATCCTGGTCGGCGGTCTCCTCTACACCGTGGGCGCGATCTTCTACGCCACGCGCAGGCCGAACCCGTGGCCCGCCACGTTCGGGTTCCACGAGTTCTTCCACGCCGCCACGGTGCTCGCGGCCATCTGCCACCACGTCGCGATCTGGCTCATCCTGTTCTGAGCGCCGAGCGGAATGCGGGTCCGCTGCCGTCGGTTGGCCCGGGCATGACCACCGCCTTCGACCCGCATGCCCTGCTCGCCGAGAACCGGATCGGTGTGCTCGCCACGATCCGCGCCGACGGCCGTCCGCAGCTCTCCCCGGTCACCCCGTTCTACGACCGGGAGGCCGGGATCATCTACGTCTCGATCGTGGAGGGCCGCGCGAAGACCAAGAACCTCCGGCGCGACCCGCGCGCCGCGCTCGAGGTCACCAGCGCCGACGGCTGGTCCTGGGCCACCGCCGACGGCACGGCCGAGCTGATCGGCCCCGGCACCGACCCGCACGGGCCGGAGGTCGAGGCGTTGGTCCGGTACTACCGGTCGGCCGCGGGCGAGCACCCGGACTGGGACGAGTACCGCTCCGTGATGGTGGCCGACAAGCGGGTGCTGCTCGCGCTGCACGTCGAGCGCGTGTACGGCGAGAAGATCCGCTAGGACGCACGGGTTCAGGCGCTGCTGCTGCCGCTGGTGGGACCCTTGGCCCGAAGCTCGTCGACGCGCGCCATGGCCGCCCGCAGCTCCCCCAGCCACTCGTCGGCGTGCTGGCCGACCAGCTTGACGGCCCAGGCCAGCGCGTCCGACCGGGACCGGGCGACCCCGGAGTCGACGAGCGTGTCGAGCACGATGCGCTCCGGCTGGCGCAGCCGCGTCATCACCGGCACCGAGGCCACCGTGAACAGCTCGACGGTGTCGCCGATCCGCGCACCCCATGCCACCTTGCGCTGGTAGCGGTGCTCGGCCTGGCGCGCGATCTCGATGCGCTCCTCCCGCGTGGTCTCCCGGAACCGCGAGATGCGCCCGGCCACGGCCGCGGCGCGGTCGGCCCGGCCCGATTCGGTATCGGGGAACTCGGTCTCGAGCGGCGGCAGCTCGCCGACGATCAGGATCTCCTCGCGGTCGACCGTGACGTCCGCCGGGCCGGTGAACCACCCGTCGGGCAGCCGGCCCTGCAGCCAGGCCGCCGCGTCCTCGGCTCCGGGGAGGTCGGCCTGCTGCCAGCCGCCCCGGCCCGGACCGCGCCCTCGCCCACCGGGCCACCCGCGATGGATCCGTCCGCTCATCACACACCTCCCGTGAACGATGCTTACGAGATTACACCGCAAACACGGGTGTGGCGGGACGTTCTCCGGGGGTGAACAGGCCGGCAGCCCGGCTCAGGGGCGCAGGAGGAGGCTCGCCGTGAGCTCCTCCTCCGTGGTGGCCGGGCGGTCGCAGACGAAGCCGCGGCAGACGTAGGCGGCAGGCGCGCCGTCGACGAGGGGCCGGTCGGCCAGGAGGGGCACGCCCGGCGCGTCGGGTGGGCCGGGCACCACCACGGTGCCGCCCGCGGCCCGCCGCCGTGCGTGGGCGAGCAGCGCGTCCCGGCGCGGGTCACCATCCGGCCCGGCCACCGCAACCTGCAGCGGGCCGCGCACCAGCGCCTCGGCCGCCGTGAGCCAGTGGCCCGCGAAGCGCGGGTGCTTCTCCGCGAGGAACCCGGCGGACCGCAGCGCCGCCTCGGCCGCCACCCGGTACCGGTCCGGCTCCGCCACCAGCACCGACGCGGCGAGCAGCGCCGACGCGAGTGCCGACGCCCCACACGGGGACGCGTTGTCCGTGACGTCGCGGGGCCGGTGCAGGAGCGCCTCCGCGTCGTCCGCGGTGTCGAAGAACGAGCCCGGCTGGTGGGGGTCGGCGAAGTGCGCGAGCGCGGTGTCGAGCAGGTCCGTGGCGGCACCCAGCCACCGGGCCTCGCCGGTGGCCTGGTGCAGCGCGAGCAGCCCCTCGGCGAGGCAGCCGTGGTCCTCCAGCACGCCCGCCGCCGCGCCGACCCTGCCGCCGCGCGACGAGCGCCGCAGGCGCCCGTCCACCACGTGCAGCCGCAGCAGCAGGTCGGCGGCCTCCGCGGCGGCGGTGACCCACTCTGGCCTGCCCAGCGCGGCCCCGGCCTCGGCGAGGGCGAGCACCGCCATGCCGTTCCACGACGTCACGACCTTGTCGTCGCGAGCGGGCTGCGGCCGCAGCGCGCGGGCGGCGAGCAGGGCGGCGCGCACGCGTTCCCAACGGTCGGGGTCGTCGGGGTCGCGGAGCAGCTGCAGGGTGGACGAGCCGTGCTCGAAGGTGCCGGCCTCCGTGACCGTCAGCAGCTCGGCGGCCCACGCGCCGTCATCGGGGCCGAGCACGTCACGCAGCTGCTGGGGCGTCCACGCGTAGGTGAGGCCCTCGACGCCCTCGGTGTCGGCGTCGAGGGCGGAGGCGAAGCCGCCCTCCGCGGTGCGCAGGTCGCGCAGCAGGAAGGCCGCGGTCTCCTCGGCGATCCGGCGCGGCAGCGGGTCGGCCGTGAGCCGCGCCAGGTGCGCGTAGACCCGCAGCAGCAGCGCGTTGTCGTAGAGCATCTTCTCGAAGTGCGGCACGACCCACCCGGCATCCACGCTGTAGCGGGCGAACCCGCCTGCGAGCTGGTCGTACATCCCGCCGCGGGCCATCCGCTCGCACGTCACCGCCACCGCGGCGGGCAGCTCGGCCGCGCCGCTGCGCTCGTGCCTGCGCAGGAGGAACTCGAGCACCATCGACGGCGGGAACTTGGGGGCGCCGCCGAACCCGCCCGTCCGCGGGTCGAACTGCGCCTCGAGAGCCGACGCGGCGCGGTCCAGCAGGTCGGGGTCGATCGCCGCCTCCGGAAGCACGGCCGCGGCGCTGTCGGCCAGGCGCGCCGCGATCTCGCCCGCCGCCCCGCGCACCCGCACGCCGTCCTCCCGCCACGCGGTGGTGACGGCGTCGAGGAGCTGGCGGAAGCCGGGCATCCCGCCCCGCGGCGTGGGCGGGTAGTAGGTGCCGCAGTGGAACGGCTCCCCCGCCGGGGTGAGGAAGCACGTCATCGGCCAGCCACCCTGGCCGGTCATGGCCTGCGTGGCGGCCATGTAGACCGCGTCGATGTCCGGGCGTTCCTCCCGGTCCACCTTGATGGCCACGAAGTCGGCGTTGACCTGCTCGGCGGTGGCCGGGTCCTCGAACGACTCGTGCGCCATCACGTGGCACCAGTGGCAGGCCGCGTACCCGACGGACAGCAGCACCGGCACATCGCGGCGCGCGGCCTCCGCGAACGCCTCGTCGGACCACTCCCACCAGTCGATGGGGTTGCCGGCGTGCTGGAGCAGGTACGGGCTGGTGGCCGAGGCCAGGCGGTTCGGCATGGCACCAGCCTCTCAGGCGGTGCCGCCGTCCGCCGTTTTGCCGTCGGCCTTCTGCGTGCCGGGCTCCTGCTCCGGCTCGGCCTGCTCGAAGCTCGCGGGCAGCCGGCGGATGCGCTTGCTCATCCCCCGGATCAGCAGGATCGTGGCCAGGGCCAGCACGAGGATGACCACCAGCGCGATCGGCGATGCCTTGCCGAACTCCTCACCCTCCCCGGCAGGCGGGGCGGGGTTCTGCACGGGCACGGCGACCTGCGCCGTGCCGGCAGGTACGGCGTGGACCAGCAGCGGACTCATCGGACGAACGGTACGCGCCCGTCAGACGGCCGGGCGCACCGCTACTGGCGCCCGGATGCCGGCGAACAGGTCGTCCTCGGGGACCGGGGAGTCGACGAGGCTGCGGACGAGCTCGTAGTCCTCGGTGGGCCAGATGTCGCGCTGGATCTCCAGCGGCACGGAGAACCACCGGCTGCCCGGGTCGATCTGGGTCTCGTGGGCGAGCAGCGCCTTGTCGCGGGTCTCGAACCAGTCGGCGCACTCCACGCGGGTGGTGACGCGCTCGCCCGGGTCGGGCCGGTCGGCGGGCCAGTTCTTGAGCCACTCGTCGTAGGGCGACTGCATCCCGCGCGACTCGAGCGCCTCGTGGAACATCTCCATGCGCTTCTTCGAGAAGCCGTGGGAGTAGTACAGCTTGAGCGGCTGCCAGGGCTCGCCCGACTCCGGGAAGCGGTCGGGGTCGCCCGCGGCGTCGAAGGCCGCCACCGAGATCTCGTGGCAGCGGATGTGGTCGGGGTGGGGGTAGCCGCCGTTCTCGTCGTAGGTGACGACCACGTGCGGCCGGAACTCGCGCACGATCCGCACCAGGCGCTCGGTGGCGACGTCGAGCGGCTGCAGCGCGAAGCACCCCTCGGGCAGCGCCGGCTTGGGGTCGCCCTCCGGGAGACCGGAGTCGACGAAGCCGAGCCACCGGTGCTGCACACCGAGGATCTCGGCAGCCCGTGCCATCTCGCCCCGCCGGATCTCGGCCATGTTCTCGAGGACCTCGGGGCGGTCCATCGCGGGGTTGAGGATGCTGCCCGCCTCGCCCCCGGTGCACGTGACGACCATGACCTCGTGGCCCTCGGCCACGTAGCGGGCCGTGGTGGCCGCGCCCTTGCTGGACTCGTCGTCGGGGTGCGCGTGCACCGTGATGAGCCGCAGCGGACCGGCACTGTTCGGATGGATCGAGGACATCGGAACGGCCGCGTTCCTTCCCACTCGGGCCCACGGGGGCCGAACGAATTCTGATCGGGGTGTCGATGGTCCCAGACATCCCCGACGGTTCCTGCAACGCGATCCGGCGCCCGTACGTTCCCTCCGACGGGCTTCGCGTACCCGGCCGTCGCAGTGCTCGCGCGCCCTCCCCCGGACGGCTAAGATGAGCGGTCGTTCGCCCGCCGAACAGCCCAACCGGATGCGCGCGCAGATGCACGTTCATCCGCTTGACCAGCACCGATGTCGATGTCGGGAACTTCTGCGGACACCCGACCGTTTGTCGAAAGGCTGCGACGAGCGGCACGCTCCGTGTTACGGTGGACACCACACGGCCCGCAGGCGGGTCGTGTTTTTCCTTACTCGGGGCTTTGCCGCCCTCGAACCGGGCCGCCCTCACAGGGCGGTCGTGGCCGCGGGCGAAGTGGTCCGTGAGTCACATGGACCCTGGACAGGCTGGAGGAGTGATGACCGTGACGGACACCCAGGCGACCTGGCTGACCCAGGATGCCTACGACCGGCTCAAGCAGGAACTCGACGAGCTGATCGCGAACCGCCCCGTCATCGCTGCCGAGATCAACGCCCGCCGCGAGGAGGGCGACCTCAAGGAGAACGGCGGCTACCACGCCGCGCGCGAGGAGCAGGGCCAGCAGGAGGCGCGCATCCGCCAGCTGCAGGAGCTCCTGCGCACGGCCAAGGTCGGCGAGACGCCCACCGATTCCGACACCGCGGCTCCCGGCATGGTGCTGAAGATCCGCTACGACGGCGACGACGAGACCGAGACGGTGCTGCTCGGCTCCCGCGAGGAGGGCAGCCGCGCCGACCTGGAGGTCGTGTCGCCCAACAGCCCGCTCGGCGGGGCGCTCCTGGGCGCGCACCCGGGCGACACGCGCGAGTACCAGCTGCCCGACGGCGGCAGCATGGCCGTCACGCTCGTGTCCGCGGAGCCGTTCCGCGCCTGATCGACCCACCGCCGGCCCGTGCGGGGAGTGCGCTCCCCCGCGCGGGCCGGTCGTTTCACCCCTCCGGTCGGGCCACGTCTAGCACGGAGTGCCCGGCCGCGCGCAGGGCGTCCACCACCTCGGCGCAGTGCTCGGGTCCGCGGGTCTCCATCGAGAGGGCGATCTGCACCTCGCCCAACGGGGTGCCGGACACCCGGGAGTGCGAGACGTCGAGGACGTTGGCGCCGAGGGAACCGACGAGGGCGAGCAGCTCGGCGAGCGCGCCGGGCCGGTCGCGCACCCGCACCCGCAACGACAGGTAGCGGGCGGCGGACGCCATGCCGTGCTCGATGACGTGCAGCAGCACGAGCGGGTCGATGTTCCCGCCGGAGAGCACGGCCACCGCGGGCGTGGCGAACCGGCCTGGTTCCTCCATCAGCGCCGCCACCGCCGCCGCACCCGCCGGCTCCACCAGCAGCTTGGCCCGTTCGAGGCAGTGCAGCAGGGCGCGGGATATCGCCTCCTCGGACACGGTCACGATCTCGTCGACCAGGGCCGCGACCTGCGGGAACGTCACGTCTCCCGGACGGCCGACCGCGATGCCGTCGGCCACCGTGCGCATGGTCTCGAGCGCACGCGGGCCACCGGCGGCGAGCGAGGGCGGCCACGCGGCGGCGCCCTCGGCCTGCACGCCCACCACCGCGACGTCCGGCCGCTGCCCCTTGACGGCCGCGGCGATCCCGCCGAGCAACCCGCCACCACCGGTGCAGACGAGCACGGTGCGCACGTCGGGCACCTGCTCCAGCACCTCCAGACCCACGGTGCCCTGGCCCGCGATCACGTCGGGGTGGTCGAACGGGTGGACGAACACCGCACCCGTGCGCTCGGCGAACTCGGTGGCGGCCGCGATGCTGCCCTCGATCGTCTCGCCGACCAGGTGGACCTCCGCGCCGTAGCCGCGGGTGGCGCCGACCTTCGGGATCGCGGCCCGTTCGGGCATGAAGACGGTGGCTCGGATGCCCAGCATCTGCGCTGCGAGCGCCACGCCTTGCGCGTGGTTGCCCGCGCTCGCGGCCACCACCCCACGGGCCCGTTCGGCGTCGTCCAACCGGGCGATCCTCGTGTACGCGCCCCTGATCTTGAACGAGCCGGTGCGCTGCAGGTTCTCGCACTTGAGCCAGACCGGCCCGCCGCACAGCTCGCTCAGGGCCCGGGACCCGGCCATCGGCGTGGTCGAGACCACCCCGGCGAGCAGCTCGCGCGCCGCGCGGACGTCGTCCAGCGCGACGGGCGGAACGGCGGTATCAGGGGCCGGCATGCGGGCATCCTCGCACCGGCCTTCACCACCACCGTCGCAGCACCGGGGCGAGCGGCCCGGTAACCTCGGCGTGGAAGACAGCGGTGCGTCGCGGGGGCCACCGCTCTCCGGGAGGTCGGGATGACACGGCTGCGGGCGATCGCTCCGCTGCTCGTGGCCGCGGTGCTCACCGCGATCGCGGTGGTCACGGTCAAGAGCGCCGGGTGCGACGACCCGGGGCGCTACGAGCTGGTGGGCGGCGCCTACCAACTCGTGGGCGGGTGCATCGCCCCGGGCGACCTCGTGGTGCCCGAGCCAGCCCCGGTCACCCCGCTGCCCGCGGCCGAGCCCGCCCCCGCCAAGGGCTGAGCTCAGCCCGCCGCCGCGTCCAGGGCCTGGCGCAGGTCCTCCACGAGGTCCTCGACGTCCTCGATGCCCACCGAGAGGCGCACGAGGTCGTCCGGCACCTCGAGCGCGGACCCGGCCACCGAGGCGTGTGTCATGGCGCCGGGGTGCTCGATCAGCGACTCGACGCCGCCGAGCGACTCCGCGAGCGTGAAGATCTCGGTGGCGGCGCACACGCGCAGCGCCGCCTCGCGCCCGCCTGCCACCGTGAACGACACCATCCCGCCGAAGCGGCGCATCTGCTTGGCGGCCACCTCGTGGCCGGGGTGCTCGGCGCGGCCGGGGTAGTACACCCGGGTGACGGCCGGGTGGGCGGCCAGCAGCTCCGCCACCCGCTCGGCGTTGTCGCTGTGGCGCTCCATCCGCACGGCGAGGGTCTTCACCCCGCGCAGCGTGAGCCACGCGTCGAACGGACCGGGCACGGAGCCGACCGCGTTCTGCGTGAACCGGAGGGCATCGGCGATCTCGTCGTCGCTGGTGACGAGGGCGCCACCCACCACGTCGGAGTGCCCGCCGACGTACTTGGTGGTGGAGTGCAGCACCACGTCGGCCCCGAGGGCGAGCGGCTGCTGCAGGTAGGGCGAGGCGAACGTGTTGTCCACGACGAGGCGCGCGCCCGCCGTGCGCGTGACGTCGGCGACCGCGGCGATGTCGGCGATCCCCAGCAGCGGGTTGGTGGGCGTCTCGCACCACACGACGCGCGTGGTGGGCCGCAGCGCCGCACGCAGCGCGTCGACGTCACCCAGGTCGACGGGCGTGTACTCCACGCCCCACTGCGCCAGCACCTTGTCGACCAGGCGGAACGTGCCGCCGTACGCGTCGTGCGGGATGACGAGGTGGTCACCGGGCTTCGCCAGTACCCGCAGCAGCACATCGGAGGCGCCCATGCCGGAGCCGAACGCCACCGCGTGGCGGCCGCCCTCCAGCGCCGCGAGGCACTCCTGCAGGGCGGTGCGGGTGGGGTTGGCGCTGCGCGAGTACTCGTAGCCGGAACGCAGGCCGCCCACCCCGTCCTGCGCGAACGTGGACGACGCGTGGATCGGCGGGATCACCGCCCCCGTGGTGGGGTCCGGGTCCTGGCCGGCGTGGATCGCGTTGGTCGAGAAGCCGCGCATGCGACCACGCTACGCGCGGGCCGGCAGCCGACCCGAACGGGTCAACTGCCCAGGAAGGCCAGGACGTCGGACCGGGTCACCACGCCTGCAGGCTTGCCGTCCACCAGCACCAGCGCCGCGTCCGCCGAGGCGAACGCGGTCATCGCGGTGTCCAGCGGCTCGCCCGCCCCGATCGTCGGGAGCGGCGGGGACATGTGGTGCTCCAGCCGGTCCGAGAGCTGCGCCCGCCCGGTGAACAGCGCGTCGAGCAGGTCGCGCTCCACCACGGCGCCCGCCACCTCGGCGGCCATCACCGGCGGCTCAGCCCGCACCACCGGCATCTGCGACACGTGGAACTCACGCAGGTACTGCACGGCGTCGGCCACCGTCTCGTTCGGGTGGACGTGCACGAGGGCGGGGATCGTGCCGTCCTTGCGGCGCAGCACGTCGCCGACAGTGGCCCCCTCGGTGGGCGGCAGGAAGCCGTAGCTTGCCATCCACTTGTCGTTGAAGACCTTGCCCAGGTAGCCACGGCCCCCGTCGGGGAGCAGTACGACCACCACGGCGTCGGCGGGCAGCTCGCGGGCCACCCGCAGCGCCGCGACCGTGGCCATCCCGCACGAACCGCCCACCAGCAGCGCCTCCTCGCGGGCCAGGCGGCGGGTCATGTCGAACGAGTCGGCGTCGGACACGGCGACGATCCGGTCGCAGATCCCCTTGTCGTACGTGGTGGGCCAGAAGTCCTCGCCGACGCCCTCCACGAGGTAGGGCCGCCCCCCACCACCGCTGTACACCGACCCCTCCGGGTCGGCACCGATCACCTGCACGCGCCCGCCCGACACCTCCTTGAGGTACCGGCCGGTGCCGCTGATCGTGCCGCCCGTCCCGATGCCGGCCACGAAGTGCGTGATGCGCCCCTCGGTCTGCTCCCACAGCTCCGGGCCGGTCGCCCGGTAGTGCGACTCCGGGTTCTCGGTGTTGGCGTACTGGTTGGGCTTCCACGCGCCGTCGATCTCGCCGACCAGGCGGTCGGAGACCTGGTAGTAGGAGTCCGGGTGGTCCGGCTCCACCGCCGTCGGGCACACGACGACCTCGGCGCCGTACGCGCGCAGCACGTTGCGCTTGTCCTCGCTCACCTTGTCCGGGCACACGAAGACGCACTTGTAGCCCTTGCGCTGGGCCACCATCGCCAGCCCGACACCGGTGTTGCCGGAGGTCGGCTCCACGATGGTGCCGCCCGGCTTCAGCTCCCCGGACGCCTCGGCCGCCTCGATCATCCGCAGCGCGATGCGGTCCTTGACGCTGCCGCCGGGGTTGAAGTACTCGACCTTCGCCAGCACCGTGGCCGCGATGCCGTCGGCCACCGGGCCGAGCCGCACGAGCGGGGTGTTCCCGACCAGGTCGGCGACGTGCTCGACGTAGCGCATGGCGCCATCGTCGCACTGGCCGTCGCCGGCGGGCGGATCGGTGGGGCGACCGGCACCTGCTCCACCGATCGGGTACCCGCGCAGCGCCGAGCGGCGCGGAGGCGCCGTGTAACACGGGCGAATGCGCCCGATCCGCACCGGCCGCCGTGTACGGCCGCCGAACGGCAGCGCGGGAGGGCGCGTACGGACTACTGTTCGCCGTCGGAGAGTAACCGGGACGAGGGGCGGGTCGACCGGTCGGAGGTCATTCGGACGAGACCGGGCGCGGGCGGCACACCGCGCCCGCCGACCGGGCCTTCCGCGAGGGGGCAGGAGGGGCGCCGGTGTCAGCCACCGGGGACGAGGTGATCGGTGCCGACGAAGCCGAGCGGGCCGACCGGGCCCGGTCGGCCGCTCGGGATGCCGAGCTGAACCGCCTCGCCACGCTCGCCGCCGCCGGTGACCAGGGGGCGCTCGAAGGGCTGCTCGGCCGGATCCGGCCGATGGTCGTGCAGTACTGCCGCGCGCGGATCGGGCTCGGGACGCTCGGCACGCAGTCCGCGGAGGACATCGCCCAGGACACCCTGATGGCCGTGGTCGGCGCCCTGCGGCGCTGGCAGCCCGACAAGCGCGTGATGTCGTTCGTGTACGGCATCGCGAGCAACAAGGTGGTGGACGCCTACCGGGCGGCCGGCCGCGACCGGTCGGTGCCCACGGACGTCGTGCCGGACGCGCCGGACCTGGACCACGGCCCCGAGCAGTCCGCGATGCGCGGCGGCCTGCTCGCCGAGCTGCGGAACCTGCTCGACCAGCTCCCCGAGCACCACCGGGAGATCCTGGTGCTGCGCGTGGCCCTCGGGATGACGGCCGTGGAGACGGCCGCGGCCGTCGGGTCGACCTCCGGGGCCGTGCGTGTCACCCAGCACCGGGCGATGGCGAGGCTGCGGGAGCTGGTGGCCCGCCGCACGACCTGACCGCGGCGCGCACCTCCTCGAGCCGGCGCGCCAGATACTCTCGTTCCGCGTCGTTGCCCACCGCCGCCAGCGCCTCCTCGTAGGCAGCGGCCGCCTCCCCGCACCGGCCGAGCCTGCGCAGCAGGTCGGCACGGACAGCAGGCAGGAGGTGGTAGCCGCGCAGCCGCTCCTCGCCCGCGAGCCCGTCCAGCAGCGCGAGCCCGGCCGCGGGACCGTCGCGCATGGCGACGGCGACAGCCCGGTTGAGCGCCACCACCGGGGACGGGGCGACGTCGGTGAGCACGTCGTAGAGCGCCACCACCTGCGGCCAGTCGGTGGTGGCGACGTCGGCGGCCTCGTCGTGGACCGCGGCGATCGCCGCCTGCAGCGCGTACGGACCGGGCGGGCCGCCGCGCAACGCCGCCACCACGAGCGCCCGGCCCTCCTCGATCGACCCGCGGTCCCACCGCGAACGGTCCTGGTCGGCGAGCAGCACGAGCTGCCCGTCCGGGCCCGTGCGCGCGTCGCGGCGGGCGTCGACGAGCAGCAGCAACGCCAGCAGCCCCGTCACCTCCCGCTCCAGCGGGAGCAGCCGGCGCAGGATCCGCGCCAGCCGGATCGCCTCGTCGGCGAGGTCGCCGCGCACCAGTTCCGGGCCGGCGCTCGCCGCGTACCCCTCGGTGAAGATCGCGTAGAGGACGCGGAGCACGCCGGGCAACCGCGCGGGCAACTCGTCCGCCTCCGGCACCCGGAACGGGATCCGCGCCGCCTTGATCTTGCGTTTGGCCCGCACGATGCGCTGCGCCATCGTGGCCGGCGGCACCAGGAACGCCCGCGCCACCTCCGGCGTCGACAACCCGCCCAGGCAACGCAGGGTGAGCGCCACCTGCGCGTCGAGCGGGAGGGCGGGGTGGCAGCAGGTGAAGAACAGGCGCAGGCGCTCGTCGGGCACGTCCCCGTCCTCGGCGGGCGGCGCGGCCGGTCCGTCCCGATCGGCCTCCGCCTGCAGCACCGCGAGCCGCGCCGCGTAGGCCCGGTCACGCCGCAGCCGGTCCACCGCCTTGCGCCGCGCGGTCGTGAGCAGCCACGCGCCCGGCCGGGCGGGCACCCCGTCCACCGGCCACCGCTCCAGCGCCGCGGCCACCGCCTCGGAGGCGACCTCCTCCGCCAGGTCGAGGTCGCCGAACCGGTGCACCAGCGCGGCGAGCAGCCGGCCCCGTTCCTCCCGGAAGACGGACTCCACGGAGCCGGCCACCCCGTTCACGGCTCCTCGAACTCCATGACCGGCCGCACCTCGACCCGGCTCCCGTGGTGCGCACCGGGGCAGCGGGCCGCCCAGTCGAGCGCCGCGTCGAGATCGGGGACGTCGAGCAGGTAGTAACCGCCCAGGATCTCGCGCGTCTCGGCGAACGGCCCGTCGGTCACCACCCGTTCCCCGTCGTCGCGGACCTCGACGGTCGTGGCCGTCTCGACCCCCTGCAGCGCGTCGCTCGCGATGCGCACGCCGGCGTCGGCCACGGCCTTCTCGTAGGCCCAGTACTCGTCCATCACCTTGTCGATGGCCTCGGGTGTCTGCGGCTGCACCTCCGGCGCCCCGTAGATCAACAGCATGTATTTCACGTCCGGCTCCTCGTCGTGTCCCGCGGTGGCCCGGGTGGCCACCAGCATGACGACGAACGGGGACACGCGGAATCGACAGCGGCCCTCCTCCTGCACCGGCCTCCTGGTGGCGCCGCGGATCATCTAGCGACCATTTGCCCTTGATCGACGACCCTGGGCCACCAATTTGGCCCATGATCAGAGGTTTGGCGCATTCCCGGGTCGATTTCGCCCGGGAACGCGCCGAACCCGTGATCATGCCAGAAACCGGCCGCAGGCGGCGCGCGCCAAGAGGCCAGGCCCCGGCCTGCCCAAGTGATGCCTGGGAGGGGCCGCAGGGGCTCACGGGTCAAGGGGTGCGAAGCGCTCGCGCCCGCCGAAGGCGCCCTTGACGCGTGAGAGGCGGCCCCGCACGATGCGCGGCGCCACCGGAGGCCCCGGCGCCACCAGAAGCAGCGGCACCACCGGAGGCCCGGCGCCACCGGAGGCAGCGCGGCACCGGGAGCAGCGCGGCTCCGACTGCTCCCGCTATTCCCGCTCCACCCGCCGCAACCCCCGGCCGGGCGTCCAGCTCTCGATCACCAGCTTCGTGGCCTCGGGATTCAGCCCGGTGACGACGACCTCGGTGATGTCGGCGCGGAACTGCTCGCCGTCGGCGTCGCCGCCGACGGTGCCGGCCGGAACCGCCCGGCCCGCGATCTTCGCGTCACCCGCCCAACCGGCCGGGTTGCCCTCCGGCGGGTCCACCGAGGGGCTGTGGAGTGCGAACCGAGGGTCCCGGTGCAGGTCGGCACCCTTGCGCGCGCCGGGCATCGAGCCGAAGGTCAGCTCGCCGTCGGCGAACTCCGCCTCGATGCCCGAGATGCGGGGCCCGCCGTCGGCCCGCAGCGTGGCGATCGTCTTGTGCTTGTGCGCGGCGAAGATCTTCCGGACCCGCGCGGCGAACTCGGGTACTGCGTCCTCGACGTCCTTCCATGCGGTCATGACGACGAGGATCGCGCACAACCCTGCGAACGGGTGTCGGGTTCTGCCGCCCCCACGAGGGGTTACCGGCGCGTAGGCTCCGCCGTGAACCCAGCCCGTGCGAGGAGGAACGACCATGCCCGAAGCCGTGATCGTCGCGGCGGCCCGGTCCCCCATCGGCCGCGCGCACAAGGGATCGCTCACCACGATCCGCCCGGACGACCTGACCGTGCAGATGGTGCGCGCCGCGCTCGCGCAGGTCCCGCAACTCGATCCGGCCGACATCGACGACCTCATGCTCGGCTGCGGCCTCCCCGGCGGCGAGCAGGGCTTCAACATGGCCCGGGTGGTCGCCGTCCTCCTCGGCCACGACACGCTGCCCGGCACCACGATCACCCGCTACTGCTCCTCGTCGCTGCAGACCACGCGCATGGCGTTGCACGCCATCAAGGCGGGCGAGGGCGACGTCTTCATCTCCGCGGGTGTCGAGACCGTCTCGCGCTTCACCAAGGGCAGCTCCGACTCGTTGCCCGACACCCACAATCCCGTGTTCGCCGACGCCGAGGACCGCACCCGTCACATCGCCGAGAACGGCGCCGACTCGTGGAGCGACCCGCGCGCCGACGAGCACCTGCCCGACGTCTACATCGCCATGGGCCAGACCGCGGAGAACCTCGCCCGGCTCAAGGGCGTCACCCGCGAGGACATGGACCACTTCGGTGTCCGCTCGCAGAACCTCGCCGAGAAGGCCATCGCCGACGGCTTCTTCGCCCGCGAGATCAGCCCGGTCACCCTGCCCGACGGCACCGTGGTCGAGAAGGACGACGGGCCGCGGGCGGGCGTCACCTACGAGGCGGTCTCCCAGCTCAAGCCCGTCTTCCGCCCTGACGGCCGGGTCACCGCGGGCAACTGCTGCCCGCTCAACGACGGCGCAGCCGCCCTCGTGATCATGTCCGACACGAAGGCCGCCGAGCTGGGCGTCACCCCGCTCGCCCGCGTGGTCTCCACCGGCGTCACCGGGCTCTCCCCCGAGATCATGGGCCTCGGCCCCGTCGAGGCGTCGAAGCAGGCGCTCGCCCGTGCCGGCATGACCCTCGACGACGTCGACCTCGTCGAGATCAACGAGGCGTTCGCCGCCCAGGTCCTGCCGTCGGCCCGCGATCTGGGCGTCGACGAGGAGAAGCTGAACGTCAACGGCGGCGCCATCGCACTCGGCCACCCGTTCGGCATGACGGGCGCCCGCATCACCACCACCCTGCTCAACGGCCTGCGCGCCCACGACAAGACCATCGGGCTGGAGACCATGTGCGTCGGCGGCGGCCAGGGCATGGCGATGATCGTCGAACGGTTGAGCTGACCCCTTGCCCGGCGGGTAGCGCCGGAGGAAGGTGTGGGACTCCGGCGGCGCCGCCGGGGCGCTGCCCCGACCTCCAAGGGGGTGGGTCGTGCACGCACGCTCCACCACGATCCGCGCGCACCCGGAATCGCTCGACGCGGGTATCGCGCTCATCCGTGACGAGATCATGCCCGAGGTGCTGGACCTGGAGGGCTGCGTCGGGATGTCCATGCTCGTCGACCGGATGACGGGCTACTGCATCATCACCACGGCGTGGCAGTCCGAGGAGGCGATGAACGCCACGGCGCAGCGGGTCCAGCCGTTGCGGGAGCGGGTCGCCGACGTGCTCGGCGGGCGGCCGCAGGTCGACGTGTGGGAGATCGCGGTCATGCACCGCGACCACAACTCGGCGCCCGGCGCCTGCGTCCGGGCCACGTGGGTGCGGATGGCGCCCGAGGAGATGGACCGCGGCATCGACGTCTACCGCATGGGGGTGCTGCCGGCCACGCAGGAGTTCGAGGGCTTCTGCAGTGCCAGCCTGATGGTGGACCGCTCTGACGGCTACGCCGTGTCCTCGGTGGTGTTCGACAGCCAGGAGGCGATGGAGCGCTGCCGCGCGGAGGCCGACGAACTGCGCGAGCGAGCCACGCGGGAGGCCGGGATCGAGATCGTGGAGGTCGGTGAGTTCGAGCTCGCGCTCGCCCACCTGCGCGTGCCCGAGATGGCCTGACGACGCGGAACGGCGCCCGCCCCCGGCTCGGGGACGGGCGCCGTTCGCGTCAGGCGCGGATCATTCCTGGCGGAGGTAGCTCAGGAGCCGCAGGATCTCGATGTACAGCCAGACCAGGGTGGTCATCAGGCCGAACGCGATGTACCACGCGAACTTCGCCGGGGCACCGTCGCGGACGGCGCGGTCGGCCATGTCGAAGTCGAGCAGCAGGCTGAACGCGGCCACGCCGATGCAGACGATGCTGAACAGGTAGGCCAGCGGCGAGCCGTCGCGCAGGCCGATGCCGCCGGTGGTGAAGAAGCTGGCGACCAGGTTCACCACCATCAGGATGACGACGCCGAACATGGCGCCCATCAACCACTTCGTGAACTTCGGTGTGACCCGCACGGCGCCGGTCTTGTAGACGACCAGCATGCCGATGAACACACCGGCGGTGCCGACGACGGCCTGGAAGCCGATACCCTCGAACTGGGTGCCCGACATCTCCAGCGCGCCGGTGATGCCCCCGAGCGCCACACCCATGGCGGCCGAGTAGGTGAGCACCAGACCCGGGTTCGTGCTCTGCTTGAAGATGACGATCAGCGAGACGATGAACCCGGCGATGAACGCCGGGAGCACGAGCCAGTACATCCCGCTGAGGGCGGTGAGCACGCCCGCGGCGAGCGCGACGCCGCCGGTGATCGCCGTCTTGGTGACGACATCGTCCATGGTGAGCGGGCGCTCATCGACCCCGGCCCGCCCGTAGCCGACCTGCGCGGCCTGGGCGTCGGCGTAGGCGGTGGCCCCGCCCATCGCGCCGCCCTGGCGGTCGAACGTGGCGTACCCACCCTGCCCACCGGGCAGGTTGCGGAACGCCGGGTTGCTGCTGGTGCGCACCTGGGTCCTCCTCGGAAGCGAATCATGCGTCCGTGCACTTCAACGAGGGAGCGCCCTTGGACGTTCCCCGTTCGGTAAAGATGACTTTACTGCGATTCGGTCACGGCGGGTCCAGGGCGATCCCCGCGCGCTCCAGGGCGGCCTCGGTGAGGAGCCGGGCGAAGGGCCGGTCCCGCGGATCCGCGGTGGCGAGCGGGGCGTCCACGGCCACGAGCCGGCAGCACTCCAGCAGCGTCTCGTCGTACGCCTCGAGCGTGGCCCGGCGGCGCACCTGGTTGCGGAAACAGCCGCAGCACACCTCGCGGCGCAGCCGGCGCAGGTTCGCGACCACGGACTCGAGCGGCGGCCCGGCCGGTGCGACGTGACGGCGCCTGCGACGCTCGATCCACGCCGTGGCGGCGGCGGGGAGCAGCCGCACGACCACCCAGAAGAGCGCGGTGGGCAGCACCGCGACGAGGACGTAGAGCAGCAGCCCCAGCAGGACAGGACGGTCGCCCGCCATCGTCGAATGGTAGCCCGCACGCACGGGCCGCGGGAGCGTTCGCGCCGGTCGTCCAGGGGACGTACCCCGGTTTGCACGTGCACGCAGCGGCCGCGCCGCATACGCTCCGGCACTCGGCACTGGGGAATTCGACACTCGGGGAACCTGCTGGAGGTGGCCGTCGATGTGGGCGTTCTTGTCCGCCCGGCTGCGGTGGTGGCTGATTCTCACGATCGGCGTACCGCTGCTCGCCTGGGTGCTCGGCCGGATCGGCGATCTCATCGAGGCGAAGCGTGGCCCCAACGGCGTGAGCACGGCGTTGCAGAAGGGCCGCGGATGGCTGCGTCGCCGCTCGCGCGGGCCGCTCGCCCGGCGCCGGTCCGGCGACCCCACCGGGGTCCGCGACGCCGGCGCCCCGGCCCGTTGACCGGCCGCAGATGACCGAGCAGCCGGTCCACACCTACCGCGCCCTGTGCTCCTGGTCCGGTTCCACCGCGGGTGGCTACCCGGCCTACGACCGCGGGCACCGTGGCAGCACCCCGCCCGCCGAGCAGGAGCTCGCGCTCTCGTCCGACCCGGCGTTCCTCGGCGATCCCACCCGGCTCAACCCCGAGCAGCTCCTCGTGCTCTCCGCGGCGTCCTGCCAGCTGCTGTCGTTCCTCGCGGTGGCCGCGCGCGCCCGGCTCGACGTGCGCGACTACCGCGACGACGCCACCGCGCTGATGCCGGAGACGCTGCGTCCGGTGCGGCTCTCCGAGATCGTGCTGCGGCCGCGGATCACGCTCGTCGCGGGCCCGACAGAGGAACGGGTGCGTCACCTCGTCGAGGTGGCACACCGGGAGTGCTTCATCGCCAACAGCCTCACCACCCCGGTGCACGTCGAGCCGTTGATCGCGTTCGTCGAGGCCGGATGAGGGCCGCCCCGTTCGTCGCGGCGTTGGCCGTCGCCACGGTGGTGCTGTGGCTGGTCGCGTTCCCGGCCGACTGGAGTTCGGTGCCCACCGCCGACCCGCAGACCTGGGAGTCCCCACTCACGGCCGGGCACTGGGCCGCGGCGCTGGCCGGGCTGGCGGTGCTGGCCTTCGCGGGCGGTTACGCGCGCGGCCCGGTGGCCGCCCTGCTGGGCGTCGCGGTGCCCGCCGTCGTGCTGTTCTGCTGGTTCAGCGCCACGGCGGAGGTCATCGGGGCGAACCTCTGGCCGGTCGGGGCCCTGTTCCTCGCCCCGCCGCTCCTCGCGGGCGTCGCACTGGCGGCGGCGCTCGGCGCCGCGGCGCGCCGGCACCGCAACCGGGTCTGACCGCCCGCGTCAGCGGCCCGCGCCGGTACGGGCCGCCGCCAGCAACTCCGCCCGCAGCACCCCGCCCAGCTGCGCGGGCCGGGACAGGAACGGGGAGTGCGAACCGGGCATCCGCAGCACCCGGTCGGCGCGCTGCGCCATCGCCTCCTGCGACGCCACGGGGATCGCCGCGTCCCGCTCGCACACGACGTAGGTGCTCGGGATCGTGCGCCAGGCCGCGTTCGTGAGCGGCTGCTCGAACGCAGTCAGTGACTGGTGACCCAGCCGGGCGACCGCGCCGCGCGCCGTGTGCGGGCGCACGTCGGCGTAGAACACCTCGAACGGGCGCAGCGCGTCGACGTAGCCCTCCGTGCGGTGCACGTCCCACCAGCTCGGGACGTCGCCGCCGGCGGCCCCGAGCACCGACTCCCCGATGTCGAGCTGGAACGCACACAGGTAGACCAGCCCGACGACATTGGAGGCGCCTGCCAGGCCCTGCGTGGCCGGCACGCCGCCGTAGGAGTGGGCGCACACCACCACCGGCCCGTCCACCACCGCCACCGCCGCCCGCACGGCCTCGGCGTCGGTGCGCATGTCGGCGAGCGCGCTCGCGTCGGGACCCACCGAGGGGAGGGACACGGTGCGGACGTCGAGGTCGGCGAGCTCCCCGACCAGCCTGCGCCACACCCACGGCCCGTGCCACGCGCCGTGCACGAGGACAAGGGTGGGAGCCGGGGCCATGGCGACCTCCAGGAAGCGCGTGCGGAGCCCGGAGCAAACCGCCGCAGGCCGCAACCGGGCAACGTCACTTCCGCGGAACGGAAGAACCGTTGCCCGGCCTTGACGGACGGCTCAGGGTTTGCGGCCGACCGCGCCGACGATGGTGTAGGAGACCGACGGCATCGGACGCACCCGCGGGCCGTCGGGCCACCAGTTGGCACAAAGCACGAGACCCGGTTCGACGAGTTCGAGCCCCTCCAACATGCTGAGGATCTGTTCCCGGGTGCGGAACGACCCGCTCCCCATCGGGCTGTGCAGGAAGATGTCTTCCATCTTGCGCGCGAGCGCGCTGTACTCGTCGGTCTCCGGGTCGAAGAAGTGGCTCAGCGCCACGTACGAACCCGACGGCAATGCGTCGATGTACTCCCGCATGATCTCGGCGTACCGGTCACCCGTGTAATGGTGCATGGTGCCGCAGTGGTACAGCGCGATCGGCTCGGAGAAATCGAGGTTCTTGCGCACGACCTCGTTCTGCAGCACCTCGCTCGGCTCGAAGATGTCGGCACCGATGAGGTGGGTCTGGTCGTTCTCCTCGAGCAGCGCACGGCCGTGGGCCAGCACCACGGGGTCGTTGTCGACGTAGACGACCTTGGACTCGGGGTCGATCCGCTGCACGACCTGGTGGGTGTTCTCCGCGGTGGGCAGACCGGAACCGCAGTCGAGGTATTGCTTCACGCCGGTCTGGCTCGCGATGAACCGGCTCGCACGAATGAGGAATTCCCGGTTGTCCCATCCGAGCTGAGTGGCCTCGGGAGCGACTTTCTGGATCCGCCGCAGAACCTCGCGGTCGATCTCGTAGTTGTCCTTGCCGTTCAGGAAGGCGTCGTAGACCCGGGCAACACTGGCCTTCGACACATCGATGTAGGCGGGAACGACCTCTTCCTCGGTACTCGACACACTCGCCTCACTCGGTAGTTGATCTCGGGAACCCGGGAGTCTACGGCGGCCAGACGAGTGTAGGGCAAGGACTGATCGTGTTGAACCTCGGACGCGATCCTCCACTTGCCCTTCTTCCCGTGTACGGTCATCGTCCAGCAGAGTGCCGGCCTTGCTCGTTCTCCCATCAGCGGGAAGTGGGGTGGGGCCCGAACAACGGAGCCGGAAGTCCGCGAGGAGGAGCGATGGCCGAGGGTGGCCGCGCCGAGCCCAGCTCCGCGCTGTCCGCCGACGCCCGCGGGGTCACCGCACGGCGGATCGTGCTCGGCACCCAGCTGCGCAAGCTGCGCGAGAACGCAGGCATCTCGCGCGCCGACGCCGGCTACCAGATCCGAGCGTCCGACTCCAAGGTCTCCCGGCTCGAGCTCGGCCGCGTGGCGTTCAAGGAACGCGACGTCGCCGACCTGCTCACCATGTACGGCGTCAGCGACCCCGAGGAGCGCGAGCAGTTCCTCGAGATGGTGCGCCGGGCCAACGAGCCGGGCTGGTGGCGCCGCTACACGGACGTCACGCCGAGCTGGTTCCAGGACTTCGTCGGCATGCAGGAATCGGCATCGCGCATCCACACCTACGAGCTGCAGTTCGTCCCCGGCCTGCTGCAGACCGAGGGGTACGTGCGCGCCGTGCTCACGCGCGGCCGCCCCGACTACGCACCGCCCGACACCGAGAAGCGCATCCACCTGCGCATGCAGCGCCAGACCCTGATCACCAACCCGAACCCGCCCCGACTGTGGGCGGTCATCGACGAGTCGGTGATCCACCGCCCGATCGGCGGACGCAGGGTGCTGAAGGAGCAGCTGCAGTTCCTGCTCGAGATGTCGAAGCAGCCGCACATCACGATCCAGATCGTGCCCACGCAGCTCAGCGGCTACGCCGCGGAGGGCCCCTTCACCCTCCTGCGCTTCGCCGAGCCCGAGCTGCCGGACGTCGTCTACATCGAGCACCTCGGCGGGGCCGTCATGCTCGACGGCGTCGAGGAGATCGAGATCTTCAGCCGCGCCCTCGACCGCCTCACCGTCGACGCGGAGACCCCGGACCGTTCCCGGCAGATGCTCTCGAAGGCGATCGCCGAGCTCTAGCCGGCTCCCCGCGCCGAGAAGCACCACAGGGTCGCCGCACCCGCCGCGCACTGCTCGATCAACAGCCCCGAGCAGCACCTCGCTGCTGTCCCAGCAGCCCTGCTGTGCGGCTCGGCGCCGATCGGGGCACCAGGTCCCCGGCCCCGAGAAGCACCACACAGTTGCCACGCCCACAACGACGTACTACTCACTTCGATCAAGGACCCCCAGCAGCACCCCACAGCTGTCCTCGCGGCTCTGACGTGCGACTCGGGCACGACCACGAGCGGGTGACCGGTGCCCACGAAGATCGAGGCGAGCCTCGGCCGGCCGTCACCGCGGCGCCACCCCGGCCCCGAGAAGCACCGCACGGTCGTCCGCTCGCGGTGACGTACTGCTCGGCCCGATCAACAACCCCGAGCCGCACCCCACAGCTGTGTCGACAACGCTCATGTGCGGGTCGGCGCCGATCACCGCCCGGCAGGACCCCGTCCCGAGAAGCACCACACGGTCGCCGCGCATACAGGGACGTACTTCTCGCTCCGATCAACATCCCCGAGCAGCACTTCACTGCTGCCGCGACAGCCCTGACGTGCGGGTCGCGCAGTGCGTCAGCCGGTCCGGACACACCGACGCCCGGCGTGAGGAGCACGCCGGGCGGCAGTCGGAGCGGGGCGAACCCGGTGGTCAGCGCGCGGGGCGCTCGCCGAACTCGCCGTGCCAGGCGCCCTGGAGGAACGCCGACCACTCGTCGGGGGTGAACACGAGCGCGGGGCCGGCCGGCTGGCGCGAGTGGCGCACGGCCACGTCGCCATGGTCCAGCATCGCGACCTCGACGCAGTTGTGCTGCCCGCTGAACGAGCTCTTGCGCCAGTGGGCGCCGTCGATCTCCTGCGCCGGCACCACGATGCGATCGTTCGCCATCTTGATCACCTTCCGGGTGGTCGAACAGAACGGCGTGCGTCGCTGACGGTAGCAGCCTGCATATGCACGTGCATATGGCTTGCGCACCTGCAGTCGACGAACGCAGCCCGGTTCATCCGAATGAGTGGCCCCTGATCAGGGCTTCTGGCAGGCGAGCACTCTCCGTGCGTGCCTGTCGGTCACCCCGAAGATCGGGATTTCGGCCGTGCAGGACTCAAGTGCACGCTCGTCTGCACGTGCACCAATGCATGTGCAGCGTCGGCTTGCATTTGCAACCTGTGACCGTCACACTGCTCTATGTGTCCGAGACTTCACTCAGCGGAGCCTCGAACGCTTCAGGGGAATCGACGGCACGAGCCGTCTGACGGGCGCCCGAGCTCGTCGTTCGGGCCGGGTTTCCGGCCCCCGACGATCGGCGGCACGGTGAGCGACGGAGCGCCAACCGGCGAGAGGAGCAGCGGTGTTGCGGGGTACAGCGAGGGGGAGCTCGCGGGCAGGTCGACGAGAACGACGGGCGGCAGGTCTGCGCGACCTGCGGATCGCGTGATGGGCGCGGCTCCGGTGGCCCGGGAACCGAGCGACCAGATCCACAGCATCGCCGAGGTCCTCGCGGCCACCTTCACCACGTCGGCGGTGCGCCACATCCTCGCCGAACACAGTCCCGACGACACCGGCCACTGCCGCGGCTGCCGGCTCCCCACCACCACCGCGCCGGTGTGGCCCTGCCGGCTGTGGGAGATCGGCAAGGAGATGGAACGGCTGCGCGCCGCGGGCGGGCGTCGCTAGGCCCGCTCCCACCCCTGAACCCGGCGGCGGGCGTCCCCAGAGGGGGTGCGCTCGTCGCCGGCCTGTTCCGGGGTTTCCGGCCGGCGGTCAGCGGGACCCGTGCACGACCCAGGCCCGCGCGAACAGCCGGATCGAGCCGTCCGGCTCCACGGGGAGGCGGTCGCCCAGCAGCCCGCGCAGCCCCGCGCGCCCGCGGTCGTCGAGCGAGCTGACGTACCCGGGAGCGGGGCCCTGGCCGCCGAGGAACGGATCCCAGAAGTCGTCGAGGTCGCGGAACCGGGTGGGGACGTCGACGGGCTCCACGTCGACGCCGGTGAGGCCGGCCGCACGCCAGAGCGCCGCGAGGGGCCCGGGCCGGCACAGCGGGAACCGGCGCCCCTCGGCCCGCTCCGCCATCGCAGGGTCCAGCTCGGTGGCGGCGTCCCAGAAGTGGCGGATCATCTGCATGCCCTCGGCGTAGTCCCACAGGTAGGCGGCCACCACGCCGCCGGGCGCCGTCACCCGCACCAGCTCCCCGAGCGCCTCCTCTGGATCCGCGACGAAGTTGAGCACGAGCCCACTCACCGCGGCGTCGAAGCACCGGTCGCGGAACGGCAGCGCACGGGCGTCGGCCACCGCGAAGTGCGCCCGCGGGTCGGCCACCGACCGGCGGGCGTGGCCGATGAAGCCCCTCGACGGGTCGATGCCGAACACACCGGCCGGCTCGCAGTGCCGCAACACGGCCGCGGTCAGGGCGCCGGTGCCGCAGCCGACGTCCAGCCACCGTGCGCCGGCGGGCACTCCGAGCCGGCGCACGACGACCTCGGCGACCACGCGGCTCCATCGGCCGACGTACCGCTCGTAGGCCTCCCCGACCTCCCAGGCCTCGGCGCCGTCCACGAGCGGGAACCTACGCGCTTGCCGTCAATAGCTGAACGTCGTCGCGCCGTCGCCTATCCAGCGCCACATCGGCACGGTGCCGCCGATCTCGGCCGACTTGATCAGGTTCGTCTCGTCGAGCTGCTTGGCGGTGAAGCAGATCGGGCAGACCAGGAACGTGCCGCCGGCGGTCTGGTAGCGCTCGATCAGGTCCGCGAGCGACGGGCAGCCCGCGCACGCCGTGCCGGTGGCGACGCCGGGGACGGCCAGGCGGACGGCCTCCTTGGTGAGGAACACCAGCGTGGGGCGGCCCTCCTCGGCCGCGGCGAAGGCCACGAGCATCGCGACGGTGACCCGCTCGGCGTCCTCCAGGCCCGTGGTCAGGCTGATCACGGCCTTGTTCGTGGTGGTCGTGGTGGTGGTCGGGGCGGTCATGGCGGTCGTCCTCTCCGTGTCATCGGTACGACCGGGACGACGTTAGGAACCGCGGACCCGCGGCGGATCGGGGTCGGCCGCCGACTTCCGCGGGCCGGGTCCGCGGGCGATGGCGGTGAACACGTAGCCCTCACCCGTGGGTGAGCAGCCGCGCCACCGCGGCCGCGCGGGCCGAGCGCCCGGACAGGCCGAGCTTGCTGTAGACGCTCGTGAGGTGCCGTTCCACGGTGCGCACCGACATCGCGAGCTGGCGCGCCACCTCCTGGTTGTCGTCCCCGCGACCGACCAGCCGCAGCACGTCGAGCTCGCGCTCGGTGAGCAGCCGCAGCACCGCGTCGGGGGCACGGGCGGCGATGCGGTCGGCGGCGAGGAACGCCGCGAGCTCGTCGAGCAGCACGGGCCAGGCCGCTTCGTGGGCGAGGGTGATGTGGTTGTCGCTGTCCAGGGTCACGAACCGCGCGCCCGGGATCCGCGCGGCCAGCTCGCGCCCCCGGGCGAACTCGACCATGCGATCGCCGCGGGCGTGCAGCACGAGCGTGGGCACCGTGACCGCCGGCGCGAGGTCGGAGACGTCCACCCGCATCCGCGCCGCGCGGGAGCGCACCGCGTTGTCCGGGCTCGTCGCCACCGCCTGCAGGTCGTCGAGCCAGCCCGCCTGCTCCTCGGTGGCGTCGGGGATCATGAGCGTGGTGAACACCCGCCGGAAGGTGCTGTCCTTCCGGCCGAACCCGACCTTGATCATCTGCTGGAACGTCTGCTCCAGCTCGGCGCCCTCCGGGTCCCGGCTGATCGCCACCGCGTACGTGCCGTAGAGGACGAGCCTGCTGAGCCGGTCCGGGTGCCGCACGGCGTAGGAGACCGCCACCGGCCCGCCCTGAGACATGCCCAGCAGCGCGAACCTGTCGAGCCCCGCGGCGTCGGCCACCGCCTCGAGGTCGGCGAGCCGGGCGTCGAGACCGTAGTCGGGCACCTCCCGGTCGGAGAGGCCGTAGCCGCGCTCGTCGTACCGCACGACGGTGGCGAACCGGCCGATGTCGAGCAGGAAGTGCCGCCACACCGGGCTCTGCCAGTCGAACTCCAGGTGGCTGAGCCAGCACGACGCCAGCAGCAGCGGCGGCCCCGCCCCATGCACGGCGTAGGCCAGGCGCGTGCCGTCGGCGCTGCGACAGAACCGCAGGTCCTGCGGCGGATCGGCCCCCGGCGGCATCGGGCCAGCGTAACCGCGCTCACCCCGTACGCGGACCCCTCGTCACCAGGTCCGCCGCAGGATCGCGTAGCCGTCGCCCTCGGCGACCGGCGTGTACGCCGGCGCGAGCACCTGCTCGACACCGGCCAGGTCGGCTGGGCACGCCACCGCCTGGACGTAGGGGTGGTCGGCCGCGCTGGGCAGCACCGCGCCCGGCACTTCCGCGGGCGAACGCGCGAGGACGGTCATGCCACCGGTCATCGGCTCGCGGGCGCGGACGATGGAGGTCTCGTCGACGTTGACCTTCTCCTGCCCCGTCTCGATCGCGTGGTCGACTCCGAACCACTTGAGGGTCGGCACGCCGACGGTCACGCCCGGGGTGTCCTCGCAGCCGTGCCGCGACGGCACCGTCAGGTACAGCAGCGGTGACCCGGCCGGCACCGCGGCGTCCGTGGCCGCGTCCACCCGCGCGATCCGCCGGCCGACGTCGACGTACTCCACGGCGTGCAGCCCGAGGACGCCGACCACGAGCAGGCCGGTCACGACCGTCAGCCGCGCCCGGACGGCCCGGTACGGCAACGCCGCGACCGCCAGGAGCAGCGCGGGCATCACGAACCGCTCGTCGGGCTTGATCAGACCGTTGATCATGCTGATCGGCAGCACCAGGGCGATACCTGCGAGCAGGCCGGCGAGCCAGAGCACCGGCCTGCCCTCGACCGCGGCGCGCAACGCCCGCCGGTCGAGCTGGAACAACACGAGCGCGGTGAACGCGACCGCGAGCCCCAGGTTGAGCCAGAAGAGCGGCCACACCGCGGGGAACGGGTCGAGCCGCAGGAACAGCTGCAACGTCTCGGTCAGCGAGATCGCCTTGTCGAACCACGACGAGTACAGGACGACGCCGTCGCCGCCGCGTTCGGCGCCCACGTACCAGGCCGCCAGCAGCACGCCGGGTAGCACCGTGCCGAGCAGGAACAGGGCCCGGCGGCCGCGCCCGGTGCGGGCGAGGACCAGCGCGTGCAGGAGGACGGCGAGCCCGCCGATCCCCCACGCCACCAGGTGGGTCAGGTAGAGCCCGACGCCGAGCAGGCCCAGCTGCACCAGGCGCCCGCGGCCCGGGCCGTCCGGCGTCCCCACCGCCCGGTGCAGCACCGCGACGAGCACGAACACGAGGGCGAGCCCCACCATGAAGCTGAGGTAGCCCTTGTAGAGGTAGAAGCCCGGGGCCCACAGGAACCCGAGGAACTCGATCGGCGTGGCTCGGCCCTGCAGGGTGCGCACCAGGTAGCCGAAGGAGATCGCGAACGCGAGCACCGTGAGGACGACGAAGAGCTGCCCCGCGGCCTCGATCGGCAGGAACACGTCGAGCACGGCGATGCCGAGCGGTGCGGCGAGGTTGGGCACCGGCACGGGGTCGAGCGAGTAGGTGCGGGCGAGCCCGAGGGAGCTCGCATCCGTCCCGAACAGCAGACCCGACACGACGTGGCCCTGGAAGAGCCACTGGTAGTAGTCGTAGAACGGCAGGAGCTGCGAGCTGTAGAGCACCGCGACCGTGGCCGAGCACAGGACGAGCCAGGTCACCGCGCCGTCGAAGCGCACTCCCGAGCGGACCGTCGTGGGCATCCCGGCATGGTGCGTTCCGGACGCTGTGGATTCGCTGAACGTGTCCGATCTGTTCACGACGTCACACCCCGAGGCGAGCAGGCTGGGGCCATGTCCATCGACCTGAAGGCCGCGGAGTCCTTCCTCGCCCGCCACGCCCGCCTGCTCGACCGGCGCCGCTACGAGTTCCTCATCGGCGCCGCGCCGCCGGAGGCCGTGCTCGCCGCCGTCGACGGCTACCGCAACCCCGACGGCGGGTACGGCTGGGGGCTCGAGCCCGACCTGCGCGCGCCGGAGAGCCAGCCGGGCGGCGCGCTGCACGCGTTCGAGGTCTTCGCCGAGATCGGTCCGCGCACCACCCCGCGCGCAGCGCAGCTCTGCGACTGGCTCGAGACGATCACGCTGCCGGACGGCGGGCTGCCGTTCGCCGTGCCGGTGGCCGACGACAGCGGCTGCGCGCCGTTCTGGGCTCAGGCGGATCCGGCGGTCTCCACGCTGCACAGCACGGCGTTCGTGACGGGCGTCGCGCTGCGGGTGGCGGCCCACGACCGGGCCGTCGCAGGCCACCGGTGGACCGGCCGAGCCGTCGAGTACTGCCTGGCCCGGATCGACGCGCTGGACGCCGCCCCGCACGCGATCGAGCTGTCCTTCGCGGTCCGGTTCCTGGACGAGCTGGCCGCCACACGGCCCGACGCCGCCGACCGGATCGACCGGTTGCGCCGCTTCTTCCCGGACGACGGCATCGTCCCGGTGGCGGGCGGCTCGCCCGGCGAGGTCCTGCGACCGCTCGACTTCTCGCCCCTGCCCGGCCGCCCCTCCCGCGGGCTGTTCCGGCCGGAGGTCGTCGAGGCCGAAGTCGACCGGCTCGAGTCCACGCAGCACGACGACGGCGGCTGGTCCGTCGACTTCGCCAGCTACTCGCCCGCGGCCGAGCTCGAGTGGCGCGGGTACGCGACCGTCGGCGCGATCGCGACCCTGCGCGCCAACGGCAGGCTGACACGCGCGGCGGTGGCGGGTTAGAGCACCCTCCGGGCGCCCGGCAGCCTGCGGACCACGAACGCCACGACCCAGCACAGCGGCACCCCGAGCACGGCCAGCAGCGCGAACTTCGCCACGGCAGGCGCCTGCACACCGCTGAGCGCGTGGCCCAGGGCGACCAGCACCACGGGGTGGACGACGTAGACGGCGAAGGCGTGCGCCGACAGGAACCGGGCGCGTCGCCCCTGCCGGTCGGCGCGCTCCCGGAACAGCACCAGCAGGCCTACGACGATCCCGACAGCGAACGCCTGCTCGCAGGCCGCCATCAGCAGGGACGGCCAGGTGCCGCCACCCAGCACCGCGTCGGCCCCGGCGTTCATCAACAGGAGGACGATCGCCACCGCGGCGACGGCCGCGGTGGCGAACCCGGCCCGCCCCGCCGCCCGGGACAACCCCGCCGTCCACCCTCGGCGGGCCGCGACCAGCCCGACGACGAACAACGCCGCGTACTGCGGCAGGTAGGCGGCCGTCGGCAGGCCGGGGACCTGCACGTCCATCGGCACCACGATGCGCCACAGGTAGGTCACCAGGGCCAGTCCGGCGACGAAACCGGCGATGGCGCCGGCTCCGGGTGCGCGCTCGGCGGCCGGGACCGGTGCGGCGTGCCGCCCGTCGTCGGACCGCCGCCGCCACAGCACGTACAGCGCGCTGAACACCAGCAGCACCCCGACGAACCACATCGGTCCCGGGTTGATCGACTGCAGCGAGAACTGCCAGTAGGGCAGGTCGACGCCGTGCCGGGCGGCGGCGTCGCGCTCCTGCACGAAACGGTCCACCGTCACCAGGGGACGCAGCACCAGCAGCCAGAACACCAGCGGCACCCCCAGGCGCAGCAGGCGGTCGGAGAGGAACCGGCCCGCCCCCTTGCGGTCGTAGGACCCGGGGACGAAGAGCGCCGAGATGAGGAAGAAGGCGCCCATGAAGAACGCCTGGTCGAGCAGCACCAGCACGTCCAGCAGCACCGCCGAGGCGTCGGCAGGCGGCTCCACGTAGAACCAACCCGGGATGGTGCCGTACCCGAGCGCGGCGTGGTGGATCACGACCAGGGCCGTCAGGGCGGTGCGCAGGTTGTCGACGTACCCGAGCCGGGGGCGGGTGGTGGTGGACCGGGTCATCGCTCGACCACGCCCTCCGGAGCCGCGGCGCGCATGGCGTGCTCGAACAGGTCAGCCAGTTCCTCGGCGTGCGCCGCCATGTCGTGGTCGGGATGGGCCACCCAGTAGGCGAACATCGCGTCGATCGCGGCCTGCACGGACACGGCCATCACGCGCGTGTCGAAGCGGCGCAGCTCGCCGGACCGCTGGCCGCGGCGGAACAGCTCCTCCCGGGCGCGGTGCACCGGCTCGTTGAAGGCGGCGCCGTACCGGCGCCTGCCCTCCGCGTCGCGGACGTTGTGGAAGATCTCGCCGAGCGCGAGAAGGTGGGCCCGCCGGTCGCGCATGTAGGCGGCCACCGACCGGATGTTCGCCCGCAGCGCGCCGCACGCCGTGGGCTGCTCCTCCATCCGCGGCAGGACGAACTCGCCGATCTCGCGGTAGACCTCCTCGACGATCTGCTCCATCAGCTCGGTCTTGCCCGCGAAGTGGTAGGAGATCACGCCCTTGCTGATGCCGGCGCGCTCCGCGATGCGCGCGAGCGACGTGCCGGCGTAACCCAGCTCGGCGAACGTCTCGATGGCGCTCTCGATGATCTGGGCGCGGCGCGCCTCTTCGATGAAGGACGGCCGCTTCTGACCAGCCGTCGCATTTTCTGACCGCACGGCCAGAAAGTAGCACGAGCGGTCAGCCCGGCACACTGCGCGCGCCTCGTCGGTATGGGAGTGAGTTCGCGTCTACGTCTACGACAGCGCTGGCGACCGGTCCAAGAGCGCGAGATCGTGCTGGGCAACCGCGTCGGCGGGCCGGAGATGGTGATCGACGAGGTCGAGCGCCGCGCCCCGGACGGCTTCGACCGCCTCGACGACGTCATCGACCCGGCCGAACTGGAGGCCATCGGGAAGAGCTACGCCGCGGCGTCCGTGGCGGCACCCCCCGCTAGCCCACACACCACCTCAGTCGTTCACACACCGACTGCAACCGGTGTGCCGGCACCACACCTGGTGTGCGAGCGCCTGGACGACGTCGGCGCTGGTGTCTCCCTCGGCGGCGCTGTCGCTGGCACATCGACTTCGGCACTGGCACATCAGCGCGAGCGTCGACACATCGACTGCAACTGGTGTGTCGGCGCGAGAGGTGGTGTGTGAGCGCCCGGAGACCGGTGGAGGCGTCGGCAGGGGCTGGCGGCTGGCACACCGGCTTCGGCGCTCACACACCGACTGCAACCGGTGTGCCGGCACCACAACCGATGTGCGAGCGCCCCAGCCGCCTCGCGGACGCCCCACGGAAGGCCGGCCTCCACCCCGACGAGCTCACACACAACCTCCGGCCCTCACACACCGACTGCAACCGGTGTGCCGGCACCACGACCGTTGTGCGAGCCCGGCGGGGCCGGCCTCATTGCCCCCGCAGCCGCGACGACCTCCTTGACGAAGAGGTCGAGCCGCCGGCGCCGGTCCCAGGAGGTGATCCGGAGGGTGACCTCGGTGGCGCCGTCGGCGTAGACAGGCGCTGCTCGTGGAGATGCAGTACGTGCCCCCGGTGGGGTTCGAACCCACACACGAGCCCTTTTAAGGGGCTTGCCTCTGCCGGTTGGGCCACGGGGGCGCGCGCCCAGCCTACGGCCGGCGCCCGCCCCGGGCGATCAGGCGTTCTTGGGTCCGGTGGCGACCGGCTCCGGGTCCTTCTTCTCCTCCGCGGTGCGCTTGCTCGGGCCCGCGACTCGGCTGAACTCCGCCTTCGGGTCCATGAGCTGGCCGAGCGCCACGACCTCGCGCCCGAGGAACAGCGCGCCCGTCCAGTCGAAGACGATGCGGATGCGCCGGTTCCAGGTGGGCATGCGGCTCACGTGGTACGTGCGGTGCATGAACCACGCGATCGGCCCGCGGAGCTTGACGCCGTAGATCTCCGCCACGCCCTTGTACAGGCCGAGGCTGGCCACCGAACCGGCGTAGCTGTGTTCGTACTTCTTCAGCGGCCGCCCGCGCAGGTGCGCCACGATGTTGTCGGCGAGCACCTTGGCCTGGCGCACCGCGTGCTGGGCCGACGGGCTGGTGCGGGCCTCCGGGTCGTCCTTCGACAGGTCGGGCACCGACGCGCAGTCGCCCGCGCTGAACACCTCGGGCATCCCGACCACCTGCAGCTCAGCCGTGCACTCGACCCGGCCCCGGCTGTCGCGCGGCAGGTCGGTGTGCTCGAGCATCGGGTTCGGCTTGACGCCCGCGGTCCAGACGATCGTGTCGGTGTCGAACTCGGTGCCGTCGTCGAGGACGACGTGGCCGTCCTCCATCGTCTTCACCCGGGTGTCGAGGAAGACCTCGATCCCGGCCTCCATCAGCCGCTCGACGGTGTAGCGGCCCATCCGCGGCCCGACCTCGGGCATGATCCGCCCCGCCGCCTCGACGAGCACCCAGCGCAGGTCCTCCGGCGCGATGTTCTCGTAGTAGCGCGTGGCGTACCGGGCCATGTCCTGCAGCTCGGCGAGCGCCTCGATCCCGGCGTAGCCGCCACCGACCACGAGGAACGTGAGCAGCCGGCGCCGCAGCTCGGGGTCGACCGTGGTGGCGGCCGCGTCGAGCTGCCCCAGCACGTGGTTGCGCAGGTAGATCGCCTCGCCGACGGTCTTGAACGCGATACCCCGCTCGGCCAGCCCCGGCACCGGGAGCGTGCGCGCCACCGACCCGGGCGCCACGACGAGCACGTCGTAGCCGAGCGTGGTGACCGTGCCCGAGACCAGCTCGGCGGTGACCTCGCGCGCCGCGTGGTTGATCGAGGTGACCCGACCGGTGAGGTGGTGACACTTGCGCAGGACCTTGCGCAGCGGCACCACCACGTGACGCGGCTCGATCGAGCCGGCCGCCGCCTCCGGGAGGAACGGCTGGTAGGTCATGTGCGGCTGCGGGTCGATGACGGTGATCTCGGCCTCGCCGCGCCGCAGCTTCTTCTGGAGCCGCAGTGCGGTGTACATGCCGACGTAGCCGCCGCCGACGACGACGATCCGCGTGTTGCGCGCCATGACACCCATGTTCCCACTGCTCACGGTGCGGACACCTCCCTCCCGGGGGTGAGCCTGGCAACGCCCGCCGCACGTTTGAGCACGTCCTCGAGCATCGCGGGCGTCAACCGCCCGGTGAAGGTGTTCTGCTGGCTCACGTGGTAGCAGCCGAAGAGGTGCAGCGGGCCCCGCTCACCCGCGAGGTCGACGTGCGCGCCGTGGGCGAACCGCGGCCGCGGCCGGGGCACCACCCAGCCCGCCTCGGCGAGCACGGGGAGCAGCGCCTGCCAGCCGAACGCCCCGAGCACCACCACCGCCCGTGGCCGCAGCAGCGCGAGCTCCGCGCGCAGCCACGTGCCGCAGCGGTCGCGCTCCTCCGGCGTGGGCTTGTTGTCCGGCGGCGCACAGTGCACGGGCGCGGTGATCCGGGTGTCGAACAGTTCCAGCCCGTCGCCACTGTGCACGGCCGTCGGCTGGTTGGCGAGCCCGACGGCGTGCAGCGCCGCGTACAGGACGTCACCGGAGCGGTCGCCGGTGAACATCCGGCCCGTGCGGTTCGCCCCGTGCGCGGCCGGGGCGAGCCCGACGATCAGCAGCCGCGCGTCCGTGGGCCCGAACCCGGGCACCGGCCTGCCCCAGTACTCCTGGTCGCGGAACGCGGCTCGCTTCTCCGCGGCCACCCGCTCCCGCCAGGCGACCAGGCGCGGGCAGGCGCGGCAGTCGACGAGCGCCGCATCCATCTCGGCGACGCTCCGGAAGCCCCCCGTGGCCGCGCTCGTCCCCCCGGCGCTCGTCCCCACGGCTTCCACGCTACGCACGCCCACCCCCTCCCGCGCGAGTCCCCCACCCACTCCGGCGAGTCTCGCGTTCCGCCGGCTGAGAGCCCCAATCCGTACGGAGAACTCAGCCGCACCGACGCGGGACTCGCGCGGCCAGACGGGAGACTCGCCCGACTTGGCGCGAGTCCCGCGTTCCAGTGGCCGAAAGCCCCATACCGAACGGAGAACCCGGCCGCGCGGATGCGCGACTCGCCCGACGAAACGCGGGACTCGCCGGCCAGATGGGGGACTCGCACGGCGAGACGGGAGACTCGCCCTGGCCGAATGCGGGACTCGCGCCATGAGACGGGAGACTCGCGCGGCCGGGTGGGGGACTCGCCGGGTCAGGCGATGGAGCGGGCGATGCCGTCGAGGATGTCGTGCTCGCTCACGACCAGCTCGGAGATGCCGGCGCGGGCGTGCAGCTCGGCGGCCAGCACGTCGACGATCAGCGCCCCACCGCCGATCACATCGATGCGGCCGGGGTGGATGCCGCCGTGGCGGCCGCGCTCCTCGCGCGTCATCCCGAGGAGCTCGTCGGCGATCCGGTGCAGGTCGGCCCGGGGGATCCGGGACAGGTGCACGGCGTCCGGGTCGTACTGCTCGAGGCCCTGCGCCACCGCGGACAGCGTGGTGATCGTGCCCGCGACGCCGACCCAGGTGCGCACGCCGTCGACGGGCACGGCGTCGAACGCCTCGTGCAGCACGGCTGCGGCCAGCTCGCGCCCCTCGGCCACCTCGGCCGCGGTGGGTGGGTCGCCGTGCAGGCACCGCTCGGTGATCCGGACGCTGCCGATGTCGACCGACCGGGCGGCGCGCACCGCGGCCGCACCGTCCTCGATCGTGCCGACGACCAATTCCGTGGACCCGCCCCCGACGTCGACCACGACGAACGGCCCGTCGTCCGGGTCGAGGTCACCGACGGCGCCGGTGAAGGCGAGCTGGGCCTCCTCGTCCCCGGAGATCACCTCGGCGTCGACGCCGAGGGTGTCGCGGACCATGCCGAAGAAGTCGTCGCGGTTGCGCGCGTCGCGGGTGGCGCTCGTGGCCACCATGCGGACGCGTTCGGCGCCCTTGCGCCGCAACACGGCGGTGTAGTCGGCGAGGGCGGCGCGGGTGCGCTCGATCGCCTCCGGCACGAGCTCGCCGGTGGCGTCGACGCCCTGGCCGAGCCGCACGATCCGGGTCTCGCGGTGCACATCGCGCAGCGCGGGCACCCCGTCGAAGCCGGTGGTCACATCCGCGACCAGCAGGCGGATCGAGTTCGTCCCGCAGTCGATCGCGGCCACCCGTGCCATGCGCTCCCCCTCCGTCGCCCTCACCGTAGCGCCACGGCGCGAATCGGCTACGCGGCGCCGACCTGCCGCTACCCTCGGCGCGTGGACCCGATCAGCGAGGAGCAGGCGCGGAGCGCTCCGGCGGGTTCCGCGCCCAGCATCCCGGCCCAGGCCGGGCGCAACGGCCGTGGCCGGCCCGGGCGCGTCCCCTCCCCCGAGCCACCGTTGCAGCCCGGCGACCACCGCACCCACCGCGTCGAGAACCAACCGCCACCCGTGGCCGGTGCCGACGTGCTGGCCTGCGACCCGGCGCTCACCGAAGCGGTGGCCCGCGAGGGCGCGGAGGAGGCGCTGCCCGCCCTGCGGCAGCTCGGCGCCCTCGTCACGTCACCGGAGGCCCGGGAGCACGCCCGCCTCGCCGACACCCACCGGCCGGTGCTGCACACGCACGACCGGTACGGGCACCGCATCGACGAGGTCGAGTTCCACCCGTCGTGGCACTGGTTGATGCGCACGTCGGTGGGCTGGGGCCTGCACGGGGCGCCGTGGGTGGCCGAGCCCGGCACCGGCGCCCACGTCGCGCGCGCCGCGGGCTTCTACCTGATGAGCCAGCTGGAGGCGGGCCACGGCTGCCCCATCTCCATGACGTACGCGGCGGTGCCCGCCCTGCGCCACGACCCGGAGCTCGCCCGGCGGTTCGAGCCGGGCCTGCGCTCCACCTCGTACGAGTTCGGGCTGGCGGAGCCGTCCACGAAGGCGGGGCTGCTCGCCGGGATGTCGATGACGGAGAAGCAGGGCGGCTCGGACGTACGCGCCGGCACCACCACGGCCACCGTCACCTCCGACGGCACCTACCGCCTCCTCGGGCACAAGTGGTTCACCTCGGCCCCGATGAACGACCTGTTCCTGACGCTGGCGCAGGCCCCGGGCGGGTTGACCTGCTTCGTGCTCCCCCGGGTGCTGCCCGACGGCACGCGCAACGCCATCCGCCTGCAGCGGCTCAAGGACAAGCTCGGCAACCGGTCGAACGCCTCGGCCGAGATCGAGTACACCGGGGCCACCGGCTGGCGCCTCGGCGACGAGGGCCGGGGCGTGCAGACGATCATCGAGATGGTGTCGATGACCCGCCTGGACTGCGTGCTCGGCTCGGCCGCGCTCACCCGGGCCGCGCTCACCGAGGCCGCCCACCACGTGGCCCACCGCAGCGCGTTCGGCACCCGGCTCGCCGACGCCCCGCTCATGCAGGCGGTGGTCGCGGACCTCGCGCTGGAGTCCGAGGGCGCCACCGCCCTCGCGATGCGCCTCGCCGGGGCCGTGGACCGCGGGGAACGGCAGCTGCTGCGGCTCGCGCTGCCCGCCGCCAAGTACCTGGTGTGCAAGCGGGCGCCCGCCGCGGTCGCCGAGGCCCTCGAGTGCCTGGGCGGCAACGGCTACGTCGAGGAGTCCGGCATGCCGCGCCTCTACCGGGAGGCACCGCTGAACTCGATCTGGGAGGGCTCGGGCAACGTCACCGCGCTCGACGTGCTGCGCGCGGTCACGCGGGAGCCGGACTCGGTCGACGCCGTGTTCGAGGAGATCGAGTCGGCCTCCGGCCGCGACTCCTGGTTCGACCGCGGGGTGCGCGAGCTGCGCACCGAGCTGCGCGCCCGCGAGGAGCGGCGCGCCCGCAGGCTGGCCGAGATGCTCGCGCTGTGCCTGCAGGGCTCGCTGCTGCTGCGCCACGCGCCCGACGAGGTGGCGCGCGCCTTCGTCGCGAGCCGCTTCCTGCCCGACGGGCCGTGGCGCACGTCGGGCACGCTGCCCGCGGAGTCGCAGACCGCCGAGCTGGTCGCGCGGGTCACGCCGTCCTGAGCCCCACCCGGCGGCGGGCCGCGGCACCGGCCGCGGCGGCGCGGGCCACGGCGTCGGCGTGCGAGCGTTCGGCGAGGTGGCGCAGCTCCGCGAGCGCGGGGTCGTCCGCGGCGGCCGTGAGCTCGGCGACCAGCAGGGTGACGTCGGCCCCGAACAGGTCGGCGAAGATCCGCCGCAGGTACGGGGTGGCGTGGTCCCAGCCCTCCCGCGGGCTGCCCGCGCCGTAGCCGCCACCGCACGCCACGGCCAGCACCACCGGCACCCCGTCCAGCGCCGTGCCGGGCGGTGTGCGGCGCGGGTCGAAGCGCGGGTCGACGATCAGCAGGTCGATCCAGCTCTTCACGACCGCCGGGATCCCGAAGTTGTACATCGGCGCCCCGACGACCACCGCGTCGGCGGCGAGCACCTCGTCGGCCAGGGCCGCCGCCACCGACGAGCGCTGCGGCCAGGCGCCGGTCAGCCGCGGGTCGGCTGCCAGGTCCCGGTGCACGACGTCGCCGCCCGGCCCGGCGGCCCGCCACGCCCGTTCCACCGCGCCGGTCAGCTCGCGGCTCACGGAGCCGTCGTGCCGGATGCTCGAGTCCACGCGCAGGAGTGCCATCGGTGTCCCTTCCTGGTGATCCGATCCGTCACCCTCATGACGGACGCCGGGAGACGGAGGGGACGGATGCCGGACGACGAACTCGCGCCGCGGTTCGAGGAGCACCGCGCGCACCTGCGGTCGGTGGCGCAGCGGCTGCTCGGCTCCCCCGCGGAGGCGGACGACGCGGTGCAGGAGGCGTGGCTGCGCTACCGGCGCGCCGACACCCGCGACGTCGCCAACCTGCGCGGCTGGCTCACCACCGTGGTCGCTCGGGTGTGCCTGGACGCGCTGCGCGCACGGACGGCGCGCCGGGAACAACCGGCCGGATGGGACCTCCCGGACCTCGCGGGCGGCCCGGACCCGCAGGACGAGGCACAGCTGGCCGACTCCGTCGGCCGGGCCCTGCTCGTCGTGCTGGAACGGCTCGGGCCCGCCGAGCGGATCGCGTTCGTGCTGCACGACGTGTTCGCGGTGCCGTTCGCCGACATCGGCGCGGTCCTGCACCGCTCACCGGACGCGGCGAAGAAGCTCGCGGGCCGCGCCCGGCGGAAGGTGCGGCTGCCCGACGGCGAGCTGCCACCCGACCTCGACGGGCACCGCCGGATCGTCGACGCGTTCCTCGACGCCGTCCGCCGCGCCGACCTGGACGCGCTGCTGGAACTGCTCACGCCCGACGTCGAGCGGCGTGCCGACCCGGTGGCCCTGCCGCGGGGTGCGGCGACGGTTCTCCGCGGTGCCGCGGACGTCGCGGCCGAGGCGCGGGTGCTGTCCCCGCGGCGGGCCCGGCACGCGACGCCCGCGCTCGTGGACGGCGGCGTCGGCGCGGTGGTCGTGTCCCCGGCCGGGCGGCTCGTGGCGGCGCTGACGTTCACGATCGCCGACGGCCGGATCACCGCCTTCGAGGTGATCGCCGACCCGGCCCGGCTGGCCGGACTGGACGTGGCCACCCTCGCCTGAGCCTGAGCCCGGGTTCGGAGGTTCAGGAAAGCCACATTCAAGGCCTCTGCGGCCCTGAATGTGGCTTTCCTGAACTTGCCGGCGTCACGGGCCCTCAGGGCTGGACGCAGGGCCCCGCGCACCACCAGTCGCCGATCTCGGCCAGCGCCTCGTCACCGAACGGGTTCACGCCGGGCCCCGCGGCGAGCGCGTGGGCGACGCAGACGTGCAGGCACTTGACGCGGCCGGGCATCCCGCCCGCGCTGACGTCCGTGCCCAGCGGCTCGATCGCGTCGCGCTCGGCGAGGTAGGACTCGTGCGCCCGCCGGTAGGCCGCGGCCAGCTCGGGGTCTTCGGAGAGCCGCTGCGTCATCTCCCGCATCCGCCCGGAGGCCTCCAGCCCGCCGATCCGGGAGTTCAGCCGGGAGCAGGTCAGGTAGTAGAGGGTGGGGAACGGGGTGCCGTCCTCCAGCCGCGGCGAGGTCTTGACCACCGCGGGCAACCCGCACCGGCAGCGGTGCGCCACCTCACGTACTGCTCGTGGCTTGCGCCCCAGCTGGGCCGCCACGGCCGCCACGTCCGCGTCGGCGATCTCGTGCTGTTCCGTCACCGCGGTCCTTCCGCCACCTCGCGCCACAACACCCGGTACCACGGCACACCCGCGTTGGCCGCGTCCGCCGGGTCGGGGCCGGGCGGGAGCGGCAGCTGCACCACGTAGGGGACCTCGCCGGGCATCACGTATCCGAGCCGGGAGCGGGCCTGCGCCTCGATCTCGGCCGGGTCCGACAGCCGGGCTCGTTCCTGCTGCAGCCGGGCGACCTCCGCCGAGAGCGCCTGCTGCTGCTCGGACACCGCGGCCAGCTCCTGGCGCTGGGCCACGTAGTTGCGCAGCGGCACCGCGACCGTGAGGGCGAGCGCGCACACGACGAGCGCGAGGATGCCCGCCCGCTTCGTCGAGGACAGGCCGAGGAAGCCCGTGGTGGCCGCGACGACGCCGCGCCCGCGGCGCACCCGCTCCAGCCGCGGCTCCCGGACGCGACGGCGCGGCGCGGCGGTGCCCGAACGGCGGGGACGCGGGGTGCTGCGCGTGCGCTCCCCGCGTGCCCTGGTCCGCTCGTCCCCCACGTGCGCGCCTACGCCCCGGCGTCGGCCGACGAGGTGTAGCGCGGGAACGCGAGGTCGCCCGCGTACCGGGCCGCGTCGCCCAGCGCCTCCTCGATGCGCAGCAGCTGGTTGTACTTGGCCACGCGCTCCGAGCGGGCGGGCGCGCCGGTCTTGATCTGCCCGCACCCGGTGGCGACGGCGAGGTCGGCGATGGTGGTGTCCTCGGTCTCGCCCGACCGGTGGCTCATCATGCAGCGGTATCCGGACGACTGCGCGAGCGTGACCGCGTCCAGGGTCTCCGAGAGAGTGCCGATCTGGTTGACCTTCACCAGCAGCGCGTTGGCCGCACCGCGGGCGATGCCCTCGTCGAGCCGCTCCGGGTTGGTGACGAACAGGTCGTCGCCCACGAGCTGGACCTTGTCGCCGATCGACGAGGTGAGGGCCACCCAGCCGTCCCAGTCGTCCTCGGACAGCGGGTCCTCGATCGAGACGAGCGGGTAGGCCTCGACGAGCTCGGCGTACACGGCCGCGAGCTCGTCGGACGACAGCTTCTTGCCCTCGTAGCCGTAGACGCCGTCGCTGTGGAACTCGGTGGCGGCCACGTCGAGCGCGAGCGCGACGTCGCGGCCCAGCGTGTAGCCGGTCTTGTCGATCGCCTCGGAGATCAGGTCCAGCGCGGCGCGGGTGCCGGGCAGGTCGGGCGCGAACCCGCCCTCGTCGCCCAGCCCCGTGGGCAGGCCCTTGCTCTTCAGCACCGACTTGAGCGACTGGTAGACCTCCGCTCCCCAGCGCAACGCCTCGCGGAAGGAGTCGGCACCCACCGGCGCGATCATGAACTCCTGGACGTCCACGGACGTGTCGGCGTGGGCACCGCCGTTGAGGATGTTCAGCATCGGCACCGGCAGCACGTGGGCGTTGGGCCCGCCGACGTAGCGGAACAGCTCCAGCCCGGACGACTCGGCTGCTGCCTTCGCGACGGCGAGGGAGACGCCCAGCAGGGCGTTGGCGCCGAGCGCCGACTTGTCCGGTGTGCCGTCGAGGTCGACCAGCCGCTGGTCGACCAGCCGCTGGTCGACGGCCTCCATGCCGGTGAGCTCCGGGCCGATCGTGTCGAGCACCGCGGAGACGGCCTTCTCGACCCCCTTGCCGCCGAAGCGCAACGGGTCGCCGTCGCGCAGCTCGACCGCCTCGTGCTCACCCGTCGACGCGCCGGACGGGACCGCGGCACGCGCCAGCGTCCCGTCGTCGAGCGCGACCTCGACCTCGATCGTCGGGTTGCCCCGCGAGTCCAGGATCTCGCGTGCGCCGACCTGCTCGATGACCGCCACCAGTGCTCCCGTCGGAAAGGTTCGCTCGTCCGGGGGGCCAGCCTAGTCGGCGGGGGTGCAGGGCCCGTGGAGGAACCCGCACGTCGGCTGCGGTTTCCCCCGAGGACACCTCGTCACCTCTCGCAGATGGCGCCGCCGACACCTAACGTAGGAACGACCATGACGAGCCAGCCAGCATCCGACGGCCTGTTCGAGTCGTTCCGCCGCGCCGAGATGCTGATCGCGCGCAGCCGGCCGCTCGACGCGCTGCAGGCACTCTCCCCCGTCCTGGAAAGCCAGCCAAACGACGCGTCGGTGCAGCTGCTCGCCGGTCGTGCCTATCTCAACTCCGCACAGCTCCAGCGTGCAGAGGAGGCATTCGGCCGGGTCGTGGACATCGACCCGGCCGATCACTACGCGCGGTTCGCGCTCGGCAAGGCACTGCAGCGGCAGGGCAGGCTCGCCGAGGCGCACACGCAGCTGAAGATGGCCTCCGCGATGGATCCGCGCCCCGAGTACCAGGAGGCGCTCGGCGAGGTGCGGGCCCGGCTGGCGAACGAAGGCGCCGAACCGGGCGATCCGGGCTGAGCCGGCGACGCCGATCCTGAGCTGCGCGGATGTGCTCCGCATGACTCTTCCGCATCCTCGACACTCAGGCTAGCCTCACCGAGCCAGTGGTCAGCCTGGCCTCACAGGGGGGCGGATGTGCTCGGGAACGCTCTGATCGGACTGCGGGAAGGCCTGGAGGCCGCCCTCGTGGTCAGCATCCTCATCGCCTTCCTCGTGCGCACCGACCGGCGCTCCGAGCTGCCCAAGGTCTGGCTGGGCGTGGGCATCGCGGTCGTCGTGAGCGCAGGCGTCACCCTCGCGCTCGCACTCGCCCAGCAGCAGCTGACGTTCGAGGCGCAGGAGGCCTTCGGCGGCGCGCTCTCGATCGTCGCGGTCGGCTTCGTCACGTGGATGGTCTTCTGGATGCGCCGCGCCGCCCGCACGATCTCCGCGGAGCTGCGCGGCAGGCTCGAGGGCGCACTCGCGATGGGCCCGGTCGCCGTGGTGGTGATGGCCGCCCTCGCGGTGGGCCGCGAAGGTCTCGAGACGGCGCTGTTCTTCTTCACCGCCGCGCGGGCGGCCGGTGAGACCACCCAGCCGCTGATCGCCTTCCTCGCGGGCATCGCGGTCGCGATCGTGCTCGCCCACCTCGTCTACCGCGGCGCGATCAGCCTGAACCTGGGCCGGTTCTTCACGGTCACCGGCGTGCTGCTGATCCTCGTGGCCGCCGGCATCCTCGCCTACGGCGTCCACGACCTGCAGGAGGCCGGCATCCTTCCCGGGCTCACCACGCTCGCGTTCGACGTCAGCGCCGCCGTTCCGCCCGACTCCTGGTACGGCACCCTGCTGAAGGGGATCTTCAACTTCTCGCCGCAGACCACGGTGGCGGAGGCCGTCGTCTGGGTCGCCTACGTGGCTGTCGTCCTCCCCCTGTTCCTCCGCCCCCAGCGGACCCGCGCCGCCGCCCCCACCACCTGATCCGCTCGAGGAGCACCATGTCCCGCACGTCCCGAGTCGCGGTCCTCATCACGACCGCCGCCGCGCTGGCCGCCTGCACCAGCACCGCACCACCGGCCGGCGCACCCGAGGGCGGTGGCGCCATCCCCGTCACCGCGGGGGACGACAGCTGCGAGGTCGGCGTCGCCGAGGCATCCGCAGGCACGATCACCTTCTCCGTGCGCAACACCGGCAACAAGGTCACCGAGTTCTACCTCTACGGCACCGGCGACCGGATCATGGGCGAGGTCGAGAACATCGGACCCGGCCTCACCCGCGACCTGATCGTCGAGGTGCCCGACGGCGGGGCCTACACCACGGCGTGCAAGCCCGGCATGGTCGGCGACGGCATCCGCGCCCCGTTCACGGTCACCGGCTCGGCCACCCGGTCCGTCGACGAGAACACGCGACTCGCCGAGGCCACCGCCGGCTACCACCGGTGGGTCACCTCGCAGGTCGAGGCGCTCGTGCCGAAGACCCAGGAGTTCGCCCACGCCGTGAAGGCGGGCGACGTCGCCACCGCGCAGGCGCTGTTCCCCGTGGCACGGACCTACTGGGAGCGGATCGAGCCGGTGGCCGAGTCGTTCGGCGACATCGACCCGAAGATCGACGGTCGCGAGGACGACGAACGCGACCCCGGCGTGGAGTTCACCGGCTACCACCGGCTGGAGAAGGACCTGTGGGTCGACGGCCTGCAGCCCGACTCGCCCGCTGTCGCCGACCAGCTGATGGCCGACATCCAGGACCTGCAGTCGCGGGTCGCCACCGTGGAACTCACGCCGGTGCAGCTCGCCAACGGCGCCAAGGAGCTGCTCGACGAGGTCGCCACCGGGAAGATCACGGGCGAGGAGGACCGCTACTCGCACACCGACCTGTGGGACTTCAAGGCCAACGTCGAGGGCTCCCAGGGCGCCGTCGCCTCCCTCCGCCCGGTGATCGACGAGAAGGACCCGACGCTCGGCCCGCTGCTCGACGAGCAGTTCGCCGCGGTCGACGCGCTGCTCGAGGAGTACCGCTCCGGCGACGGCTACACGCTCTACACCGAGCTCACCGAGGATGACATCCGGCGGATGTCCGAGGCGGTCGACGCCCTCGGTGAGCCGGTCAGCCAGGTCGCCGGGGTCGTCACTTCGTGATGGTGCGACTCTCTCGGCGGCGGCTGCTCGGCTGGGCGGGCGCCGGGGCGGCGCTCGCCGGCACCGGCGCGGTGACCGCCTGCTCGGCGACGACCGCGCCCGCCGCCGAGGGGGTCGTCCCGTTCCGCGGCGAGCGGCAGGCCGGGATCGTCACGCCGGCGCAGGACCGGCTGCACTTCGTCGCACTGGACCTCACCACCGACAACCGCGACCGCGTCCGCGCGCTGCTGCGGAAGTGGACGACCGCGGCCGAGCGCATGACCGCGGGGGCGGAGACCGCGCCCAGCGGCGCCGTGGGCGGCAACCCGGACGGGCCACCCGCCGACACCGGCGAGGCGCTCGGGCTCCCGGCCGCGTCGCTCACGCTCACGTTCGGGCTCGGGGCCGGCTTCTTCGACCGGCTCGGCCTCGACCCCGCCCTGCGCCCGCCGGGTCTGGCCGAGCTCCCCCACTTCACGCTCGACCAGCTCGATCCCGCTCTCTCCGGCGGGGACCTGTGCATCCAGGCCTGCGCCGACGACCCGCAGGTCGCGGTGCACGCCGTGCGCAACCTCGTCCGGATGGGTTTCGGCACCACCGCGGTGCGGTGGTCGCAACTCGGGTTCGGGCGCACGTCCTCGACGTCCACCGCGCAGGCCACGCCGCGCAACCTCTTCGGCTTCAAGGACGGCACGCGCAACCTCAAGGCGGAGGACGGCGCCGAGCTCGACCGGCACGTCTGGGTGCAGCCCGGCGACGGCCCCGGCTGGCTGGCGGGCGGCACGTACCTCGTGGCCCGCCGGATCCGGATGCACATCGAGACCTGGGACCGCACCTCCCTCGCCGAGCAGGAGGCGATCGTGGGGCGGACGAAGGGCGAGGGTGCCCCGCTCGGGGCGAGCGGCGAGTTCGACACCGCCGACTTCGCCGCGACCGGCCCGGACGGCACCCCGCGGATCCCGGAGGACGCCCACATCCGGCTCGCGTCGCCCGAATCGCTCGGCGGCGTGCGCATCCTGCGGCGCGGCTACAACTTCGTCGACGGCAGCGACGGCCGCGGCCACCTGAACGCCGGGCTGTTCTTCGTGGCGTTCATGCGCGACCCACACGCCCAGTTCGTGCCGATGCAGCGGGCGCTGGCCAACAACGACGTGATGATGGAGTACATCGAGCACACCGGGTCCGCCGTCTTCGCCTGCCCGCCCGGCCTGGGGGACGGCCAGTACTGGGGCCAGCCGCTCCTCGAGGCCTGAGTCACCGGGTCGTCGCGCGGAGGCGCGAGCAGCACGTGGCTGTCGCCGTGCCCGCTCGGAGGTGCTTCTCGATTCGACCGACCGGCCCGAGCAGTACCTCACGGCTGCCGCAACAGCCGCGGCGTGCGGCTCGCGCTGATCTGCGCGGCGCCACCAGGGGCCGCTGCGGTAGCGGAACTCGGGGCCCGACGAGACACCAGAGCCCTGGCGGGGCGCCAACCATCGGTTGCCCGAGGCTGCGCCCACGACCCCAGGCGCCCGAAGCCGCGGATCAGGCGGCCGTGGCCTCGGCGTAGCGGTCGACCGCGGCCCAGACGAGGCGGGCGTAGTCGAGGGAGGCGTTGTAGGTGAGCACCCCGGCCCACCAGCCCTCGCCACTGGCGGTGTTGCGGCCGCCGGCGCACAGGTAGTGGGCGGCGGCCAGCGCGGCGTCGTCGAGCTGGTGGGGGTCACGCACGCCGTCACCGTTGCCGTCGGCGCCGAAGTCGGCCCAGGTGGTGGGCAGGAACTGCATCGGGCCGACAGCCCGGTCGAACGTGGTGTCGCCGTCGAGGCGGCCGCCGTCGGTGTCGCGGATCTCGCGCACGCCCGCGGTGCCGTCGAGCGGCACCCCGATGATGCGCGGGCGGGCCACGCCGTCGGCGTCGACGTCGGCGCCGCCGAAGCGGCCGTGGTCGGACTCGACGCGCCCGATCCCGGCGAGGGTGCTCCAGGACAGGCGGCAGCCGGGGGTGTCGGAGCGCTGGGCGATCTCCGCGGCCGCGTAGGCGCGCAGGGCGCGGGCGGGCACGCCGCTGCGCCGGGCGGCCGTGCCGGCCCATGCGGCGAGGTCGGTGTCCTCGGCCAGCGGCGCCGGCTGGGGAACGGGGGTGTCCGGGGCGACGTCGGCGGCGGTGAGGCCGTCACCCCGCTGGGGGCGGTTCGACCGGTCGTCACGGTCGTCGAGGGCGGTGACGATCGAGACGCCGACGATCACCACCATCGCCGTGATCGCGAGGACGGCCACTGCGATCGCGCCTGCCCGCGATCGACGAGGTGCGCTCACCCGACCAGGTTAACCAGATCAGCTCGGCCAGTACCGGCGCCACCCGGCGGCGTCGAGGGCATGGGGATCGGCGCCGTCGGCCACCGCGGCGCGCTCGGCGGCGCGCACGGTGTCGGCGAACCGCCGGGAGGCCGCGCGCAGCTCGGCCTCCGGGTCGATCCCGGCGAGCTTGGCGCGGGCGGCCAGTGCGAACAGCTGCTCCCCCACTCCCGCGCCGGTGGGCAGCAGGTCGGGGGGCAGGTGCACGCGGGCGGTGCGGCTGGTGAGCTTCGCCGCGAGCGCGACGGCGGGCTGCCCGAGCGGCACGCCGTCGACGCTCGACTCGCGCTGCTTCTCGGCGCGCTTGAGCTCCTCCCAGCGGTGCTCCTGGCGTTCGGCGGTGTCGATCCGCTCGCTGCCCGCGAACACGTGCGGGTGCCTGCCCACGAGCTTCGCGACGAGGTCGCCCGCGACGTCGTCGATCGTGAACGGCCGGGAATCGTGCTCCGCGGCGACGCGGGAGTGGAACAGCACCTGCAGCAGCACGTCGCCGAGCTCCTCGCGGATGGCGTCGCGGTCGCCGTCCTCCACGGCCTGGTAGAGCTCGTAGCACTCCTCGATCAGGTACTGCAGGAGCGACTCGTGGGTCTGCTCGGCGTCCCACGGGCAGCCGCCGGGGGAACGCAGCCGGTCCATCACGGCGACGGCGTCGAGGAGCGCGGCTCCGGCGGGCGGCCCGACGACGGCCTCACCGTCGGCACGGGCGGGGTCGGTCGTGAGCAGCACCTCGGGTGCCCCATCGTCGCCCCAGGTGTCAGCGCGGGTGGCGCCCGTGGCGGCGACGACCTCCTCGGGCACGGTGGCGTCGGCGAGCACGCGCTCGGCGGCGCGCAGGGCGGGGAGGGCGGCTGCGGGCAGGACGCCAGCCCACCGCTCGGGCAGGACGACGACCGTGCGCTGCACGGTCCCCGTACTCATCAACTCGCGACCGGCGGCAGGACCGTGCCCGCCAGCTGGTCCTCGCCGACGATCCGCAGCTGGACCGGGTCCCACACGCCGTAGCGGGGGTTGACCCGGATGCCGACCTGCTCGGCGGTGGGCTGGAGCAGCCGCTCCCCGATCGCGACGAGCTGGGCCTGGCTGATGCCGCTCACGGCGGCCGGGTCGGACGGCGCGTCGGTGCGGCGGTCGGTGATCCGGGCGATGATCCACGTGCTCTGCTGCGGGTTCGGCTGCCACGCGACCACGGCGCCGACGGGCAGCCCGAACAGCACGGTGCTCGCGTTCTCCGGCGAGGAGATGGCGTCGAACGTCCGGCCCCGGGCCGAGGTGTTCGGGTCGGCGAACAGGGCCTCGGCCTCCGCGCCGCCCGCCTGCAGTGCCCTGGCCGCGGCCTCGGCGTCCTCCCGGGATGCGGCGCCCACGAGGTCGGCCGTGACCGCGAGCCCGCCGACCTCGCGCTGGGCGAGCTGTGCGGCGACCAGGTCGTCGCGCATGCGCTCGCGCAGCGCGGGCAGGTCGTAGAGGGAACCGTCGAGGAGGGCGTCGGCCCCGCCGTTCTCGGCGATCTGGGCGTCGACCTGCGCGTCGGTGACGACGATGCCCTCCTCCTCCGCGCGCCGGCCGAGGAGCTCGTGCATCACCGCACGGGTGACGACGCTGCGGGCCAGGTCGGCCGTGGTACCGCCCTGAGCCGTGATCTGCGCGATGAGGTCCTTCTTCTCGAGCGCGGCGTCGAGCCGGGTCTGGACGCGCTCGATCGGGACGGCCTCGTCTCCGACGAACACCGCCGTGCCCGCCTGGACCGGTCCACCGCACCCGCTGATCACAGCGCCGATGACGGCGACCGCCGCCGCGACGCGTCCCACCTGCATGCGCACGACCGACACCCTCTCACGCTCGGCGTGAGGCCCGGATCAGAGGTCGACCTGCACCACGAGCGTCGAGCAGGCCTTGTCGGCGAACGTCTGCCGCTGCTCGTCCCACAACGGCCAGAGGAAGCCGATCCCGAGCGGGAGCCCGTCGAGCAGGTGGGCGATCTGGCGGACGAAGGCGCGGGCGGTGCCGACGGGTTCGCCCGAGTGCACGCTGACCAGGCGCGTGCCCAGCGCCCACTTGCCGAGGCTCTGGCCGGAGCGCCCCTGCCGGTAGCCGCTGTTCCAGAGCAGGAACGCCAGCCCGACGAGCGCGGCGACCGGGTAGACGAGGCCGATCACGACGATGTCCCGGGTGGCGAGCGCGGCGATCAGCACGATCGCCAGCAGGCCGGCGGGGATGCCGACGTCGATGAGGTAGCCGCCGACCCGTTGGCCGTACGTCGCGAGGAACCCGTGGTGCGCGGGGGGCTGTGGTCGCAGCGCCCCGCCCGGGGCTTCCCGTCGCGACGGTTCGGTCTCCGGATGGGGCTCGGGCACGCATGTCTCCCGGCGGGCGTCGCGCCCTTCCAGGCCGGTCCCGGAGGGCTCCAACTAGTTGATCGCGCGAGCGACCGGTCCGTTACTCCGCGCAGGTGATCGGATGCACCCTGTCAGACCCGCACGGGTGCCAGCAGGTCGCTGAGGAGCTTCGTGCACCACTCCAACAGCCCAACGTCGCGCAGCGGAGCCCCGCCGACCCGGCCGTTCTCGGTGGGCTTGGGAATGCTGACGATCTTGGCCGCCGGCTTGTAGGTGGCCTTCGGGTGCAGGCGCTTGAGCCGCATCTGGGCCGAGTCGGGCAGTTCGACGGGACCGATCCGGATGCTCGTGCCCGCCGCGGCCACCTCGGCGACGCCGAGGGTGCGGCAGGTCTGGCGGAACGCCGCCACGGCGAGCAGGTTGCGCACCGGGGTGGGCGGCTCGCCGTAGCGGTCGGTGAGCTCCTCGACGATCGCGTCGAGGGCGGCGCCGTCCGCGGCCTCGGCGATCTTGCGGTAGACCTCGAGCCGCAGCCGTTCGCCGGTGACGTAGTCGTGGGGCACGTGCGCGTCGATGGGCAGGTCGACCCGCACCTCGGCCAGCTGCTGCTCCTCCTCCTCGCCGTTGCCGGCCCCGGCCTGCTTGCGGAAGGCGGCGACGGCCTCGCCGACGAGGCGGATGTAGAGGTCGAACCCGACGCCCGCGATGTGGCCGGACTGCTCCGCACCGAGGATGTTGCCCGCGCCGCGGATCTCCAGGTCCTTCATGGCGACGGCGGCACCGGAGCCGAGGTCGGAGTGCTGGGCGATGGTGGCGAGCCGGTCGTGCGCGGTCTCGGTGAGCGGGTGCTCGGGCGGGAACAGGAAGTAGGCGTACCCGCGCTCGCGGCCGCGCCCGACCCGGCCGCGCAGCTGGTGCAGCTGCGAGAGCCCGAGCGTGTCGGAGCGCTCCACGATGAGGGTGTTGGCGTTGGAGATGTCGAGGCCGTTCTCGACGATCGTGGTGCAGACGAGGACGTCGAACTCCTTGTGCCAGAACCCGTTTACCGTGCGTTCGAGCAGGTCCTCGTTCATCTGGCCGTGCGCGATCGCCACGCGCGCCTCGGGCACGAGGTCGCGGATCCTGCGCGCGGCGCGGTCGATCGACGAGACGCGGTTGTGCACGTAGAACACCTGGCCGTCGCGCAGCAGCTCGCGCCGGATCGCCGCGGCCACCTGCTTGTCGTCGTAGGCGCCGACGTAGGTGAGCGTGGGGTGGCGGTCCTCGGGCGGGGTGGCGATCGTCGACATCTCGCGGATGCCCGCGAGGCTCATCTCCAGCGTGCGCGGGATCGGGGTGGCCGACAGCGTGAGGACGTCGACGTGCGTGCGCAGGGCCGTGATGTGCTCCTTGTGCTCCACACCGAAGCGCTGCTCCTCGTCGACGATCACGAGGCCCAGGTCCTTCCAGCGCACGCCGGTCTGCAGCAGCCGGTGGGTGCCCACGACGATGTCGACGGTGCCGTCGGCGAGGCCCTCGATCGTCTGCTTCGCGTCAGCGGCGTCGGTGAACCGGGACAGACCCTTGACGGTGACCGGGAACGCGCGCATGCGGTCGGAGAACGTCTGCAGGTGCTGGGTGGCCAGCAGCGTGGTGGGCACCAGCACGGCCACCTGCTTGCCGTCCTGCACGGCCTTGAACGCCGCGCGCACCGCGATCTCGGTCTTGCCGAACCCGACGTCGCCGGAGATCACCCGGTCCATCGGGACCGGCCGCTCCATGTCGCGCTTGACCTCCTCGATGGCGGCGAGCTGGTCGGGGGTCTCGGTGAACGGGAAGGCGTCCTCCAGCTCGCGCTGCCACGGGCTGTCCTTGCCGAACGCGTGGCCCGGCGAGGACTGGCGCGCGGCGTAGAGCTGCACGAGCTGCGCCGCGATCTGCCGCACGGCCTTGCGGGCCCGGCCCTTGGTCTTGGCCCAGTCGGCGCCGCCCAGCTTGTTGAGCGTGGGCACCTCGCCGCCGACGTAGCGGCTGATCTCGTCGAGCGCGTCGGTGGGGACGAAGAGGCGGTCGGCCGGCTGGCCGCGCTTCGAGCTCGCGTACTCGAGCACGAGGTATTCGCGGGTGGCCCCGCCGACCGTGCGCTCGCGCATCTCCACGAACCGGCCGATCCCGTGCTGGGAGTGCACGACGTAGTCGCCGGGCTGCAGGGTGACCAGGTCCACCGCGTTGCGGCGCCGGGACGCGAGTTTGCGCGGCTCGGTGCCCGCCGCCCGGTTGCCGGTGAGGTCGGCCTCGGTGAGCACGACGAGCCCCCGGGCGGTGAAGCCCTCGGTGAGCCGGCCGCAGGTGACGGTGACCAGCCCCGGTTCCGGGGCGCCCACGAGCTCCTCGACGAGCTTGGCGGGCACGTCGGCGTCGCGCAGCTGCTCGAGCGAGCGCTGCGCGGTGCCCTGACCCGCGACGACCAGCGCGGCGGTGCCGCCGGTGGCGACGTGGGCGCGCAGGTCGACCAGCGCGCGGTCGATGTCGCCGCGGTAGCTCTCGATCTCGTGGACGGCCGGCGCGAGCACGTCGTCGCGCCCGGACATGAGCGGGCTCAGCGTGACGACCGGGCGCCCGCTCGCGGACGCGTGCTCCAGCACCTCACCGAGGTCGCGGTAGGCCGAGGCGCCGACGTCGATCGGCGAGTCGCCCCCGACGCCCGCGGCGAACCAGGAGGCCTCCAGGAACTCCTGGCCCGTGCGCACCAGGTCGGCGCTGCGGGTGCGGATGCGCTCCGGGTCGGCGAGCAGCACCAGCGACCGCGCGGGCAGCAGGTCGGTGAGCAGCTCCAGCTCGCCCGCGACGAGCGCGGGCACCAGCGACTCCATGCCCTCGCCCGGGATGCCCTGGGCGAGGTGCTCGAGCAGCTCCCGCAGCTGGGGGTTGTTCTCGTGCACGCGCGCGAGTTCCGCGGCCCGCTCCCGCACCGGTTCGGTGAGCAGCAGCTCCCGGCAGCCCGGCGCGAGCAGCTCGTCGACCGGGGACACCGAACGCTGGTCGGCCACGGAGAACGAGCGCAGCTCGCTCACCTCGTCACCCCAGAACTCGACCCGCACCGGGTGCTCGGCCGTGGGCGGGAAGACGTCGACGATCCCGCCGCGGACGGCGAACTCGCCGCGGGCGGTGACCATCTCGACGCGGGTGTAGGCGAGCTCGACGAGGCGCACGAGCAGCCCGTCGAAGTCGTGGGTGTCGCCGACGCGCAGCCGCACCGGGTCGAGCGTGCCCAGCCCGGGCGCGATCGGCTGGATCAGGCTGCGCGCCGCGGTGACCACCACGCGCGGGGCGGTCTCCGGCGCGGAGAGCCTGCGGAAGATCTCCAGGCGCCGCCCGACCGTGTCCGGGCGCGGTGAGAGCCGCTCGTGCGGCAGCGTCTCCCAGGACGGCAGCACGGCCACGTCGTCGGACCCGAGCAGGTCGGCGGTGGCCGCGGCGGTGTCCTCGGCCTCGCGGTCGGTGGCGGTGACGACGAGCACGGTACGGCCCGAGCCGCCGTCGGCCTCGGGCGCGCCGAACGCGGCGGCGAGGAACGGGCGCAGCGCCGCGGGCCCCTCCACCTCCAGGGCGGGCACGTCGCCGGGGCGGGCGTCGCGGGCGGCCTCGACCACCGCGTTCAGGTCGGGGTCGGACAGGCTGATGTGCAGGAGACCGGAGAGCTTGGCCACGATCGAGGACCCTCGCAAGGCAGGAGAAGCGCACGCAGAACAGACCCCTGCCCGGGTCGTCCCCCGGGGTCGGGGCCTTCCCCCACCCTACGCTGGCCTGCCCCGGCGCCCGTGAGCTGGCAGCATCAGCCGACATGACCACCGACCTGTCGAAGCTGCCGCCGGTCGACCCCGAGGTGCCCAACGCCGCCCGGATGTACGACTACTTCCTGGGCGGATCGCACAACTTCGCCGCCGACCGGGCCGCCGTGGAGCGGATCACGGCCGTGATGCCCTTCGCCACCCAGGTGATCCACGCCAACCGGTACTTCCTGGGCCGGGCCGTGCGGTTCTGCGTGCGGGAGGGGATCGACCAGTTCCTCGACCTCGGCTCCGGCATCCCGACCGTGGGCAACGTGCACGAGGCGGCGCGGGAGACCACGCCGACCGCCCGCGTGGCCTACGTCGACAACGAGCCGGTGACCGTGGCCTCGGCGGCGGCGCTGCTCGACGGGGACCCGCTCACCTCCATCACGGCGGCCGACCTGCGCGACCCGGACGACGTGCTCGCCGCGTCCGGCGTGCGCGACCTGCTGGACTTCTCCCGCCCGGTCGCCCTCCTCACGCTGTCGGTGATGCAGTTCGTGCACGACGACGCCGAGGCCGCGGGCCTGCTCGCGGAGTACCGCAGCCGCCTCGCTCCGGGCAGCCTGCACGCGCTGTCGCACGTCACCGGCGACCACGACGCGGCCGAGCTGAGCGCCGCCGAGGACGAGTACCGGTCCACCGCCAACCCGGGCCTGCTGCGCACCCGGGAGCAGGTCGCCGCCCTGCTGGGCGACGTCGAGCTCGTGGAGCCGGGGATCGTGGACGTCACCGAGTGGCGCTCGGAGGACATGGTGGGCGAACAGCACCGGGGGATGTGGGCGGGCGTCGGCCGGATCGGCTGACGGAGGCTTTCACGAACCGGTAACGGCCGGCGCGATCACCTGCAACATCACCTGCGTGTACTGATCCGCGACTCACGGAACGTGAGGCGCGTCTAGGGTTCCGCCCCGCTCGCCGGGGGTCTGGTCCGAGAGACGCAGGCGGCCACGCACGTCGGTCGCCCCACGGCGGGACAAAAGCCCGGGAGACAGCTGGTGGTTCCGGCTGCTCCGCGGTCGGTGCCCCCGACCGTGAGGAGCTTCCGTGCACTACCACCCCCGACGCCCCGATCAGACGCCCGACGGTCCGCAGCTGCACGAGAACTACGGCCCCGAGGCGGCGTTCGCGGTGCGCGCCGAGGCCGGCCTCCCCACCACCAAGTGGGACGAGGAGGTGGCCCGCGGTCTCGAGCTGGGGCTCCCCGGCGCCGACTCGATCGTCGACAAGCGCATCCCGACGTTCTCCCGGGGCGAGCTGCCGCACTTCGCCGGCATCAACACCTTCCTCAAGGCCCCGTACGTCGAGGACGTGCGCCGCTGCGGCGAGTACGACGTGGCCGTGCTCGGCGCCCCGTTCGACGGGGGCACGACGTACCGCTCGGGCACCCGGTTCGGACCGCAGGGCATCCGCAAGATCTCCGCGCTGTACGGCCCGTACAGCTTCGAGCTGGGCGTCGACCTGCGGGAGTCGATCACGATCGCCGACCTGGGCGACGTCTTCACGATCCCCGGCAACATCGAGAAGACCTTCGACCAGATCAGCAAGGCCGTCTCGCACGTCTACGCGTCCGGCGCGTTCCCGGTGGTGCTCGGCGGCGACCACTCGATCGGCTACCCGACGGTGCGCGGCGTCGCCCCGCACCTGAACGGCGGCAACCTCGGGATCATCCACTTCGACCGCCACGTCGACACCCAGGAGACCGACCTCGACGAGCGGATGCACACCACGCCCTGGTTCCACGCCACCGACATCCCGAACGTGCCGGCGAAGAACCTCGTGCAGATCGGCATCGGCGGCTGGCAGGCCCCGCGCCCCGGCGTGCAGGTCGGCCGCGAGCGCGGCACCACGATCATGACCGTCACCGACTGCGTCGAGATGGGCATCGAGGAGGCCGCGCAGCGCGCCCTCGACGTGGCGTGGGACGGCGCCGACGCGGTGTGGCTGTCGTTCGACGTCGACTGCCTCGACGCGGCCTTCGTGCCCGGCACCGGCTGGCCCGAGCCCGGCGGGTTCCTGCCCCGCGAGGTGCTCAAGTTCATCCAGATCATCGCCGACGCCCGCCCGCTCGCCGGGATCGAGGTCGTCGAGTGCTCACCGCCCTACGACAACGCCGAGATCACGTCGCTGATCGCCACCCGCGTCATCTGCGACACCCTCGGCTGCCTGGTCCGTTCCGGTCACCTGCCCCGCCGCGCGGCCTGAGGAGCAACCATGATCATCCTCGGTGTCGCGATCAGCGTCCTCGTCGTGCTCGCCGTCGGGCTCGCCGTCGCCCGCAAGGTCGACGGGGACAGCACCAACTTCCTCGTCGCCGGGCGCTCGCTGGCCCTGCCGCTGTCCGCGGCAGGCCTGATGGGCCAGGCCGTCGACTCCAACGCCACGCTCGGCAACACGGACCTCTCGGCCGGCCTGGGCTTCTGGGCGGGTGCGTCGCTGCCGCTCGGGCTCGGCATCTGCCTGCTGCTCACCGGCATCTTCTTCGCCAAGCCGATGAACCGGATGGGCCTGCTGAGCCTGCCCGACTTCTACCGCCGCCGGTACGGGCGCGGGATCGAGCTCGTCGCATCCGTCCTCATGATCTTCAGCTTCTGCATCCTGCTCGCGGGCAACCTCGTGGCGGGAGGCTTCCTGTTCGAGCGCTTCCTCGGCACCAACTACACCGTCGGCGTGCTGCTGATCGTCGGCGTCGTGCTCGCGTACACGATCACCGGCGGCATGTTCAGCGACGCTTACACGGCGTTCATCCAGATGGTGATCACGGTGATCGGCTCGGCGGCCCTGCTGATCTGGGTGGCCGTGACCTACGGGATCACGATCCCCGAGGGCATGGGCCCGTTCGACCTCGGCCAGCTCACCGACTCCGCCCAGGGCGCCCCGATCAACTGGGCCACGCTCGTGGCGCTCGGCATCGGCGACATCGTCGCCATCGACTTCATGCAGCGCATCTTCTCCGCGAGGTCGCCCGAGACCGCGCGGCGCGCCTGCTTCGTCGGAGCGGCGGGCACGGCCGTCGTCGGCATCCCGTACGCGCTCGTGGCGCTGTCCAGCGGCGCGATCCTCGGCGCCCCCGCCGACGGCCCCGTGCTGTTCGCGCTGCTGGAGGGCTACGCCCCCGCGGTCCTCACGATCCTCGTGCTGTCCGCGATCGTCGCCGCGTCGTGCTCCACGGCCAACGGCGTCATCCTCGGCACGGCGTGCGTGGCCGTCCGCAACATCGCCGGGCTCGAGCAGCAGGCCGACCCGGCAGGCGGGCGCGACCCGCTGCTGCGACGCGTGCGGATCACCATGCCGGTCGTGGTGGGCATCGCGATCTTCTTCGCGCTCCGGGTGCCCGAGACCGGCATCCTCCTCACGCTGGCGTTCGACCTCATGCTCGCCGGGCTCGTGGTGCCGTTCGTGCTCGGCCACTGGTGGGCCACCCGCGTCACCTCGGCGGCCGCCGCGGCCGCGATCACCGTGGGCGTGCTGCTGCGGCTCGTGCTCTTCGCGCTGACCCCCACGTTCTACGGCGTCGACAACACGCTGTTCCACATCCCCAACGACCTGATCGGCGCAGGCTTCGACGGCTGGCCGACGCTGATCTGCCCGGTGGTGGCGCTTGGGGTGTTCGTCGCGGTGACCCTGCTGGCCCCGAGGAGGACCCCGTCGGAACCGCTGCCGGCGGCGGTCCCGGCCGAGCGCTAGCGGCCCCGCCGGGGTGCCGGCATGGTGGCTTTGCTGGCGTATTACGCCAGTAAAGCCACTGGGATGATGTTGGTGTCGCTGCTGCGGGTGGTCTGACCCTTAAAGCCACCGGCTTCGTGCCTTGGCATGGATCTGTCGACCCTTGTGGCAGCGGTGTGTGGATTCCGCCGGGAAGACGAGCGGTGACCTGATAGGAGCCTGGCCAGAGGCCCCGTCCCAGTGCTGTCCCGCTCGCCCGTCCCGGCGGTGACCATCCCGTCCACCCAACCGGAGGAGACAGCCGTGACCAGCATGACCGATCCCGCCGCCGGTGACGACCCGGCCCCGGTCACGGGGGTGGTGATCGGGGTCGACACCCACAAAGACCGCCACGTCGCGGTGGCGATCACCCCGCTCGGGGTGCGGCTGGGCCAGACCAGCTGCCCGGCCAGCACCACCGGCTACCGCCAGCTCCATGCGTGGGCGGGCGGGTTCGGGCCGGTGCACGCCTTCGGGGTGGAAGGCACCGGCAGCTACGGGGCCGGGTTGCAGCGTCACCTGCGCGCGGCCGGGCAGGTGGTGTGTGAGGTCAACCGGCCTGACCGGGCCACCCGCCGCCGCCGCGGCAAGTCCGACCCGATCGATGCCGAGGCCGCCGCCCGCGCGGTCCTGGCCGGACACGCCCAGACGAGTCCGAAGGCCGCCGACGCGGCCGTGGAAATGATCCGGATGGTCAAAACCGTCCGCAGCTCCGCGGTCAAGGCCCGCACCCAGGCGATCAACCAGATCCACGCCCTGCTGGTCACCGCACCCGCCGAGCTGCGCGAGGAACTGGCCGGGCTGTCCACCACCCAGCTGATCACCACCTGCGCCGACCTCACCGACACCACCGACAGCACCGACCCGGGCGACCTGGCCGACGCCGCTGGCCTGGCTGATCTGTTGGCCGGCCCGACCGCGCTGGCCCGCCACACCCTGGCCGTCCTCGCGCGGCGCGCCCAGGCCCTGCACACCGAGGCCACCCAGGCCAGCGCCCTGATCGCGCGCCTGGCCCGGCGGGCCGCGCCCCGGCTGCTGCAGCTGTTCGGGGTCGGCCCCGACACCGGCGCCACCCTGCTGATCACCGCCGGGGACAACCCCGAGCGCATCCACACCGAAGCCGCGCTCGCCGCGCTGTGTGGCACCAACCCCATCCCCGCCAGCTCCGGCAAAACCAACCGGCACCGGCTCAACCGAGGCGGAGACCGCCAAGCCAACGCCGCCCTGCACCGCATCATCGTGGTCCGCCTACGCCACCACGCACCCACCCGCGCCTACATGGCCCGCCGCACCGCCGAAGGCAAAACCAAACGCGAGATCATCCGCTGCCTCAAGCGCTACCTCGTCCGCGAGATCTACCAGGCCCTCAACACCCCAACCGCCGCTTGACATCAATAGGAGCGTCCATGCCGGCATTCCGGGGCGCTCCTACGATCAGCCGATGAGGTTCGGGATCGGCATTCCGCAGTTCTACTCCGACGGCGATTTCGACGGCGAGGCGTTCCGCCGCTACCTGCTGCGGGCCGAGGAGCTCGGCTTCGAGAGCGGGTGGACCCAGGAGCAGGTGCTGGGGACGTCGTCGCAGCTGTCGGCGCTCGAGACCATGACCTGGGCCGCCGCGTGCACGCAGCGGCTGCGGCTGGGCTGCGCGGTGTTCGTGTCCACGCTGCACAGCCCCGTCCACCTCGCCAAGAGCCTGGCCACGCTGGACCAGATGAGCCGGGGCCGGCTCGAGATCGGCCTCGGCCACGGGGGCAAGCGGCCATTCGGCCCGTTCCGGGTGGACCCCGAGCGCTACATCGCGCAGTTCACCGAGGGGATCGCGCTGCTGAAGGCGCTGTGGACGGACGAGCGCGTGACGTTCGACGGCGAGTTCTGGCAGCTGGAGAACGCGGGGATGCAGCCGAAGCCGTTCCAGAAGCCGTACCCGCCGATCTGGATGGGCGGCCGCGTCGAGGCGGCCCTGCGGCGCGGGGTCCGGCTGGGCACGGGCTTCTTCGGGGCCGGGTCGTCGCCCACCGCGCGGTTCGCCGAGCAGGTCACCACGGTGCGCCGCCTGGTCACCGAGAACGGCGGGGACGCGGCGGCGTACCCGATTGCGAAGCGGGTGTACGTGCTCGTCGACGACGACGCCGGACGCGCCCGGCGCCGCATGGACGACGCGCTGGCCTCCATCTACGGCGCGCGGATCCCGGCCATCGAGGCCGCCGGCGTGGCCGGCCCGCCCGCCGACTGCGCCCGCGCGGTGCAGGAGGTGCTCGACGCGGGCGCCGAGCTCGTCCTGTTCACGTGCGTGGGCGACCCGGCCGAGCAGATGGAGCGCCTGGCGGCGGAGGTGATCCCGCAGCTCGAGCCGTCCCGGGCGTAGGTACTCCCACCCACCCCACCCGCCCGAATGCCAGCAAGGTGGCTCTCCTGGCGTATTACGCCGGTAAAGCCACCTTGCTGGCGTCTTGGGGGCGGTCACGGGCGCGGGGGCAGCTCCGGGCGCCGTAGGGACGGCCGCGTGGCCGGGTCCGGCGGGCGCACGGCCGGGCGCGCGGCGAGCGCCTCGAGTGCCAGGTCGACCGCGCGCTCCAGCTGCGGGTCGCGTCCTGCCACCCAGTCCTGGGGCCGGACCACCACCTCGACGTCGGGGTCGACGCCGTGGTTCTCGACCGACCAGCCGGAGTCGTCGAACCAGGTGGCGTAGCGCGGCTGCGTGACGCCGGTGCCGTCGACGAGGCTGTAGCGGCTGTCGATGCCGATCACGCCGCCCCACGTGCGCACGCCGACGACCGGGCCGATCCCGAGCCGCTTGATCGCGGCGGTGACGATGTCGCCGTCGGATCCCGCGAGCTCGTCGGCGAGCGCGACGACCGGGCCGCGCGGCGCGTCCTCCGGGTAGGTGGTGGCCTGGCGGTGTCGCGGCACGTCCCAGCCGATCACCCGCCGGGCGAGCTTCTCGATCACCAGCTGCGAGGTGTGGCCGCCGCCGTTGCCGCGCACGTCGAGGATCAGCCCGTCACGCGAGGTCTCCCGCGACAGGTCGCGGTGCAGCTGCGCCCACCCCGGCGCCGCCATGTCCGGGACGTGCAGGTACCCGAGCCTGCCCTCGGACCGGTCCGCGACGAACGCGCGCCGCCCCGCGACCCAGTCCTGGTAGCGGAGCGCGGCGTCGGAGCGCAGGGGCTTGACGACCACCCGGCGCACGGTGCCCGCGTCCGGTCGGTCCGGCCCGGACCGCACCGTGAGCTCCACCAGCGCGTCCGCCCCGGAGAGCAGCAGCGGCGCCGGGCCGTACCCCGGGTCGACGGGCCGGCCTGCCACCTCGAGGATCACGTCCCCCGCCCGCACGTCGACGCCCGGGCCGGAGAGCGGGCTGCGGGCGGCGGGCGCCGAGGTCTCCGGCGGGAGCACCCGCACCACGCGCCAGCCCTCCCCGTCAGGAGCGGGTTCGAGGTCGGCGCCGAGCAGCCCGGGCCGCCCGCCCGGGTCGCCCGCCCCGCCCGACTGGACGTAGGCGTGCGACGTGCCGAGCTCGCCGTGCAGCTCCCAGAGCAGGTCGACGAGGTCGTCGTGGCTGCCGACGGCGTCCACGAGCGGGCGGTAGCGCGCGAGTTCCGCGTCCCAGTCGACGCCCGCCATGTCGGCGACCCAGAAGTGGTCGCGCATCAACCGCCCCGCCTCGTCGAACATCTGGCGCCACTCGGCCGTCGGGTCCACCGTGACGACGATCCGGCGGGTGTCGATCTCGAACTCGTCGGCGTCGCCGGGCGAGGGCGCGTCGGAGCCGGACCGGTCGGTGCGCAGCAGCCGCAGCGTGCGCCCGTCGCGCACGACGAGGCGGGTTCCGTCACCGCTCACCGCGAACGCGCTCACCGGGTCGGCGATGACGTCGAGCTTGCGGCGCACCAGGTCGAACCGCTCCAGCACCGGGCGGTCGGCGCGGTCGTCCGCGTCGGCCAGCGAGTCGCCCAGCACCCCGGAGACGGGGATGCGGTACCAGAGCAGGCAGTCCTTGCCCGCCTGCATCCCGCTGTAGCGGGCCGCCTGCACCGGCACCGGCACGACCCGGGCGGTGAGCCCCTCGACGTCGACGACCACCTGCGGCGGCGCGTCGTCGTCCTTCTTCTCCTCCTCGGCCCGCTCCTCGTCCTCCCCGGGCGCGGGCAGGTCCGTGTTCTGCTCCTCCCCTGGCGTCACCGGGCGCCCGTCCGGGCTCGCCCCGAACGGGGACGGCGTCCGCGCCGCGAGCGGCACCAGGAACGGCCGCCACGACGCGGGGAACGTGAGGTCGAACGCGTGCTCGTCGTAGATCGGGTCGAAGCTGCGCCGGGACAGGAACGCCAGGTACTTGCCGTCGGAGGTGAAGACGGGGTCGGTGTCGGCGAAGCGGGGCTCGGTGACGGCCACGAGCGTGTCGTCGGCCATCCGGACCATCATGATCCGGGACAACCCCGCCTCCGCCGGGTCGCTGTAGGCGAGCCAGGCGCTGTCGGGCGACCAGGCGAGATCGGTCACCTCCCGGTCGGCGCCCCGGGCCACCTGCCGCAACGCGCCCGCCGCCACGTCGAGCACCAGGAGCCTGCCGTCGTGCGTGGCCAGGGCCACCGCGGAGGCGTCCGGGGCGGGCGCCAGCTCCAGCACCCGGCCCACCTCGCCCGCGCCGAACCGCCGCAGTGGCTCGGCGCCCTCGGCGCGCTCGTCGAGCGGGGCGATGCAGACGGCGTCCTCGCCCTCGGCGTCGTCGATCCACACCGCGCGGTCCGCCCCCAGCGGCCGCGCGAGCCGGGCCCGCACGCCCGGCTCGGCGAGCAGCGTGCGCGCCGGGCCGTCGCGGTGGGTGAGGCGGTGCACGGTGCCGCGCACCAGCGCGATGCTCGTGCGGCCCGTCTTGTCCGGGGCCGCCGAGGTGAGCTCGGAGGCGGTCGACACCCGGTAGGGCTCCCGGCTGCGCCGCGGACCGCCGAGCCGCACGTCCAGCCGCCGCGGCTCGGCGTCGAGCGCGTCGAGTATCCACAGCTCGCCCGCGGACTCGTAGACCACCCGCTGCCCGTCGGTGCTCGCGTGCCGCACGTAGAAGGCGGGCGTGCCCGGGCCGCCGTGGTCGGTGTGCCTGCGCAGCCCGGTGCCGTCGGCGGCGAGGGAGTAGACGTTGCCCCAGCCCTCGTGGTCGGACAGGAACGCGATCCGCAGTTCCTCACCGCTGCCGACGAGCATCGGCGAGCTGAGCTGCCCGTCGAGGTCGGCCGCGAGCCGCTCGAACTCCCCGGCCCCCTCGCGGTCCCACCACAGCTTGCCCGCGGTGCCACCGCGGTAGCGCTTCCACCACGCCGGCTCCCGGCCCATCAGCGTGCTGACGAGGACGGTGGGCCCGCCCGCGGCCGACGCCACGTCCGACACCGGGCCGTAGGGCAACCGCCGCGGCGTGCCACCGCCCGCGGGGATCGCGTAGGCCCACGCCCGCCGCGGCGACGCCTGACCGGACGCGCTCGCCGCCAGCACCTCGCCCTCGGGCGTCCAGTCGAGCGACTGCGCCCGCGGATCACCCCAGTACGTCAGCCGCAGGGCCCCGCCACCGTCGACGTCGCTCACGCAGACCTCGGGCGCCCCGTACTTCCACGACGTCCACGCCACCCGCGTGCCGTCCGGGGACAGCCGCGGCCGCGCGACCGGCACGTCGTCGGCCGTGAGCCGGTAGGCGCGGCCCCCGGCGACGGGGGCCGTCCAGACGTCGTCCTCCGCCGTGAACACGATCGTGTCGCCGTGCAGGTGGGGGAAGCGCAGGTAACTCGGGGGCATGACCGCGACCGTATCGAGTGGTGCCCCGCCTACGGCACGTTCACCCCGGCGGCGGGAGGATGGGCGGCATGTGGGGGTTGTCGCGGGTGACGGGGCCGGTCCGAGCCGCTCTGGTGGGCGTCGCAGCGATCCTCGGCGCCACAGGCTGCGCCACCGCGGAACCCACCCCGGGCGAGGCCGCCGCCCCACCACCGCCGCCGGTCGCGCTCACCTCCACCGCCCCCGCCCGCACCGGCGTGCCCGAACTGCAGGTCGAGCTGGTGGCGGGCGGGCTCTCCCACGTCTGGGACATCGGCTTCCTCCCCGACGGCCAGGCCCTCGTCACCCAGCGCGACGGGCGGATCGCGCTCCTGTCCGGGATCGGGCCGGGCGCCACCGTCCGCCCCGTCGACGCCGACCTCACAGACGTCCACGTCCGCGGCGAGGGCGGCCTGATGGGCATGGTCGTGCACCCCGACTTCGCGCAGACGCGCCGCTTCACCACCTGCCAGACCCACACGCAGGACGGCACCCCCACCGACGTCCGGCTCGTCACGTGGCAGCTGTCGGCCGACGGCGCCTCGGCCACCCGCGTGACCGACCCCCTCGTCGGCGGGCTGCCGATCAACTCCTCCGGGCGCCACTCCGGCTGCCGCCCCACGATCGGCCCGGACGGGGCGCTGCTCGTCGGCACCGGCGACACCGCCCGCGGCGCCGTCTCGCAGGACCTCAACTCGCTCGGCGGCAAGGTGCTGCGCGTCGACCTCGAGACCGGTGAGCCCGCCCCCGGCAACCCGTTCGCCGACGCGCAGAACCCGGCACAGCGTCTGCTCTGGACCTACGGGCACCGCAACGTGCAGGGCGTGGCCGTGCGGCCGGGCACCACCGACGTCTACACCGTCGAGCACGGCCCCACCGTCGACGACGAGGTCAACGTCCTGCGGCCGGGAGGCAACTACGGCTGGGACCCCTCGCAGGGCGGCCGCGTGGGTGGCTACGACGAGTCCGTGCCGATGACCGACGTGGAACGCTTCCCCGACGCCGTCCCCGCTGTGTGGAGCTCGGGCAGCCCGGTGGAGGCCGTGTCCGGGGCGGCGTTCCTGTCGGGCGGGCAGTGGGGCGACCTGGACGGCGCGCTCGCCGTCGGCGCACTGCGGGGCGAGAAGCTCCTCCTGATGACCCTCGGCCCCGACGGCGCCGTCGCGAACGTCACAGTCCCCGAGCCGCTCGACGGCACCTTCGGCCGGCTGCGAGCGGTGCGGCTCGGGCCGGACGGGGCGCTGTACGTCTCGACCTCGAACGGCACCGACGACCAGGTCCTGCGGGTCACGCCGATCTAGGCTTCCCGCGGCGCCATCACCCGGTCATGATCGCCGGCTTGGCGCGTTTTCCGACGCCTCGCGTCGGGCTTTGCGCCGGAGCAACGATCATGCGAATGGTCGCTCCCGAAGATCATCTAGCGACCATTTCCCCTTGATCGGCGACCCCGCGGCCGCAAATCTTGCCCATGATCGCGTTGGCGCATTCCCGTGTCGATTAGAACCGACCGCAGGTGGCGCCGCGCGCGTCCACCGGGCAGGCCCGGCCTACCCCCGCAAATGCCCGGGGGGCCGCAGAGGCTCACCGGTCAAGGGGCGCGAAGCGACGCCGAAGGCGCCCTTGACGCGTGAGAGGCGGCCCCGCACGATGCACGGCGCCACAGGAGGCCTGGCACCACCGGGCCGCCGTGGCCGCGCTCGTGGTGGCCGCGGCGTGGCCGGGCCCGGGTCAGCGGGCGTAGCGCAGCGCCGCCCGTTCCCGCGCCTTCGCCGCCTCGACCTCGCGGTTCTTCGGCGGCGCCGCGGTGACCAGCTCGTCGAGGAGCCGCTGGGTGGCCTCGGTGACGGCGTCGACGGCCCGGGCGAACGCGGCCTCGTTGGCCTGTGACGGCTTGGCCGCCCCGCTGATCTTCCGCACGTACTGCACCGCCGCGGCACGCACCTCGTCGGAGGTGGCGGGCGGCTCGAAGTTGTGCAGGGTCCGGATGTTGCGGCACACGGGACAACCCCCTCGTCGGCGAACAGCTCTCGCGGCCCGAAGGTACGCGGCCGCACCGACCGGCCACACGTACGAACGGCACCCTCGTCCCGCTCTATCGGACGAAGGTGCCGTTCGTACGGGTCGTGCTCAGGAGACGACGCGCATGTTCCCGTCCAGCTCGCCCTTCTCCTGGCGGGCGGCCAGCACGGCGAGGCGCGTGAACTTCTTGTCGAACGCCTCCTGCGTGAGGCCGCGCTCCTTGTACTCCTTCGCCAGCTGGACCGCGCCGTCCGGAATGGACCACTGCGCCTCGAAGCCGAGCTCCTTGCGGGCGCGCGAGAAGTCCACGCGGTAGGAGCGCGGGTCGTTGCCGGCCTCGCCGGTGATCGACAGCTCGGAGCCGGGGACGGCGTCGACGACCGCCTGCGCGATCTCGGCGACCGTGCGGTTGTTCTTCTCCGTGCCCACGTTGTAGGCGCGGGCGCGCACCACGTCGGCGGGGGCCCCGAGGGCGGCCACCACGGCACCGGCGATGTCCTCGGCGTGGGCGAGCGGGCGCCACGGGGTGCCGTCGGACAGCACCTTGACCACGTTCGACAGGATCGCGTGGCCCACCAGGTTGTTCAGCACGATGTCGGCGCGCAGCCGCGGCGAGAAGCCGAAGGCCGTGGCGTTGCGCATCGAGACCGGCACGAAGTCGCTGTCGGCCAGCTCGGCCAGGTCGTCCTCCACGCGGACCTTCGAGATCGCGTACGGGGTGACCGGCTTGAGCGGGGCGTCCTCGTCCACGAGGTCGTCGCCGGACTGGGCGCCGTACACCGAGCAGGTGGAGGCGTAGACGAACCGCTGGACGCCCGCCTCCTTCGACAGCCGCGCCAGCCGGGTGGAGGCGTGGTGGTTGATGTCGTAGGTGATCTCCGGGGCGAGCGAGCCCAGCGGGTCGTTCGACAGCGCCGCCATGTGCACCACGGCGTCGAAGCCCTGCAGCTGGTCGACGGTGACGTCACGCAGGTCGGTGGACAGACCCTGCACGTCGGGCACGTCGAGGGTGCCGAGGACGCAGTCGGCGAACAGGCCGCTGTCCAGGCCGGTCACCTCGTGTCCTGCCGCGGTGAGGATCGGGGCCATCACGGTGCCCAGGTAGCCCTGGTGGCCGGTCAGCAGGATGCGCACGAGTGGTTCTTCCCTTCGATCGTTCGTCTCGTTGTCCGTCGGGCGGTTCGGGGCGCCCGTTACCGGATCCCGTCCATGGGGTCGCCACCCGGGAGCGGCGCCACGCCGAGCACGAGCTTCGCGACGTGGAACGCCTCGGCGTACCGGGCGTGGCACTGCACGCCCCGGATCCGCGCGAGACCGCCGAACGTCTCCGCATCGAACCAGACCCGGTCGCGCTGCGAACCGTAGTGCTCGTGCAGTTTGGCGATCTTCTCGCGCAGCACCGGTTCGGCGAGCGGGAGGTACACCGAGGGCTGGGCGAGGTCGCCGTCCCACTTGAGGATCTCGTAGCCCAGCGTGAGGTGATCGCGGAACACGGTGGGGACGAGCTCCGCGAGCGTGCGATGGTCCTGGTGGGCATCGTGGGCCGAGGGGGCGATCACCAGGTCGGGTTCGCCGTGCGTGCGCAGCTCCTCCAGCGCGAGCTTGGCCCGTTCCCAGCGGGTGGGGACGCGCCCGTCGGGCAGGTCGAGCACCGTGACGTCGAGCTTGGCGCCGGGGCAGAACGCGGTGAGGGCCGCGCGCTCCTCCTCCTCGCGCAGCGACCCGCCGCCGGTGAGCACGAGCGCCGTGACGGTGACGCCCGGGTGCGCCCGGCACAGCTCCAGCAGCGCCCCACCCGCGCCGATCGCGATGTCGTCGCAGTGGGCGCCCAGGAGCGTCATCCGGTCCAGGCGTTCGGGTAGCAGGCTCAGCACGGGTCGCGCCTTCGTCAACGCTCGACGAGGGAACCGCGCACGGACGCGAAGGCGGCGTGCAGCGGATCGTTCTCGGGGGTGGTGAGATCGGGGTCGCCCGCGCTCGCGTTGTCGGCGTCCCGCTCCCAGAGCATCCACGGGCGGTCGCCGACCTGGTAGGACGCCTCCAGGGCGTGCCGTTCCTTGACGGTGTCGGCCGGCTGCCAGAACCCGCGGTGGCGGTAGGCCATCAGGCGGCCCTCCTTCGCCAGTGGCCGGCAGGCGTCCATGATCAGGTCGCCGTTGCGGGGCAGGTAGTCGAAGATCTCCGGGCGCAGCACGAAGTAGCCGCCGTTCTCCCACAGCGGCATCTCCTGCAGCGTGCTGATCCCCGCGACCCGGTCGTCGTCGCCCACGTCGACGCAGTGGAACGCCGACTGCGGCGGCACCGCCAGCAGCGCCCCCACCGCGTTCGATGTCCGGAACCGGTCGATCATCCGGTTCAAGGGGAGGTCGGTGAGCACGTCGGCGTAGTTGGCCAGGAACATCTCCTCGCCGGCCACGTGCGGGCGCACGCGCCGCAGCCGCTCCCCGATCGGGGAGTCGAGGCCGGTGTGCACGAACGTGATCGTCCAGTCCGAGATGTCGCTGCCCAACAGGTGCACGTCGCCGCCGCGCAGCACGAAGTCGTTGGACGCCGTCTCGGAGTAGGTGAGGAAGAAGTCCTTGATGTGGTGCGCCCCGTACCCCAGGCAGAGCACGAAGTCGGTGTGCCCGAAGTGTGCGTAGTAGCGCATCACGTGCCAGATCAGCGGCCGCGGTCCGACCTGGTGCATCGGCTTGGGCAGATCGGAGACGCCGTCGCGCATCCGCATCCCGTACCCACCGCAGAACAGCACGACCTTCACGAGACCACCTCGAGCTCGGGGATCGGGAACACGAGCTTGCCGCCCCACTCGCGCACGTAGGACAGCTGCTCGACCAGCTCGTCACGCAGGTTCCACGGCAGGACGAGCACGTAGTCCGGCCGGTCGGCGGCGATCCGCCCCGGCTCCAGCACGGGGATCCGCATCCCCGGGGTGAACTTGCCGTGCTTGTAGGGGTTGCGATCCACGGTGTAGGCGAGCAGGTCCGGCCGGATCCCGCAGTAGTTCAGCAGCGTGTTGCCCTTGCCCGGCGCGCCGTAACCCACCACACGCTTGCCGGCCCGGCGCGCCTCGACCAGGAACGCCACCAGGTCATCCCGCACCCGCGACACCGCCTCGGCGAACCCGTCGTGCCCCTCCGCCGTGTGCAGCCCCGCAGCCTCCTCCGCGGCCAGCACCTCACGCACCCGCGCCGACGGCTCCCCCGCCACCTCACTGGGCCGCGCCCACATCCGGATCGACCCACCATGGGTGTCCAGCAGCTCCACGTCCACCAGCGTGAGTCCACCCGAGGCCAACGCCCGCTGCCCGGTCAGCAGCGTGTAGTACTGGAAGTGCTCGTGGTAGATCGTGTCGAACTGCGTGCGCTGCACCAGCGTCAACAGGTGCTGCACCTCGATCGACACCCACCCGTCGTCGGCCACCATCGACCGCAGCCCGCGGGTGAACCCGATGACGTCCGGGATGTGCGCGTACACGTTGTTCAGGCACACCAGATCGGCCGGACCGTGCTCGGCCCGCACCCGCTCCCCCGTCTCCGGGGTCAGGAACGCCGTCAACGTCGGCACGCCCTTCTCGCGCGCCGCGTCGCCGACGTTCACCGACGGCTCCACACCCAGGCACCGGATCCCGCGCTCCACCACGTGCTGCAGCAGGTACCCGTCGTTGCTGGCCACCTCGACCACGAACGAGTCGCTACCCAGCCCCAGCCGCGACACCGCATCGTCGACGAACCGGCGCGCGTGCTCCACCCACGACGTCGAGAACGACGAGAAGTACGCGTACTCGGTGAACGTCTCCTCCGGCGTGATCAACGGCGGCAACTGCGCCAGCAGGCAACCCCCGCACACCCGCACGTGCAACGGGTAGGTCACCTCCGGCGCCTCCGCCTCCTGCGCCGTGAGGATCCGCTCACACGGCGGCGTGGCCCCCAGATCCAGGAAGCTCCGCAGCTGCGTGGACCCGCACAACCGGCACGTCAGAGCCGGTGCTTCGGCGGTCTCCACGGGCGCGGGCGCGCCGGATCGGACAGAGTTGTCGGTCAGCACCTCGTCGTCGCCCCCCGGGTGTCGCCGGTGTGCGCTGGCTCCACGCGCACGGCGGCCAGTGTTCCACGACCCGCGCCGCGCCCGGCCCCGGGTCGGTCGGCGAGTCACGCAACAGCTGTGGCGGGCACCCGGTGGCGCGGAACCCGTTCCGCCTGGTCAGACCGTTGGACCGGGGGTCATCCTGCGGTGAGGCGGGCCAGCCTGCGGCTCGTCGGCCAGCGGACGTCGTAGGCCCAGCCGAGCCGTTCGAACACCCAGATGAGTCGAGCGGAGATGTCGATCTGGCCGCGCAGCACCCCGTGCCGGGCGCACGTCGGGTCGGCGTGGTGGAGGTTGTGCCAGGACTCGCCCATCGACAGGATCGCGAGCGGCCAGAAGTTGCGCGAGCGGTCGCGGGACCGGAACGGGCGCTCCCCCACCATGTGGCAGATCGAGTTGATCGACCACGTGACGTGGTTGGAGACCGCGAGCCGCACGAGGCCGCCCCAGAAGAAGCCGGTGATCGCGCCGGTCCACGACCACGACAGCAGCGCGCCCAGCGCCGCGGGCAGCAGCATGCTGAGCGCCACCCACACCCCGAACGTCCTGCTGACCCGCACGATCGCGCGATCGGCGAGCAGGTCGGGGATGAACCGGCGGTGGTTGGTCTCGTTGCGGTCGAAGAACCAGGTCATGTGCGCGTGCAGGAAGCCGCGCGCCACCGCCAGCGGCGAGGTGCCGAACAGCCACGGCGAGTGCGGGTCGCCCTCCCGGTCGGAGAACGCGTGGTGGCGGCGGTGGTCGGCCACCCAGTTGAGCACGTTGCCCTGCACGGCGAGCGAACCCGTGATCGCCATCGCCACCCGCAGCCACGGCTTCGCCTTGAACGACTTGTGGGTGAAGTGCCGGTGGTAGCCGACGGTGACCCCCAGCACCGCCACCACGTAGAACACGGCGAGCAGCAGCAGGTCGTGCCAGTCGACGCCCCAGCCCCAGACGAGCGGCACCGCCAGCACGAGCGCGACCATCGGCGTGGCGACGAAGACGTAGATCAGCGCGTGCTGGAACCCCGTGCGGCGGCCGGCGACGACCGGGTGCGGACCGGACCTGGGCGGGTCCTCTGCCGTGACGGACATCTGGCTCCTCGGGCTCTGGACCACCGGTCGGTACGTGGGGCTGTGCGGCGAGGTTAAGCGAACTCGGTGTCGTCCACCGCGTGAGGACACGAACTCCGGGCGAACCGCCCGGAGCGCGCAGACGTCTCCGCGAATCGCCAACGCGGCGCCGTGCACGGCGGTTCCCGGGCCCGTGCCAGGATGAAGGCCTGTCCGCCGTGGTGTAACGGCAGCACCTCGGATTTTGGTTCCGATGGTCCAGGTTCGAATCCTGGCGGCGGAGCAGCACGTCCGCGCGACGAGGGCGGCGGTCCTCAGGCCGCGGGCAGCAGGTCGTCGAGCCCCTCCACGCACTCCTTCGCGGTCTCGCCCGAACGCGGCAGCATCACCCGTTCGTAGGCGCGCACCGCGTCGTCCACAGTGGCCTCCGCGGCGATGGCGGTGGCGAGTTCGGCGCCGTCGAGCATCGCGAGGTTGGCCCCCACCCCGAGGGGTGGCATCAGGTGCGCGGCGTCCCCGAGGAGCGTCACCCCGGGCACGTGGTCCCACAGGTGCGGCGCCGGCAGCACGAACAGCGGCCGGTCGACGAACCCGGAGTCGCTGTGGCGGATGAAGGCGCGGAGGCTCTCGTGCCAGCTGTCGAGCAGCGACAACAGGTGGGCACGGGTGGCGGCCGCGTCGGCGAGGTCGAGTCCGGCCGCGGCGGCCCAGTCCGCACGCCTGCGGAGGGCGAGGAAGACCTGCACGCGGCCGCCGCTGTTGCGCTGCGCGATCAGCCCCGTGCCGGGCATGACGGCGAACATCGTGCCGTGGCCGACGAGCCGCACGACCTCGGCGTGCCGGTCCTCCTCGAGCCAGGTCTCCACGAACGTCACACCGCTGTAGGTGGGCACGGCGGGCGACACCGCCGGGCGCACGCGCGACCACGCCCCGTCGGCGCCGACGACCAGGTCGAAGGTCTCGCTCGTGCCGTCGAGGAACTCCACGCGGGTGCCGCCCGCTGCGCCCGCGTGGACGCGACCGACCCCGCGACCCCACCGGACGGTGCCGTCGGCGAGCGAGTCCAGGAGCAGGGCCCGCAGCAGGCCGCGGTCGATCTCGGGCCCTGCGCTGAACTCGGCGTCCGGCTGGTCCTGAACGGTGCCGGTGGCGGCGTCGAGCAGCCTCGACTGCTGGCCGTCGGGGCGGGCGAGCGCGGTGAACACGTCGAGCAGGCCCGCGGTGCGCAGCGCGGCCTGGCCGCTGTCCGGATGCATGTCGAGCGTGCCGCCCTGCGAGCGCGCGCCGGGCCCGGGTTCGCGCTCGAACACGGTGACCGGGTGCCCGTGGAGCTGGAGCACGCGTGCGCAGACGAGGCCGCCGAGCCCTGCTCCGGCGATCGCGATACGAGGTTCATCAGCCATGTCCCCAGATAAGCAGACCGACTCCAAAAGTACAACGACTCAACTTGTTGACTGAGTAAGCCTCGCGCTAGGCTGACGTCGTGACCGAACCGAGCGGCCGCCGCGAGCGGAAGAAGGCCCGTACCCGCCAGGCGCTGGCCGACGCGGCCCTCCGGCTGTTCCTCGAGCGCGGCTACGACGACGTGGGCGTGAAGGAGATCGCGGACGAGGCCGACGTGTCGGTCACGACGCTGTTCAAGCACTTCCCGAGCAAGGAAGCGCTGGTCTTCGACGAGGACGAGGAGGTCGAGAGCGCACTGGTCGCCGCGGTGCGGGAGCGCTCCCGCGGCGAGTCGATTCCCGAGGCGCTGCGGGCGCACCTGGTGCGGTCGCGGCGCACCCACGACGACCCGGAGAGCGCGCGGTTCGTGCGCCTGGTCGAGGAGACCCCGGCGCTGCGGGAGCACTGGCACCGGATGTGGCTGCGGCACGAGACGGCGCTCGCGAGCGCCATCGCGCAGGAGACGGGGGTGCCCGACGACGACGTGCGCTGTGCGGCCCTGGCCCGGTTCGCGCTCGAGGCACGGGAGCTGGCCTCCCGGTACCCGGACCCGGACCGCACCCTCGGAGAGGTGTTCGCGTTGCTCGAAGACGGTTGGGCGGGTCGTGAGCCGGCCGGATGAGCGGTCAGCTTGATCATCGATTTGGCGCGTTCTCCGACGCGAGCCGTCGGGAAACGCGCCCGAGCAGTGATCATTGCTCTTATCAGCGGCCTCCTGGTGGCGCCGCGCATCGTGCGGGGCCACCCCTCACAGGTCCCCTTGAAGGGGCGAATCCGGAGGTTTCACGGCGATCAAGGGCAAATGGTCGCCCTTGAAGATCATCAAGCGACCATTTCCCCTTGATCGACGCTACTTGCGGAAGATCAGGTAGAGCACCAGCAGGATCAGGAGCAGGGCGATCAGCCCTCCGCCTTCCTCGGACCCGCCGCCGTCGGCAAGCAGCTGTCCCACCGTTCCTGTCACGGCCAACCCTCCGGAGCGTGTCCGAGTAGGAGTCGGGAAACGCTATCGGGTGTACCCAGGTCAACCGGTCAGCGACACTCGCCGGGCGTGCATTCACGCACCGATACGCCGCCTGCGAGCGCGGGACGGCTCCGAACGGCGGTGGACGGGCGGCAGAAAGGCAGCACCCCCGCCGGCGGGATCGCCTGCGGGGGTGCGCGTCGGAGTGTTCTCAGCGGCCGCCGGGACGCGGCGGCGGCTCGGGCGGACGCCCGTTCCCCGTGCACCTCATGTCCAACTCCTCACCCCTCGAGACCCGCCGGGTACCCGCCCTAGTCGAGGGCGGCGTCCAGCGTGATCGTGGTTCCGGCCAGTGCCTTGCTGACCGGGCAACCGTCCTTGGCCGCCTGGGCGGCCCGATCGAAACCAGCGGCGTCGAGGCCCTCGACCTCGGCCCGCACGGTGAGCGCGATCTCCGAGATGCGGAACCCGCCCGCGGGGTCCGGCCCGAGCGTGGCGGCCGCCGTGACGTCGAGCGACTGCGGGGTGCCCCCCGCGCGGCCGATCTCCGCCGAGAGCGCCATCGAGTAGCACGCCGAGTGGGCGGCCGCGATGAGCTCCTCCGGACTGGTGGTGCCGCCGGCGTCGTCGGCCGTCCGCTTCGGGAAGCTGACGTCATAGGTCCCGACGCCGCTGCTGGTGAGCTCGACCTGGCCCGACCCGTTCTGCAGGTCGCCGTTCCAGGCCGTGCGGGCGGTGCGCGTCGGCATCCGTGCCTCCTCCTCGTCGCTCTACCCCGTCAACTGATGTGTCGCGCCGACAGTCTCCGATGACACAGGTGTTGAGCCGACCGGTTCCTGATCGACGCCGAGTGGTCGTTCCGCCCGGACGAGTGCCGGGGAGACTAGTGGACCTCGACCGCGTCGCCCACTTCGAGGAAGTCGTAGAACTCGATGGCGTCCTCGCGCCCGAGGCGCACGCACCCCTTCGAGGGACTGTTGAGCTCGCCCTCGTGGAACGCGATGCCGCCCTCGGCGAAGAACACCGCGAACGGCATCGGGGCGCCGTCGTACTCGACGCTGCGGTGGTTCGTGTGCTTCCACTCGACGCGGAAGGAGCCCTTCGGCGTCTCGTGCCCCGGGGCGCCCACGGCGACCTTGACGGGACCACGCGTCACCACGCCGTCCTCGATGAGCCAGGCGCGCTTCGCGCCGAGGTCGACGCAGGCGCGCGTGTCCTCCGAGCAGGGGGTGCCCTGGACGGTTCCGTCGTCGGCCTGGGCGGTGCCGGCCACCCCGAACGCGCCGAGGACGATCAGCGCGGCCACCGCCACCAGCGAACGTCCCCGCAGGCGTGCCGCCCTGCTGTGCTTGCCCATCGACGCCTTCCGACTCGAACCCCCGCGCGCTCCGTGACGTCTCGTGCACGGAGAGTGCCCGGCTCGCCCAACGAGCGGCTCCCGTCGGGGTTACGAGGGCTCCCCGGGCAGCGGCGCACCGTCGGGTGAAGCCGTACGATCGGCCGGTCCCGACCGCCGGCACCGGCGCGTCGTGCCGCGCCCGGCGCGGCATCGCCGTCCCGCCTGCCGTGCTGGTCCCGGCCACGACCAGGAGTGGACTCCATGCTCGACCCGCACGGGCGAGGACCGTCCGGCGCCACACCGAACCGGCCCGCCGCAGCGATCGTGCTGGCAGCGGGCGAGGGCACGCGGATGCGGTCCGCCGTCCCGAAGGTCCTGCACCCCATCGGAGGCCGCAGCCTGCTCGGCCACGCGGTGCACGCCGTCGCCGCGCTCGAACCCGAGCACCTGGTGGTGGTCGTGGGAGCCGGGGCCGAGCAGGTCCGGGAGGCGATCAAGGGGATGGAGGCCGCCCTGGCCCGTCCCGTGCTCGTCGCCGAGCAGCACGAGCGGCGGGGCACCGGCCACGCCGTGCGCTGCGCGCTCGACGCGCTCCCCGGCGACATCGCGGGGTCGATCGTCGTCACCTACGGCGACGTGCCGCTGCTCGAGCCGCCCACCCTGGCCGGCCTGCTCGACCACCACGCGGCGGCGGGCGGGCCGCTCACGCTGCTCACCAGCGACGTCGACGACCCCACCGGTTACGGCCGGGTGGTCCGCGAGTCCGACGGCACGGTCACACGGATCGTCGAGGAGGCCGACGCCACCCCCGAGCAGCGGGCGCTGCGGGAGGTCAACTCCGGCGTCTACGCGTTCGACGCGGCCTTCCTGCTCGGCGCGATCGACCGCCTGAGCACCCACAACAGCCAGCACGAGCTGTACCTCACCGACCTGGTGAAGATCGCCCACGACGACGGCGCCGACGTGCACGGCGTCCGCTGCAGCGACGACTGGCAGGTCCGCGGCGTGAACGACCGGGTGCAGCTGGCCGCGATGCGCGCCGAGCTCAACCGGCGGCTGCTCGAGCGGTGGATGCGCGAGGGCGTCACCGTGATCGATCCCGCCACCACCTGGGTGGACGTGCAGGTCCGGCTGGAGCCCGACACCGTGCTGCACCCCGGCACCCAGCTGCACGGGGCCACGTCGGTGGCGGGCGGCGCCGAGATCGGCCCCGACACCACGCTCACCGACTGCGAGATCGGCGCCGGGGCCGTCGTGGTGCGCACGCACGGCAGCGGGGCGGCGATCGGGCCAGGCGCGAACGTCGGGCCGTTCGCGTACCTGCGCCCGGGCGCGCAGCTCGGCGAGCGGGGCAAGATCGGCACGTTCGTCGAGGTCAAGAACGCCGAGATCGGCGCGGGCTCCAAGGTGCCGCACCTGACCTACGTCGGCGACGCCACGATCGGCGAGCACAGCAACATCGGCGCGTCCTCGGTGTTCGTCAACTACGACGGGGTGCGCAAGCAGCGCACGGTGGTCGGCTCGCACGTGCGGACCGGATCGGACAACACGTTCGTCGCTCCCGTGCAGATCGGCGACGGTGCGTACACGGGTGCTGGCACTGTGGTGCGGGAGGACGTCCCGCCGGGGGCGCTGGCCGTGTCGGCCGGGTCACAGCGCACCATCGAGGGGTGGGTCGCGCGCAAGCGGCCCGGCACCCCGGCCGCAGAGGCCGCCGCCAGGGCGGCCGATCCGGCCATCGACGTCCATGGAGGCACAGCACGGTGAGCGCGATGTCGGCGACGCCCAAGAAGAACCTCATGCTCTTCTCGGGGCGGGCGCACCCGGAGCTGGCCGAGCAGGTGGCGAAGCACCTCGACGTGACGATCACGCCCCAGTCGGCGTACTCGTTCGCCAACGGGGAGATCTTCGTCCGGTTCGAGGAGTCGGTACGCGGCTGCGACGCATTCGTGCTGCAGTCGCACTCGGCACCGATCAACGACCAGATCATGGAACAGCTGATCATGGTCGACGCGCTGAAACGCGCGTCCGCCAAGCGGATCACGGTCGTGATGCCGTTCTGGGGCTACGCCCGCCAGGACAAGAAGCACCGCGGCCGCGAGCCGATCTCGGCCCGACTCGTCGCCGACATGTTCAAGGTCGCAGGCGCCGACCGGATCATGACCGTCGACCTGCACACCGCCCAGATCCAGGGCTTCTTCGACGGCCCGGTCGACCACCTGTTCGCGTTGCCCGTGCTCGCCGAGCACATCAAGCGCACCTACGCCGACGAGCAGCTCGCCGTGGTCTCCCCCGACTCCGGCCGCGTCCGGCTCGCCGAGCGGTGGGCCGAGACGCTGGGCGGCACGCCGCTGGCGTTCATCCACAAGACGCGCGACCCGCGCCGGCCGAACGAGGCCGTGGCCAACCGCGTCGTCGGCGAGATCGACGGCCGCACGTGCGTCGTGATCGACGACATGATCGACACCGGTGGCACTGTGGCGAAGACGGTCGAGGTGCTGCTCAAGGGCGGCGCGAAGGACGTCGTCGTAGCGGCCACGCACGGCGTGCTCTCCGGGCCCGCCCCGAACCGGCTCGCCACGTGCGGCGCGCGTGAGGTGATCTTCACCGACACCCTGCCGATCCCCGACGAGAAGCGCTTCACGTCGATGACCGTGCTGTCGATCGCCCCGCTGCTCGCCCGCGCCATCCACGAGGTCTTCGACGACGGCTCGGTCACGAGCCTGTTCGACGGCAACGCCTGACCCGGGTGGGGCGTCGGATCCGGCGCCCTACCCGATCACCTGGAACAGGATCGCGACGCTCCACAGCCCGAGCGCGAGTGCGACGACACCGGCCACGATGCCGAACACGAGTCTCCTCCGCGAATCGCTCTCGCGATCGGCGGGCTGGGGCTGTGGGGGCTGGGGCGCCGGCTCCGCCGGCGGCTCGTACGCGCGGTGGCGGCCGGGCCCGGCCGGGCGCGCGGGCTGCCCGTGCGACGGCCGGGGCTGGGGCCACGGCTGCGGGTGCGACCCGTTCGTCCGCTGCAGCGGGAACCCGTTCGGCGGGCGGGGCGGGCCGCAGGGCTGGGGGCCGCGCGGCTGCTGCTCGAGCCCGTCGGGGGGCGTCCAGGGTTGGGTCACGGGGAGCGCTCCTGATCGTGCGGTCCCCGACGCCGATCACGGAGTCGGAGGCGGGGACGGGCCCGTTACCCCGCGGGTACCCGGGCGGCCGGGCGGCGCAGGCGGCGCGTATCGTTGATGACCGTTCCGCGGCGAGGGTGGGTGCACGCTGGCCCGCCGTGATCGACGCAGTTCCGGTTCGACCGGTCTGCCTCGTCGCGCGCGTCCACCGCAGCAGTTCTGATCGAGGAGACCCACCGTGGCCGAGGCCCGTATCGACGCCGAGACCCGCACGGAGTTCGGCAAGGGCGCCGCCCGTCGCACCCGCCGTGCCGGCAAGATCCCCGCCGTGCTCTACGGGCACGGCACCGACCCGCAGCACCTCTCGCTCCCGCAGCTCGAGTTCGCCCGCGTGGTCCGCGACCAGGGCCGCAACGCCGTGCTCACCCTCAACATCGACGGCACGCCGCAGCTCGCGCTGACGAAGACCGTCGTCACGCACCCGATCCGCCCCTACATCGAGCACGTCGACCTGCTGGTGATCCGCCGCGGCGAGAAGGTGTCGGTGGACGTTCAGCTGGTGGTCACCGGCGAGGCCGCCCCCGGCACGATGGTCAGCCAGGAGCTCAACACGCTCGAGGTGGAGGCCGACGTGTCGAGCATCCCCGAGCAGATCGAGGTGTCGGTCGAGGGCCTCGAGGTCGGCGCCCAGATCCACGCCTCCGACGTGCAGCTGCCCGAGGGCACCGAGCTGAAGGCCGACCCGGAGCTGCTCGTCGTCAACGTCGTGCCGTCGCCCACGGCGGAGCAGCTCGAGAGCGAGGTCGACCTCGAGGCCGCCGGTGTGGTCGAGGACGCCCCGTCCACCCCGGCCGCGTCGGACGACTCCTCGGAGAGCTGATCGTGGCGCCCGGGCCCGCGCTCGTGGTCGGGCTCGGCAACCCGGGCCCGGCCTACGCCGACACCCGGCACAACGTCGGGTTCGCCGTGGTCGACCTGCTCGCCGCGCGTGCGGGCGGTGGCAGGTTCTCCAAGCACCGCAGCAACGCCGACGTGCTGGAGGGCCGGCTCGCCGGCCGCCGCGTGGTGCTCGCCAAGCCGCGCACGTACATGAACGTCTCGGGCGGGCCGGTCGCCGGCCTCGTCCGGTACTTCTCGGTGCCGGTCGAGGACCTCGTCGTGGTGCACGACGACCTGGACCTCGGGTTCGGCGTGATCCGGCTCAAGCGGGGCGGCGGCGAGGGCGGCCACAACGGGCTGCGCTCGATCAGCGCGTCGCTGGGCACGAAGGACTACCTGCGCGTGCGGTTCGGCATCGGCCGGCCGCCGGGGCGCCAGGACCCGGCCGACTTCGTGCTCAAGCGCTTCTCGAGCACGGAGCGCAAGGAGCTGGACCTGGCCGTCGACCTGGCGGCCGACGCGGCGGAGGCCCTCCTGTCCGACGGCCTCGAGCCCGCCCAGAACAAGTTCCACGCCCTGAGCGGCTAGGTGTACCCGGCCGCGGGCCACCGCAAGTCATGCTCGTGAGCTGAGCAGCTCCGCGGTGGCCGCCCGGCGCAGCTTCCCGGACGGGGTCTTGGGGAGCGATCCGGGCGGCAGCACCACCACCTCCGCGGGGCGCACGCCCACGGCCGAGACCACGCAGCCGATCACATCCTTGCGGATCAGCTGCTCGGCCTCGTGGTCGCCGGCTCGGCGCGATTCGACGACCACGGTGAAGGACTCACGGTGCCGCCCGCCCTCGGCACCGGCGAGCGCCCGCACGGCGACGGTGTTGCCCGCCCGCACGTCCGCGGCGGTGGCGGCGGCGCGCTCGATGTCGGTGGGGTAGATGTTGCGGCCACCCATGATGATCACGTCCTTGCGGCGCCCGCAGACCACGACCTCGCCGTCGACGAGGTAGCCCTCGTCGCCGGTGTCCAGCCAGCCCTCGGCGTCCTGGGTGGCGACCGGGCCGTCGACGGTGAGGTACCCGGGCGTCACCGACTCGCCGCGCAGCTGCAGCACGCCCACCTCACGCTCGCCGAGCACGCGGCCGTCGTCGGCCACGGCGCGCGCCTCGATCCCGGGCAGGGTCGGGCCCAGCCGCGGGAACCGGCGCGCGGGTGCGTCGCCCGCCGGGACGGCGCGGCGGTGCTCCTCCAGCTGCTCGGCGTCGATCGTGTCGACCTGCAAGCCCGTCTCCACGGGCGCGAACGACACCCCCAGCGCCGTCTCCGCCATCCCGTAGGCGGCGAGCACGGACTCGGGCCGCAGCCCGAACCGCGCGCCCGCGGAGGTGAACGCCTCGACCGCGTCCGGGTCGATCGGCTCGGCGCCGTTGAGCGCGATGCGCAGCGTCGAGAGGTCGAGCGAGCCCTCCTCGGCACGTGCGAGCTGGCGGGCCAGCACCGCGTAGGCGAAGTTCGGGGCGGCGGTGACGGTGCCGCCGTGCTTCGAGATGAGCTCGGCCCACAGCAGCGGGCGGGTGAGGAAGTCGGCGGGCGTGACCGACACGAGCTCCAGACCCGTGGTCATCGGGACCGTCATGAACCCGACCATCCCCATGTCGTGGAACAGCGGCAGCCACGACACCATCACGTCGCGCTCGACGTCGAGCCGCGAGGCCTCGACCATGCCGGAGAGGTTCGCGTACAGGTTGCGGTGGGTGATCCGCACCGCCTTCGGCTCGGCCGTCGACCCGCTCGTGAGCTGCAGCAACGCTGTGTCGTCCTCGCCTGCGACGGCCGCGTCCGGCTCGAGGTCGCCGTTCTCGGCGAGCGCGTCGAGGGTGCGGAACGGGATGCCGTACTCGGTGAGCACCGGCGCGAGCGCGTCGAACGGGGCGCCGAGCAGCACGAGCCGCGCGTCGATCATCCGCAGCACCGACACCGTGTCCTGCGCCCACGCGGCCAGGTCGGTGCGCGCGGTGGGCTGGTGCAGCATCGTGACGCTGCCGCCGCACAGCCACACGGCCTGCGCGGCCGGGGCGATCGTGACGGGCTGGCCCGCGAGCACGCCGACCGCGCCGCCGCGCTCGAGGCCGGGCACGCCCGCGGCGCCGGAGCGCAGCGCCGCCGCCATCCGGCGAGCCGTGGCGTGCACCTGCGGCCAGGTGTGGCGCACCGGCTCCCCGGGCTCACCGGTCGTCATGCCGCGCGGCGAGCCGTCGGCGGAGTCCAGCAACATGGCGAGGAACCGGGACATGGTCACCAACCTACGGCCTCCCAGCGGCTACTAGCATCGGCGCACATGTCTGAGCAGTCCGTCGCCGCCACCGTGGCCGCCGCCCTGCCGGGCGCGCGCGCCGACCTCGAACGGCTGGTGCGCATCCCGAGCATCTGGGCCGATCCGGCCCACGCCGACGACACGCACCGCAGCGCCGAGGCCGTCGCCGACCTGGCCCGGGACGCGGGCGCAGCGGACGTCACGATCATTTCCGCCGACGGCGGCGCCCCCGCCGTGGTGGCGCACTTCCCGGGCCCGGAGGGCACGCCCACCGTGCTGCTCTACGCCCACCACGACGTGCAGCCCACCGGCGGCGACGAACACTGGACGAGCCCGCCGTTCGAGCCCACCGAGCGTGACGGCAGGCTCTACGGGCGCGGCGCGGCCGACGACAAGGCCGGTGTGATGACCCACCTCGCGGTGCTGCGGGCCTACGGCGGGCGGCCCCCGGTGGGCGTCACGCTGTTCGTGGAGGGCGAGGAGGAGTCCGGTTCCCCCACGCTGCCCGCGCTGCTGCGCGCCCACCGGGATCTGCTGGCCTGCGACGTCATCGTGATCGCGGACGCGGCCAACCCCGCCACGGACGTGCCCGCGCTCACCACGAGCCTGCGCGGGCTCGTGGACGTCACGGTCGAGGTGGCGATGCTGGAGCGGCCCGCGCACTCGGGCGTGTACGGCGGTCCGGTCGGCGACGCGCTCACCGCGCTGTGCCGGGCGCTCGCCACCCTGCACGACGAGCGCGGCGAGGTGGCCGTGGCCGGCCTCGTGCACGGCACCTCCGAGGCGCCCGACGTCGACGAGTCCGTGTTCCGCTCCGACGTCGGCCTGCTCGAGGGCGTGGAGCTCATCGGCAGCGGCAGCATCCCGACGCGGACGTGGGCGAAGCCCGCCTTGGCCGTTCTGGGGATCGACGCGCCCCGCGTGGAGGAGGCGGCGAACGTGCTGCTCCCCCGCGCGCGGGCGCGGGTGGGGATGCGGCTCGCCCCGGGCGACGACGCGGTCAAGGCGCAGCGCGCGCTCGCCGACCACCTCGAGGCCAACGTGCCGTGGGGCGCCCACGTGGCGGTGCGGCTCGAACCCGGGATCGCCGAGCCGTTCACGATCGAGGCGTCGGGCAGCGCGTACGACGCGGCACGGCGCGCGTTCGCGGAGGCTTACGGCAACCCCGTGGTGGAGACCGGGATCGGCGGTTCCATCCCGTTCATCGGGGAGTTCGCGCGCCAGTTCCCCGGCGCGGCCGTGCTCGTCACCGGGGTGGGCGACCCCGCGAGCCGCTGGCACGGCATCGACGAGAGCCTCGACCTCGCGATGTTCGGGCGGGCCGTGCTCGCCGAGGCCCTCATGCTGGCCGAGCTGGCCCCCCGGTAGCGCGTTCCTCCAGGTCGTACATGCCGACCGGCCCCTGCCGCCGTCGGGCCGGCAGGGGCCGGTCGCGCGGTGCGGGACTCCCCGTCCCGGGCCCCCCAGCCCGGCCCGCACGCTGATCACGTTATGCGGGTGGCCGCGTCACCGGATCGGTCGAAAGGTTGATCCTGCCCCCTACTTCGGTTGGAGGCCGTCGCGGACCACCGCGAGGAGCCGGTGCGGGAGATCCGGGTCCGGGTCGCCCTGCACCGCCACCACGAGGCCCTTGAGCAGCGCGACCAGGTCCCCCACCGACACGTCGCGGCGCACGGCGCCCGCCTCCTGCGCCCTCGCGAGGAGGACGCCGAGCGCGTCGTCCATCTCGGCCCGCGCCGCCACCATCGCGTCCGCGCCCGCTCCCGCGAAGGCGTCGGGGAGATCGCGCTTGGCGATGGCCTGCTCCGCGATGCGGTCCAGGAACCCGATGAAGGCGGCACCGGGGTCGGCGGCCGACGCCCGGGCGCGGGCCTCGGCGGCGAGCTCCTCGACGTTCGCCACCGCGATCGCCGCGAACAGCGCCTCTTTCGTGGGGAAGTGCCGGTAGACGGTGCCCGGGCCGACGCCGGCCGCCGCGGCGATCTCGTCGAGCGGCACCGCGTAGCCGCGCTCGGCGAACGCGCTGCGGGCAGCGGCGAGCACCCGCTCGCGGTTGCGGCGGGCGTCGGCGCGCAGGGGTCGCTCAGCCATGGCGGTTGCTAACCGGGGCGTGCGTTCCGTATCTTCGAAACGGGGTCACCGTTCCGATTCTAGGAGGGTCACATGAGCCGCAGCCCGCGCGATGTCGTGGAGGACGTTCGCCGGATGGTCGCCGGGGAGGGCATCCTCTTCGGCGACCTCTTCGCCGAGGACGGGGTGCTGCGCTACCCCTTCGCCCCTCCCGGCACGCCGCGCGAGCTCGCGGGCCGCGACACGATCCGCAAATACCACGGCAAGGCGTCCACTGCGCGGTCGATGCTCGAGATGGAAGGCGTCGACATGCTCGTCCGCGACACCGACGACCCGGAGGTCGTCGTCGTCGAGATCGAGCACCACGGGCACTCGCACGCGATCGGCGGGCCCTACCGCTTCCGCGCGATCGGGGTGGTCCGCGTCCGGGACGGCGAGATCGTGGAGTACGACGACTACATGGACCCGATCGCCCAGGCCGCGTTGTTCGGCCGCACCCGGGACCTCGCGCAGGCCCTCGGCGCGGCCTGACCGCTCAGAGGTGGCGCGCCGAGGCCCACAGCTGCTCCCACGGCACCTGCCTGCCCTCGAGCAGGTGGATCGGGGTGCCCTGCACGAGGTTCGCGACCCGTTCGTCGTTGTCGAGCTCGCCGATCCGGGTCACGGAGCGGAACGCGCCCGCGATCGGCGCCGGGTCGCCGACGAACACCACGGCGCCGGAGTCCTCCGGGGGCACCCCGAACCACGCGGCGCCGCGGGCGAAGCTGAACGAGGGCAGCTCGGGCGCGAACACCTGCACGGCGGAGTAGGTCCAGTAGTCACCGGTGACCACCACGGCGTCGCGCGCGAGCTCGGGCGGCAGCGCCCGGTACGCCGCCTGCACGTCGGCCACCATCGCGGGCCACCCGATCTCGTCCCGCTGGAAGTTGCCGATCTGCAGCGGCTGGTCGGCGTGCGCCGACACCGGCTGCACCGGCAGGACGTTGCCCAGCAGGAGCGCAGCGGCCGTCACGGCGTAGACCGGCCAGGTGGGCACCCACCGCCACCACGCCGCGGGCCGCTGCCGCTCCACGCGGGCCGCGCCTGCGGCCCACAGCAGCGGCAGCACGCCCGCGATGTAGTACGGGCGCCCGCCGGACACCATGAACAGCAGCGTGACACCCAGCGCCACGATGCCGAGGAACCGCAGCTCGCGCGAGCGGAGCAGCCATCCGAGGCCTGCGATCCCGAGTGCCGTGCCCACGACCAGCCCGGCCAGCAGGAAGCCGAGCGGGAGGAAGCCGAGCATCCCGCCGGCGTACACGCTCTCCGCGGCGACGACCCGCCCCATCTCCAGCTGCGGCCAGCCGTTGCGCGCCTGCCAGACGAGGGTCGGGATCGTGGCGAGCACGGCGATCGCCCCACCGGTCCACAGGGCGGGGCGGCGCAGCAGCTCGCGCGGCCCGCACGCCAGCACGGCGACGATCACCACAACCCAGAGCCCGCCGATCAGGAACTTCGCCTGCAGCCCGAGCGCCGTGACGATCCCGGCCACGACGAGCAGCCGGTCCGAGCGGGTGCGGACCCAGCGCACCAGCAGGAACGTCACCGCGATCCAGACCACCGGGTCGATCGTCGACGTGGCCAGCAGGTGGCCCGTGCCGAGGAAGCCGGGTGAGACGGCCACCGCTCCCGCCGCCAGCAGCTGCGCCCGCCTGCCCCCGCCGAACTCGCGCGCGAGGAGCGCGCTGAGCACCACCGCCACGACGATCGCGAGGGTCGCCGGGATGCGCAGGACCGCGACGGAGCCCGGGGCGATGCTGTCCATCGCCAGCGCGAGCAGCGGCAGGAGCGGCGGCTGGTCGGCGTAGCCCCAGTCGAGGTGGCGCCCGGCCGCCACGAAGTACAGCTCGTCGCCGAAGTAGCCGTAGCGCCCGCTCACGGCGGTGAGCGCCACCCCGACGGCCGCGGCCACGGCGAACACCGGGCCGCGGGCGAACGGGTGCACCACCCCAACCGGTGCCGGCCCCTCGGTGGTCGTCGTCGTTGTTGTCATACGTCCCCCCTCGGGGTCGACGCTAGATCGGGTCGACGCCCCGCCACGTCGATCGTTCGGTGGATTCGCCGGTCCACCGGGCGGCGCCCGCCAGAAATCGATTGCAGCCGTAAACTGCGAGCCCCGTCCGCGGCGGGCGGGATCCGACGACCTGACCTGCGTTGGGGGCCATGGCGACGATCTACGACGTGGCGGCGCGGGCCGGGGTGTCACCGGCCACCGTCTCCCGGGTCTTCAACGGGTCGAGCGTGTCCCCCGACAAGGTCCGCCAGGTGCTGCGCGTGGCGAAGGAACTCGGCTACACGCCCAACCGCACCGCGCGCGCCCTGCGCATGCAGACCTCGAACGTGATCGGGCTGATCCTCGCCGACATCGAGAACCCGTTCTTCACCGCCCTCGCCCGGGGTGTCGAGGACGTCGCGGGCGAGGCCGGGTGCTCCGTGGTGCTCTGCAACAGCGACGAGGACCCCGCTCGGGAGGCTCGGCACCTGCAGATCGCCGTGTCCGAGCACATGGCGGGCGTGATCCTGGTGCCCGCGGGCGGCCACAGCGACGTCACCGCGCTGATCGAGCGGGGACGCCCGGTGGTGAGCGTCGACCGCACGCTGCACGGGTCGCCCGTCGACTCCGTGGTGGCCGACAACCTCGCGGGCGGCCGGGCCGCCACCACCCGCCTCTACGAGCGCGGGGCGCGCCGGGTGGCGTGCGTGACGGGCCCGGAGGCGGCCGAGACCGCCCAGCTGCGTAGCGCGGGCTGGCAGGAGGTGTTCACCGAGCGGTCCCCGGGGGCCGACCCGCGCGAGTACCTCGTGCACGCCGACTACCGGGTGGGCGGCGGCCGCGCGGCGATGGTGCGGCTCCTGGCCCACCCCGACCCGCCGGACGCCGTGTTCGTCGCCAACAACCTCATGGCCGTCGGGGCGCTGCGCGCGCTCGAGGAGCGGGGGCTGCGCCCGCCCGGGTTCGGGATGGCGGCCTTCGGCGACCTGCCCTACTTCCCGCTCGGCCCGGCCGGGATCGACGTCGTACCGCTGCCCGCGCGCACGATCGGCGCCACCGCCGCCAAGCTGCTCCTGGAGCGCATCAAGGGCAGCACCGAACCCCACCGCACGATCGTCCTGGGCAACGAACCCGACACCTGACCCGTGAGTGGCAACGAGTGCTGGAGCACCCGTATCCACTCACGGGGTGGCCAGGGCGGCCAGCGCCGGAGCCACCTCCTCCGGGGCCGAGCGGGTGGACGCGCTCATCTCGACGTGGGCGAACGGCAACCCGAACAGCGCCGCGGCCCGGCCCTGCACGTTCGTGCGGCCCTCCAGCTCACTGCAGCCGCCGTCCCACGCCCGGCACACCTGCAGGCCCGCGCCCTCGATCCGGTCGGCGAGCGCCCGCACCGCCTGCGCGGGCTCGTCCGGGCCGCCGCCGAGCACGATGTCCGCGTCGAGGTCGTCGCGGTCGGCGAAGCCGTGCAGCTGCAGCTGCGGGAGCCGCAGCCGCGTGCTGAGGTCCACGGCCAGGGCGTGGAACAGCGAGTCCTCCTCGTGCGCGACGTCGGCCCGCTCGTCGTCGGCCCTGCGGTGCGCACCGGCCTGCAGGTACACGGCGTCCGGCATCGCGGCGAGCACCGCCGTGCCGACGTTCTCGGTGTCGTAGTCGGCGTTCGGGTGGGGCACCTCGACGATAAGCCGCGGCGCCCGGCCCAGCGGGAGCGCGATCAGCCCCCACGACCGGGGCGAGTCCGGGTCGCTGCGGGCCACGAGGAACTCCGCACCCGACGCGTTGCGCGCCGTGCCGACGGTGAACCCGGCGTCCTCGAGCACCCGCCGGGCGGGCTCGTCCGCGCCGGCCCCGGCCAGCACCGCCACCGCACCGACCACGGCCTCCCGCTCGGCGGTTTCGGGCGCGCGGTACGGGCCGCGCGGGCTGAGCCGGTCGGTGAACTCCCTGACCTGCGCCTCCAGCGACGGCGGCGGGGCGGGCGGCGCCTCCCGTTGCGCGAGCACGGCGAACATCGCCGCCACCGCGGCGATCGCGAGCGCCACCAGCACGGCCACCATGGTCCCTGCCCGCGTCACAGCCGCTTGGCCGCCCGGAACGACCTGGCGTAGTGCCCGCCGTCGTCCAGCAGCGAGGTGCCACCGAGGTCGCCGAGCGTCGGCCCGTCGGCCCGCCGCCTGCTCGAGACGAACCGGTGCTGCCCGTTGACGTCGCGCCCCAGGTAGATCCCGACGTGGTCGCTGCGCAGGTCCGGCGCCTGGTCGAGGTCGAAGAAGAGCAGGTCGCCCGCCTGCAGCGCACCGAGGTTGGACGGCGGGACGCCGTTGTCGGGGAGCACGACGACGCCCGGGCCGGTGTCGGCCATGGCCCGCGCGCGCCGCGGCAGGCCGGGGCCGGGGTCCTCGGTGGCGAGCAGTGGATAGCCTCCGCGGTAGCCGTACACGAGCCGGACGAACCCGGAGCAGTCCACCGCCCCGTAGCGCACCGGGTCCGGCCTGCGGGCCGCCCCGTCGGCGAACCGCCACCGGACGCCGAGGTAGTCGTAGAAGTCCGAGTTCTCCGGGGAGGGGCCGCCGTTCGGTCCGGGCGGGCCGAACCGCGCGTCACCACGGATGCGCATCCCCTCGTCGTCCTCGCCCGCGGGCGCCCCGTCCAGGTACTCGCCCGCCATCGCGAGGATGTCGGGCGCCGGGCTGTCCAGCTGCTCCTGCAGCCACGGCCGGAACCAGCCCTCCTGCTCCGCGCCCGCCCGCCACTCCTCGGGCAGCAGCCGCACCCACACCCGCGTGGTGACCGCGGCGCCGTCGAACTGCGGCTCCGCGAACGTCCGCTCCGGGCCGTCGAGGGTGGCCGTACGCGCGCCGTCGGTGAGGGTGGCGAGCACGGTGCCCGCGGCGTCGACCACCGTGGTGCCGTCCGGGTCGTCCCGGCGCAGGAAGCGCAGGTCGGCCGCGGCCGCCGCCACCCGCGACTGCGGCTGCCCGGGCACCGGCGGCGCGTCCTGCATCCTGCCGACGACGATCCCGCTGCCCCCGATTACCAGCGCCAGCACGCCCATGAGGATGCGGCGGGCGCGCAGGCCGGCGGCCCGGGTGGTCACAGCGCCGTCACCGCCCCCAGCACGAGCCCGCTCGCCAGCACGCCGTAGCTGGCGAGGCTCACCGCCGACGTCGCCAGCACCGTGGCCAGCGGCGGCTGCCGCACGAGCTGGTAGGCCACCAGCCCCGGGATCACGAAGCCGAGCGTCTCGTGCGCGAAGATCAGCGGGTAGTCGCGCTGCACCAGCAGGAACAGGCCGGTGGAGAGCAGCACGGACAGCATCATCACGGCCGCGAACAGGCGCTTGCCGTAGAGGATCACGGCCCGCTGCAGGCCGCGCAGGCCGAGGTAGGTGACGACCGTGACGGCGGCGATCACGGCGACCTTGCGCGGGTCCTCCACCAGCGTGAGCGCGAGCCAGCCGGGCGTGATCATCCCGCCGGGCGAGAGGTTCGTGGTGAGGTAGCAGACCAGCGCGAAGAGCAGGCCGATGGCGAGTGCGACGGTGGCGGCCTGCGGTGCGAGGGAGCCCGCCAGCATCAGACGGCCCTGAGCCGGGCAGGTGGTCGCGGCAGCTCCGCGATCTTCTCCAGCAGCACCTCGCCCTGGCCGTGGATGTTCCCGGCGGTGACCACGGAGCCCGTGCCGTCCGGCCCGATCGCGACGGCGTCGAGGAACGCCGTCACGTCGAGCGCGCCACCGAGGTCGACGACGCGATCCGCGAGCTCGCGCGGCACCCGGGCGCGCGCCGTGTGGGTCTGCTCCCCGATCAGCACGATGCGATCCGGGAGGACCCGGCCGGTGAGCTCCCCCATCTGACCGTTGCGCTCGATGCGGTCCGGCCGGCAGTTGATCACCATCGTGAGCGGCGAGGAGATCAGCCCGCGGTCGCGCAGCAGCCCGATGTTCATCAGCGTGGACTCGGGGTCGTTCGCCGCGAAGACGTTGGCGAACGCGATCACGCCGCGCGGCGTGGCGTAGCGCTCCACGGTGACCGTGCCCGGGTCGGGCCGCGCCGCCACCATCCCGGCCATCGCCTCGCCGCGCCCGATGCCCGCGAGCTGCGCGACGGCGAGCGCGATCGCCACGTTCTCCTTGAACGTGATCCAGCGGAAGCGCTCCATCTCGTCGTCGCGCACCGACTCCGGGTCGACGGCCACGAGCTCGCAGCCCCGCCGGTCGGCCTCCTCCTGCAGGACGTGCAGCCGGTCTCGCTCGGCCGTGACGCAGATGCCACCGCGCGGCATCGACCGCGACAGCGAACGGGCGACGTCGTCGAGGGTGGGCCCCATCTCGTCGAGGTGGTCCTCGCGGACGTTGCAGATCACGCAGATCGTCGACTGGATCAGCTTGCGCTCGTTGACCTCCTGCAGGTCCGGCAGCACGGCCATGCACTCGATCACCAGCGCGTCCGGCTTCCAGGACGCCGCCCGGCGCACGATGCCGATCTGCTCCACGACGTTGGCGATGCCGAACTTGCGATGCACCGGTTCCTCGGTGCCGTCGGGGAGGATGAAGCGCGCCGCCGTGCCGGTGGTCTTCGCGACGACCCGCCGCCCGCCGCCGCGCATCGCGCCCGCGCAGAGCCGGGTGATGGAGCTCTTCCCGCGGATCCCGTTCACCACGATCCGCTGCGGGATGGAGCGCAACCGCTGGTGGTGGTTGCGCTGCTCCACGACACCGGCCACGAGGAGCGTCAGGCAGCCCGCGACGTACACGCCGAACAGGAACGTCACGTGCCGGCCACCGCCCTCGGCGTCTGCACGTGGGGCCGGCGGACGCCGCGCACCTCCGCGGCGACCACCTTCGGGCTGACGGTGCGGACGGCGGCCAGCCGGTTCGTGGCCTCCACCGAGGTACCGATCTCATCGAGGCGCTGCGGCGCCAGCGGCGCCACCGGCTCCCCGGTCGCGAGCAGCTCGGCGTGCCGCACCAGCCTGCGCGCCGGCGCGATCACCGTGACGGCCGTCCACAGGAGCGCCCCGCACGCGACGAACGCAGCCGCGACGATCGCCACCAGCGAGGCCCGCCGGTTCCCGTCGCCCGCGAACGCCGCCGCCACCACGCCCTGGTCCTCGACCAGCACCCAGCCCAGGTCGGTGGCCGTACCGGGAGGCGCCACCCGCTGCGCGGCCGCCACCCGCCCCTCGTCCGGGGTGTCCACCACCGGCGGGCCCCCGGCCGCCGCGGCGGCAAGCGCCCCGAGCGCCGGGTCGTCCAGCGGGGCGAACGCGGTGTAGCCGCTGTCGTCCAGCACGGTGGCCCGCTGCTCGTCGACCACCCGCGTGTGCCCGCCCGGGCCGCGGATCACGGCGTTCAGCGCGCGCGGGTCGAACTCGGCGACCACTGCGCTCGTGCCGTCCCACATCGGGGCCGAGGCACGGACGATCGGCTCGCTGCCCGCGGTGTTGGCCTGCACCACCCGCGGCCCGCCGGGCGGCACCTCGAACTCGGCCCCCGCGGGTGCCCCCGCCGTCGCGACCGGACGGCCGGACGCGTCCACGACCGCCGCGGAGCGGAAGAGCGGCTGCTCCTCCAGCACCTGGGCGGCGGTGGTGGCCGGATCGGCGACCGCGGCGCCCGTCGGCAGGGCTGCGGCCCGCTCGACGGCCTCCAGGCCCCCGCGCAAAGCGCCGTGCAGGTCCGCCGCCTCCGCCGCGGCGTTCGCGCCCGCGTCACGCACCACGACGTCCGTGCGCGCTTCGACGCCGCCCACCGTGGCGACCGCCGCCGGGAGCGCCCACGCCAGCACCAGCCCCGCCACCAGGCACGGGGCGGTGGCCAGCGGGAACCGCCTGCGGGGCCGGGCGCTGCGCCGACCGGGCCGGATGCGCCGGAACCGGTACAGGGCCACGGCGATGCTGTCGAACTCCGCGATGCGGGCCCGGGGCACCAGGTCCACCCGGTCCTCGGCGGCCATGCGGGCCATCGCCGCGGCGAACCGCCGCGCCGGCCGCACGAAACCGCCCCAGAGCGCAACGGACGCGACGACCGTCACCAGCGCCAGACCGGCCGGGAGCCACCAGTCCGGCCAGCCGCCACCGAGCACGGCGATGACGGTGAGCGCGACGGCGCCTGCCACCAGCGCCGCCAGCGCGATGATCGGGCCACCGCTCACGCCGGACGACGATCGCGGCTCCGGGAACGGGGGGAACCGCATGTCGGGCATCGTCTGCGCGGGCAGCGGGACCGTCGGCGGGGAGGACTGCATACGGGGGGAGCTGTCCCTTCGAACGTTCGACGGGCTGCAGCGGTGCCACGGCGGACATCGGCGTCCACCCCGCCCCAGCCCGTGATGTCACGACACCAGGTCCAGACCGTCACGATAGCGTGACGGTGTCGCCCGAATGACGCAGCGTCCATCACAGTAACGCCACACACCGTCGCGCCTGGTCGCGCAGCCGTCACCCGGTGGTGTAGGTGCCCCTCAGGATTCGGCGAGCTCCGCCGCCGCGAGCCACTCCATCTCGACCGTCTCCCGCTCCGCCACCACGGCCTTGAGCTCGCGGTCCAGCTCCATCAACCGCTCCGGGTCCGTGGCCGCCTCCACGAGCTGCGCGTGCAACCGCTCCTCGGTGGCCGCCAGCGCTTCCATGCGCCGCTCCAGCCGGGCCGCCTCCTTGCGGGCGGCGCGCTGCTGCGCCGCGTTCGACGCCTGCTTCGCCCGCGGCGCGGACGGCGTGGGGCCCGCGCCCCCGGCGTCCGCCCGCCGCTGCAGGTACTCGTCGATCCCGCCCGGCAGGTGCGTGATCTTCCCGTCGCCCAGCAGCGCCACCACCGTGTCGCAGGCCCGTTCCACCAGGTAGCGGTCGTGGCTGACGACGACGAGCGTGCCCGGCCAGCCGTCCAGGAGGTCCTCGAGCTGCGTGAGCGTGTCGACGTCGAGGTCGTTGGTGGGCTCGTCGAGCAGCAGGACGTTCGGCTCCGCCATCAGCAGGCGCGTGAGCTGCAGGCGGCGCCGCTCGCCACCGGACAGGTCACCCACCGGCGTCCACTGCCGCGCCGCCGGGAACCCCAGCCGCTCCAGCACCTGCGACGCCGACATCTCCGTCTTGCCGAGCCGCACGTACTTCGCCACCTGCTCCGTGGCCTCCAGCACCCGCATGTCCGCGGGCAGGTCCACCAGCTCCTGGGAGAGCTGGGCCAGCTGCACCGTGCGCCCGCGCACCAGCCGGCCGCCGTCGAGCGGGCGCTCGCCGGACAGCGTGCGCAGCAACGTGGTCTTGCCCGACCCGTTCACGCCGACGATCCCGATCCGGTCGCCCGGCCCGATCCGCCACGTGACGGCGTCGAGCAGCGTGCGCCCGGCCACGACCGCGGTGGCGTCCTCCAGCTCCAGCACCGTGCGGCCCAGCCGGTTGGCGGCGAAGCGGTGCAGCTCCACGCTGTTGCGGGGCGGTGGGACGTCCGCGATCAGCGCCTCGGCCGCCTCGATCCGGAACCGCGGCTTCGACGTGCGCGCGGGCGCGCCGCGGCGCAGCCACGCCAGCTCCTTGCGGGCGAGGTTCTGCCGGCGCGCCTCCGCGGCGTCGGCCTGCCGGGCGCGCTCGGCCCGCGCGTAGACCCAGTCGGCGTAGCCACCCAGGTAGCTCTCCACCCGGCCGTTCGCGACCTCCCAGGTGCGCGTGCAGACGGCGTCGAGGAACCACCGGTCGTGCGTGACGACCACCACCCCGCACCGCCGGGCGATCAGGTGGCGGGCCAGCCACGTGATGCCCTCGACGTCGAGGTGGTTCGTGGGCTCGTCCAACACCACGAGGTCCGGGTCGCCGACCAGGGCGGCCGCGAGCGCCACCCGCCGCTTCTCGCCACCGGACAGGCCCTCGACGCCGCGGTCGAGGTCGGTGATGCCCAGCCCGTCGAGGACGTCGCGCACCTTCGGGTCGCCCGCCCACTCGTGCTCCGCGGCGCCCGCCCACGCCGCCAGCACGACGTCGCGCACCCGCGCGCCCGCCGGCAGCACGTCGGACTGCGCGAGGTGCGCCAGGCGCAGGCCACCGAGCCGGCTCACCCGGCCCCCGTTCGGCTCGCGCTGCCCGGTGATGATGTCGAGCAACGTGGTCTTGCCACCGCCGTTGAGCCCGACCACACCGATCCGCTCGCCCTGCTCCACCCCGAGCGACACCGCGTCCAGCAGCACCCGGGACGCGTCGCCCGGCACGTGCGCCGTGACCGTCTCCAGGTTGACCAGGTTCTGCCCCGCCATCAGGCACGCACCGGGGGCCACGAGGTGGGCGGCGGCGGGATCGTCGGTGGATCGTGGTCGACGACGCGGGCCCCCGGCACCGGGCCGTGCGCGATCCGGACCGTGCGGCACACCCCCACCCCGGCGAGCTCGGTGGCGACGTCCAGCGCCGCCTCCGCGCTGCTGCACAGGAACGCGCAGGTCGGGCCGGAGCCCGACACCAACCCGGCCAGCGCGCCCGCCGCCACGCCGGCCCGCAGCGTGCGCCGCAGGTCGGGCGCCATGCTCACGGCCGCCGCCTGCAGGTCGTTGCCCAGGCTGAGCGCGAGCTGGCGGGGATCACCGCCGGCGAGCGCCTCCAGCACCGGCTCCACCGGGCGCTCCGCGGGCGCGCTGTCGCCACGCAACCGGTCGAGCTCGCGGAACACCGCAGGCGTGGCCAGGCCCCCGCGGTGCAGCGCGATCACCCAGTGCTGCGTGTGCCGCGACAGCACCGGCACGATCTGCTCCCCGCGCCCGGTGCCCACCGCGGTGCCGCCGTAGAGCGCGAACGTGACGTCGCTGCCCAGCTCGGCCGCGAACACCGACAGCTCGTCCCGGGACAGGTCGAGCTTCCACAACGCCGACAGCCCGACGAGCGCCGCCGCCGCGTCGGCGCTGCCACCCGCCATCCCCCCGGCCACCGGGATGCCCTTGCGGAGCACCAGCCGCACGTCCGGCTCCCGCTCGGCCTTCTCCGCGAGCAGCTGGACGGCCCGCCACGCGAGGTTCGTCTCGTCCGCCGGCACCTCGGACACGCCCTCGCCGTGCACCTCGATCCCGGGTTCCTCGCTGGTGGCGACCGTCACCTCGTCGAACAGGCTCACGGCGTGGAAGACCGTGACCAGGTCGTGGAAGCCGTCGGCACGCAGCTGTCCGACGGCGAGATGCAGGTTGATCTTGGCGGGCACGCGCACGGTGACCGGTGGTGGGACGGCGGCGAGCACCGGTCAACCCTACGTGCGTCCGCACCCGGCGTGCCGCGCCCCGGCGGCGCCGACGCCCCGGGAGGCCGGGTTGTCCATCCGCAACCGGACGGTTCCCCCACCCCAACCAGCCGAGTCCCGCATTCCAACAGGCCGAGTCCCCGCCGGCACGAGCCGAGTCCCACGCCCCACAGGCCGAGTCCCCCGTCCTGCACAGCGCCGTCCCCCACCCAGGCGAGTCTCGCGTTCTGCCGGGCGAGTCTCGCGTTCCATAGGCCGAGTCCCACGTCCTGCGCAGCGGCACCGCCCCGACCCGGCGAGTCCCGCGTCCCACGAGCCGAGATGCGCGTTCGGCCAGCACGCCGGGCCGTCGCGACGCGAGGTCCCCCGACCTCGACGCGGCGAGTCCCGCGTCCCACGAGGCGAGATCCGCGTTCGGCCCGGGCGCCGAGCCGTCCCGACGCGGGTACACCCGAACGTTCGCGCAAACCACCCCGGCATCTGTGGCACTCGCCCGGCGATTTGGGGGACGCGCCCGAAGATGTGCGGGACTCGCCCTCCCCTGTACACCACCAAACGCGCAACTCCCGCCGACGAACGCGGGACTCGCCGGACGATTCGGGGGACTCCCCGGCGATGTGCCGGACTCGCCACCCTGCCCACCCTCGAATCGCGCAACTCACGCCGACGAACGCGAGACTCGCCCGGCCATTTGGGGGACTCGCCCGACGATGTGGGGGACTCGCGGTCAGGGGCGCGTCGCGGCGAGGCGGGCGAAGTCCTCGATGGCGAGGGTCTCGGCGCGGGCGAGCGGGTCGATGCCTGCCGCGCGGAGGGCGGCCTCGGCTGCGGCCGGCGAGCCCGCCCAGCCGGCGAGGCCGGCGCGCAGGGCCTTGCGACGCTGGGCGAACGCCGCGTCGATCAGCCGGAAGACGGCCTCGCGGTCGCCGGGGGGTGGGTCGCGGCGGTCGAAGGCGAGCAGGCCCGAGTCGACGTTCGGCACGGGCCAGAACACCGCACGCGGCACGGGCCCGGCCCGGCGGGCGGCCGCGTACCAGGCCAGCTTGGCGCTCGGCACCCCGTACGCGCGGCTGCCCGGCGCGGCGGCGAGCCGCTCGGCCACCTCGGACTGCACCATCACCAGCCCACGGCGCAGCTGCGGGAGTTCAGCGAGCAGGTGCAGCACCACCGGGACGCCGACGTTGTAGGGCAGGTTCGCGACGATCGCGGTGGGTGCGGGGTCGGGCAGGTCTGTCGCGCGCACGGCGAGGGCGTCGGCCGTGGTGACGGAGAGCCGGTCGGCGAGGGCCGGCGCCCGGTCCGCGACGGTCTGCGGCAGGCGGCCCGCGAGGACCGGGTCGATCTCGATGGCGTGCACGGCGCGCACGGCGGGCAGCAGCGCGAGCGTCAGGGAGCCGAGCCCGGGCCCGACCTCGACCACGACGTCGTCGGGCTCCAGCCGGGCCGCCTTGACGATGCGGCGCACCGTGTTCGCGTCGTGCACGAAGTTCTGCCCGAGCCGCTTCGTGGGGCGCAGGCCGAGCTCGGCGGCGAGGGCCCGGACCTCGGCCGGCCCGAGGAGGCCGGGCTGAGTGTTCGTCACGGGGGCAGCATGCCCGGTCAGCGCGGGAGGCCCAGCCGCCGGGAGCACGCGGGCCACGCCCCGTAGCCGCCGCGGTCGTCCCGCACCCGGGACGCGACGGCGATCTGCTCCTCGCGCGATGCCTGGTGCGGCAGCGGTGCGTAGTCGGTGCCGCCGTAGGCCCGCCAGGTGCCGGCGTCGAACTGGAGGCCGCCGTAGTAGCCGTTGCCGGAGTTGACCGCCCAGTTGCCGGTGGCCTCGCACTGGGCCAGGCGGTCCCACACGCTGCCATCGGACACGAAGGGGGCGCGGAGGCTGTCGTTCGTGCCGAGCCGCACGACGCGCTCCTTCGGGGGCGTCATGCTCCCCGCCCGAACCTGCTCGCGGCGGACTTCCTGGCCGTTCTGCACGTAGACGCGCATGATCGCGGTCTGCTCCCCGGGCTCGCCGCGCTCGGCGATCACCCGCTTGCCCCGCGGCAGCTCCGGGTCCTCGATCACGCGCTCGGGCGGCGCGATGGGCCGGACCTCGACCACCTCGCCCTCACCGTTGCGCACGACGTGGACGTCGAGGCCCTCGGTGAGCGGGGTGTCCGCCGAGGGCACCGAGACGTCGTCCGGCCCGAGCTGGATGCCCTTCTCGACGAGGAGCCCGCCGACCGTGCCGGACGTGGTGGTGACGGGTTCGAGCGCGCCGGTGCCGTCGGTGAACTTGACGGTGCGGGGCACGCGCAGTTCCAGCCGGAACCCCTCGAGCGGGATCGGGGTGGACGGCGCGGCGGACATCTGCAGCGGCGCCGCCTCCAGCCCCAGGAGCTGCATGGCCTCCTCCACCGTGGTGGCGGGGATGGGCATTTCGCGCACGGAGCTGCCCTCGACGAGGGTCAGCGTGCGGGAGTGGGTGAAGATCACCTCGTCGCCGTCGAAGAGCTCGGTGGTGGGCGCGGGTTCCACGCGGTCCCGGGGGGTGGCGTCGATCCCGGCGGCCTCGAGCGCCGCAGCCACGTCAGCGGCGTAGGTGTGCACGGTGCGGTTCTGGCCGTCCACCATCACCGTGATCGTTTTGGAGAAGGTGAGCGCGCTCGCCGCGCCGGCCAGCATCGCGAGCACGACGAGCACCACGGTGGCCCGCAACAGCGCGCTGCGCTGCGGCTCCTCCTCCGCCATGCGGCGTTCGCGGCGCGACCGGCGGGGGGTCGCGACGGGCGCTGCCGCCGGCCGGGGCCGCGGCCGCGGGGCGGCCACCGGCGGGGGTGCTGCGGCTGGTGCCGGCGCCGCGGCTTCGACCGGCTCGGGTTCGGGGGCGGGCGTGGGCGGCGCGGGGGCCGGGGCGGGCGGCGCGGCGACGGCGTCGACCGGTCCGGTGACCGTGCCCATCGGGTGCGTGAGCGGCAGGTCGTCGAGCACCGGCATGGGTCCGGTGGGCGCGTCGTTGAGGTACGCCGTCCAGGACGCCCGGCCGGCCCGTGCCCTGGCCCGCTCGAGCGCCTCGGCGCTGCGCCGGTCCGGCTCGACGACCGCGGGCTGCGGACCGGTGATCTCCGTGGCGGCGGGGCTCGGGACCGCGCCGGTGCGCGCGACGGCCGGTGCGGCGACGTCGTACGCACCGGTGGGCGAGCCGGCGGGCCGGGCCTGCGCGCCACTGCGCTCGACGGGGGGCACCGCGCCCGTCCCGGTCGCCCCCGGACGCGGAGGCGCGTCGGCAGGAGGGGCGCTGCGCTGGCCGGGCCGAGCCACCGGCGCCGCCTGCGCACCACTCCGCTCGACCACGGGCACCACACCGGTGCCGGTGGCGGTGGGCGCGACCGGGAGGGGCCCGGTGGGCGCGTCCGCCGCGATGACGGGCAGTTCGCCGGTGACCGGGTCGGCCGAGGCGTCGTCGGCGGAGCCGTCGGTGGGGCGGGTGACGATGGGCCGGAACTGCCCGGTGGTGATGGCGGGGTGGTCCGGGGACTGCGGGGCGCGGCGGTGGGCGCGTGAGCGGGTGAGGGTGGAGCGGGCCGCCGGGGTGGCGGGCGGGACGACCTCGAGAGCGGAGGTGGGGACCGCCTCGGGGGCCTCCGGGTCACCGCCCGCGTACCAGGCCGAGTACGGGTCCTCCGGGGTCTCGGCGTCAGCGGCAGCGCGATCGAGCCGGGCGCGCACGGCGGCGACTCGCCGAGCTCGCGTTGGGACGTCGACCACGGGCTTCCAGACCTCGTCGGACCGGGCAGGGGAGGACGTCGCGGTCACGGTGGCCCGGAGGCCGTGGTGCTGGGGGAGCGCCCCGGACCACCGTGACCGCATCAGCTGGGGAGCGTTCCCCACCCCGGCTAGCGATCACAGAACCGTAACGGACGGTGAGCGCCAGGGTCGATTCCCGACACGCGGCCAGCGCTGAACGGCCAGCCCCCTACGCCGAGCGCGAGCCCTCGCCGCCGGGTGCCGCGGGCGCTGCGGCGGGCGGCAGCTCGGCGAGCCCGAAGACCCGCTCGGCGTTGCGCCCGGCGACGGCCGCCAACCGTTCGTCGGGGACTTCCCGCAGGTCCGCCAGGCCACGGACGGTCCACGGCAGGCAGTACGGCTCGTTCGCCCTCCCGCGGTGGGGGTGCGGGGTGAGGAACGGCGCGTCGGTCTCGACGAGCAGTTGCTCCTCGGGCACGACGACGGCTGCCTGCTGGAGTGCGCGGGCGTTGCGGAACGTAACCGGCCCGGCGAACGAGAGGACGTACCCGGCGTCGGCGCACTCGCGGGCCATCGCGGCGTCGCCGGAGAAGCAGTGGAACACCACGGTGGCGGGCGCGCCCTCCTCGCGGAGGATGCGCAGGACGTCGTCGTGGGCGTCCCGGTCGTGGATCATCAGCGGCTTGCCGAGGCGTTTGGCGAGGTCGATGTGCCAGCGGAACGAGGCCTGTTGCGCGTCGGGGGGCGAGTGGTCCCAGTAGTAGTCCAGGCCGGTCTCCCCCACCGCGACGACGCGGGGGTCGGCGGCGAGCCGCTCGATCTCGGCGCGGTCGCCGTCGGTGAGCGCGGCCGTCCGCGTGGGGTGCAGCGCGACGGCGGCCACGACCCGGTCGTCCCAGTGCGCCGCCTGCACGACCCAGCGTGCCGACGCGAGGTCGTCGGCCACGGTGACCGCGCGCGTGACGCCGACGGCCGCGGCACGGTCCATCGCGGCGCGCACGTCGGCCGCCGACTCGCACCCGCAGGCGTCGAGGTGCGTGTGGGCGTCGACGGTGGCGGCGCCCAGGGGTTCGGGAGGAGGCGGCGCCTCCCGCCGCCCGTACGCCCCACTCACCGGGGCCTCCGACCCCCGTGAGTGGATACGAGGGCTGGAGCACTCGTATCCACTCACGGCCTCATTTCTCGATCGGGGCCCACTCTGGTCCCGTCTCGGCGAGCTCCGGCTCGAGCTTCCGGAAGATCGGCGTGGGCTTCGCGAGCGGCCGGCCCACCTCGATCGGCGTGGACTCCCAGCGCGCCTGCTCCTTCCCGTAGTCCCCGGTGAGGATCGGGTTGATGCGGCCGGGGATGTCCAGGTCGGGCACGTCCTGCAGCTCCGGCTGGGCCGCCCACACACCGGTGCCGCCCAGCGCCTCGTGCACCTTCTGCGCGGAGTGCGGCAGGAACGGCGTGAGCAGGGTGTTGACGTCCTGGACGACCTGCAGCGCCGTGTGCAGCACCGCGTCGCGCCTGCCCGGGTCGTCCTTCAGCTTCCACGGCTCCTGGTCGGACAGGTACCGGTTGGCCGCGGACACGACCCGCATCGCCTCGCTGACTCCGGCCCGGAAGCGCGACCGGACCAGGTGCCCTCCGACGGTGTCGAACGCCGCCTTCGACAGCGCCAACAGCTCGGCGTCGGCCGCGGCGGGGGTGGTGGGCGGCGGGACGGCCCCGTTGTTCTTGTGGGCCATCGAGATCGACCGGTTGACGAGGTTGCCCCACTCGTTGGCGAGCTCGAAGTTGACCCGGCGGACGAACTCGTCCCACGTGAAGTCGACGTCCTGGGTCTCCGGCCCGGCCGCTGCGATGAAGTACCGCAGGCTGTCCGGCCCGAAGCCGCGCAGGAAGTCGTTCAGGTAGATCACGGTGCCGCGGGAGGTGGAGAACTTCGAGCCGCTCATCGTGAGGAACTCGCTCGACGCGATCTCCGACGGCAGGTTCAGCACCCCGTACGGCCCCGGCTCGCCGCCGTGGTCGCCCTGACCGTTGTGGCCGAGCAGCAGCGCGGGCCAGATCTGGGCGTGGAAGGTGATGTTGTCCTTGCCCATGAAGTACACGAGCTCGGAGGCGGGGTCGTTCCACCACGCCTTCCACGCGTCCGGGTCGCCGGTGCGCCGGGCCCACTCGACGCTGGCCGAGAAGTAGCCGATCACCGCGTCGAACCACACGTAGAACTTCTTGAGCGGCTGGTCGCTCCACCCGTCCAGCGGGATCGTGACGCCCCAGTCGAGGTCGCGCGTGATCGGCCGCGGCCGCATGTCGTCGACCAGGTTCCTGGTGAAGTTCAGGACGTTCGGGCGCCACCCGGTCTTCGACGCGAGCCACTTGCCCAGCGACTCGGTGAACGCGGGCAGGTCGAGGAACAGGTGCTCGGTCTCGACGAACTTCGGCACCTCGCCGTTGATCCGCGACCGCGGGTTGATCAGGTCGGCGGCGTCGAGCTGGTTGCCGCAGTTGTCGCACTGGTCGCCGCGCGCACCGTCGTACCCGCAGATCGGGCAGGTGCCCTCGACGTAGCGGTCGGGCAGCGTGCGCCCGGTGGACGGGCTGATCGCCCCGGTGGTGGTCTTCGGCACCACGTACCCGTTGCGGTGCAGCGCCAGGAAGATCTGCTGCACGACGTCGGAGTGGTTGCCCGTGGTGGTGCGCGTGTAGAGGTCGTAGGTGACGCCGAGCCCGCGCAGGTCCTCCGCGATCACGCGGTGGTACTTGTCCACGGTCTGCTGCGGGGTGAGGCCCTCCTTCTCGGCCTGCACCAGGATCGGGGTGCCGTGCTCGTCGCTGCCCGAGACCATGAGCACCCGGTTGCCGGCCATCCGCTGGTAGCGGGCGAACACGTCGGAGGGCACACCGATGCCGGAGACGTGGCCGATGTGCCGCGGGCCGTTGGCGTAGGGCCAGGCCACGGCGGTCAGCACGTGGGAGCTCATGCTCCCAGCCTATGCCCGGGCATCATCCCGTTTCCCGCGCCCGGTCCCGGGCACGGGCCGCCGGGCGGCAGCAGCGGCCGTCACCCACCGCACCGCGTGAGCACCGAGTACCGGCCGTTATGTTGAAAGGGTGAACGTGGAGGTCACCCCCCTGCCCGGAATCGGAGTGCGCAAGGACTTCGCCCTGCGCAACGGCAGGCGGATCGGCGTCGTCACCCACCGTGACGGCAAGATCGATCTGATCGTGTCGAAATCCGACGACCCGGACGCATGCCTCGCCGAGCTGCCGCTCACCACCGAGGAGGCGGGGGCCTTGGCCAACCTGCTGGGTGCCCCCCAGCTCGTCGCGCAGCTCCGCGAGGAGCACGCCGACCTGCCGGGCATCCACACCCGCCAGCTCCCCGTCGGCCCGCCGTTCGACGGCCGCACCCTCGGCGACACCGCCCTGCGCACCCGCACCGGTGTGTCCGTGGTGGCCGTGATGCGAGCCGGGCAGGTGCACGCCAGCCCCACCCCCGACTTCACCCTCACCGCGGGCGACCTGTTGGTCACCGTCGGCACCGCGGAGGGTCTCGACAACGCCATCAAGATCCTCAAGCGTGGATGACGCGTGACCGATACCGCGCTGGAGCTCATCGAACTCGGAGCCGTCTTCTTCGGACTGGGCCTGCTCGGCCGGCTCGCGGGCCGCATCGGCCTGTCCCCGATCCCGCTGTACCTGGTCGGCGGCCTGTTCTTCGGCACGGGCGGTGTGCTTCCCCTGCACGGCATCGAGGGCTTCACGGCCCTCGCGGGTGAGGTCGGCGTCATCCTCCTGCTCCTCCTGCTCGGCCTCGAGTACTCGGCCACGGAGCTGATCGTCGGCATGCGGCGGTCGTGGACGGCGGGGCTGCTCGACATCGTGCTCAACGCCGCGCCCGGCGTGGCGGTGGCACTGATCCTCGGGTGGGGGCCGGTCGGCGCGCTCGTGATGGGCGGGGTCACCTACATCTCGTCGTCCGGCATCGTCGCGAAGGTCCTGGGCGACCTGGGCCGCCTCGGTAACCGGGAGACGCCGGTCGTGCTGTCCATCCTCGTGTTCGAGGACCTCGTGATGGCGCTGTACCTGCCGATCCTCACCGCCCTGCTGGTCGGGGTGACGCTCACCGGTGCGCTGGGCGCGGTCGGCATCTCGGTGGCGGTGCTCGCGGTCGTGCTGGTGGTGGCGCTGCGCTACGGGCGTTACGTCTCCGCCGTGGTCGACTCCCCCGACCGCGAGGTGTTCCTGCTCAAGGTGCTCGGGCTCGCCCTGCTCGTGGCGGGCGTCGCCTCGGCGATGCAGGTCTCCGCCGCGGTCGGCGCGTTCCTGCTGGGCATCGCGATCTCGGGTTCCACCGCGGAGAACGCCACCAAGCTGCTCGAGCCGCTGCGCGACCTGTTCGCTGCGGTGTTCTTCGTGGTCTTCGGGCTGAACACCGACCCGGCGTCGATCCCGCCGGTGCTCGGCTGGGCCGTCGTCCTCGCCGTCGCCACCACGGTCACGAAGCTGGGCACCGGCTGGTTCGCGGCACGCCGGGTGGGGATCGGCCCGCTGGGTCGCGCCCGCGCGGGCGCGGCGCTCATCGCGCGCGGGGAGTTCTCCATCGTCATCGCCGGGCTGGCCGTCGGCTACGCCGTGGCGGATGACCGGCTCGCGGCCCTCGCCACCACCTACGTGCTGCTGATGGCGGTGATCGGCCCGGTGGCTGCGCGCCTCGTCGAACCCGCCGCGCAGTGGGCGCGGGCCCGCCGCCCTGCGGCCGCTACGGCGCCCTCAGCGGGCAACTGACCAGGCGACGAAACACCGTTGCTCCGAATGGCCTAGTGCCCGGTACCGCTCATCGCACAGATCGATCAACTCGTCGGTGGGCAGGCAACCCCGGACGGAGACGTCGATAGCTTTCCTCTCGACCGAACCGGTCACGGAACGGACACGGGGACTCCCCACCCCAACCGGCACCCCCCGAGCCGGGTCCGCGCCGGCCGGTCGTCGATCCGGAAGGCAGGTTCGTGGCCCGGCACCGCTCCCCCGGAACCCGCCACGCGCAGCCGTCCCGACCGCCGCACGCGCAGTGGTCGGAGCAAGGCGACGGCGCGCGTGCAGCGGGTCCCGCCCGTTCACTGACCCACCACAGCACGATCCTCGTGGCCGTCGCCGTCGCCGCGGTGATCGCGGTGGTCGGCAGCATGCTCTCGTTCGCGGGCGCGCTCGGCCCGCCCGCCGAGGAGGACGTCAACCTCGCCTCCCGCGACCTGGCGGACCTCCCCACCCCGGAACTGCCCCTCCCCGAGCTGCCTCTGCCCGAGCCGGAGCCCACCACCGAGGCGCCCGAGCCCACCACCGAGGCCCCGCCCACCACCGAGGGCGAGAGCGAGGGCGAGGACGAGAAGGAGGGCGAGGGGCTCGGCGCCGCCGTGGCCCGCGCCGTGAAGTTCCCGGCCGAGCTCATCGACACCAGCAAGTGGTACCTCACCCTGCCCACCGGCTCCGAGGGCAGCCCCGACACGGTCGAGACGAAGGACCTGGCCACCTACACGAGCAAGTGGTTCCAGCTCAACGACTCGAAGGACGGCGTCGTGTTCACCGCCAACGCGGGCGGCGCCACCACCAAGAACAGCAAGTACCCGCGCTCCGAGCTGCGGGAGATGATCAACGGCGAGAACGCCGCCTGGGACGGCCGGTCCGGCAAGCACGTCATGGAGCTCGACCAGGCGATCACGAAGACGCCCGCCACCAAGCCGGACGTCATCGCCGGGCAGATCCACGGCGGCGACGACGACGTCATGCAGATCCACCTGTCCGGCGCCCGGCTCACCGTGAAGTACGCCGACGGCGACAAGGACGTCCTGCTCGACCCCTCGTACGAGCTCGGTCAGCGCTTCCGCGTGAAGATCGAGTCGTCCGGCGGCAAGGTCAAGGTCTGGTTCAACGGCAACCTGAAGGCCGACCTGCCGATCTACGGGGCGGAGAGCTACTTCAAGGCCGGCGCGTACGTGAACTCGAACACGAGCAAGGGTGCCAGCGCGTCGGACATCGGCCAGGTCGTCATCTACGGGCTGAAGATCAGCCACAGCTGACGGCTACGGCCGTTCGTGCCTGAGCCGCATCTCCCGCGTCAGGTCCGCGGCGCGCCGGGCGTGGACGTCGGGGACCTGCGCGACGAGCCGGTCGGCCCGTTCGGCCACCAGTGCGAGCCGGCCACGCAGCTCACGGGCCCCGGGTTCGTCGAGGCACCCGGGCAGGTCGGCGCGCACGATCTCGGCGACGTCGGCGAGCCGTCCGGGCGCCGCGATGCGGTCGGCCTCCTCGTCGGAGACCTCGTCGAGCCGGTCCAGGGCGAGCTGCACGGAACGCACGATCCGGTCGACCTCGGCGGCCGTGCCCCTCGGCAGGTCGGCCGCGCGACTCTGCACACGGCGGAGCAGCTCGGTGGCCTCAGAGCGCAGTTCGTCGGTGAGGCGGGGCTCGGGTGCCCGGGCCGGCGGGTCACTCGGGCCGACGAGGGCACCGACGCCGTACAGCCCGGCGGCGACCACCGGCCAGACGTCGCCGACGATCCCCGCGAGGTGCAGTCCGACCCCGCAGAGCGCGCCCGCCGTCCCGGCGGTGTTCCTCCGGGACCCGAGGTAGCGGCGTACGGCGCGGCCCCGTCTGCCGGAGCGCCGGGCCGCCGGAGCGGTCATGCCGTGATCGTCACCTGCGCGGGTGAACGGGTCGTGAACGCCGGGATCCGGCTTCCGCTACGAGTCGCCTGCGGCGAGCGTGGCCGCGTACAGCTCCCGCTTCTTGACCCCCGCCGCCTCCGCCACGGCGGCCACCGCGTCCTTCATGCGCTCGCCGTCCGCCACCCGCTCCTGCACAGCGCCCACCAGCGACTCGACGGCGGGCGCCTCCGCGGGTGCGGCCCCTGCCAGCACCACGGTGATCTCACCGCGGACCGGCCCCTCGGCCGCCCACCCCGCGAGCTCGGTGAGCGGCCCGCGCAGCACCTCCTCGTGCACCTTGGTGAGCTCCCGGCACACCGCGGCCGCGCGGTCGCCGCCCAGCAGGTCGACGGCCGCGGCGAGGGTGTCGGCGAGGCGGTGCGGGGACTCGAAGAACACCACCGCCCGCGGCTCCGCCACGAGGCCGGCGAGCCAGCGCCGCCGCTCCCCGTCGCGGCGCGGGGCGAACCCCTCGAAGCAGAACCGCTCGGCCGGCAGGCCGGAGAGCACGAGCGCCGTGGTGACGGCCGACGGCCCGGGCAGGCACGTCACCGGGAGGCCGGCCTCCGCAGCGGCCGCGACGAGCCGGTAGCCGGGGTCGGACACGGCGGGCATGCCGGCGTCGGTGACGACGAGCACGGTGCGGCCGGACCGGACGTCGTCGAGCAGGCGGGGCAGGCGCGCCGCCTCGACCGCGTCGTAGTGGCTGATCACGCGGCCGCCGACCGCGACGCCGAGAGCGGCCGCGAGCGACCGGAACCTGCGCGTGTCCTCCGCCGCGACCACGTCCGCTGTAGTCATCGCCTCGCGCAACCGATCGGAGGCGTCGCGGGCGTCGCCGAGCGGGGTGGCGGCGAGTACGAGGCGACCGGGACCTGAGCCAGTGGACACGGGCCACAGCCTACGATCGGGGCCGTGGTCAGCCGGGCGGTCGAGGGCACCCGGGCGGCCTCGGGGGACCGGCCCGTCGCGGGCGTCGAGCCGCTGGGGGTGTGCCCGGAGCTACCGCCGCGCCCGCTCGACCCCACGGCCGTGTTCGGGCCGCCGCCACCCACCGACCGCCTGCGCGGCTGGGCCGTCACCCTCCTCCTGACGCTCGTGGCGGGGCTGGTCCGGTTCGCGGGCCTCGGCTACCCCACCGACGGCGGCACCCCGGTCTTCGACGAGAAGCACTACGTGCCCCAGGCGTGGCAGATGCTGCGCAACGGCGGGGTGGAGGACAACCCGGGCTACGAGCTCGTGGTGCACCCGCCCCTGGGCAAGCAGCTCATCGCGCTGGGCGAGCTGGTCTTCGGCTACGACGGGTTCGGCTGGCGCGCCGCGTCGGCGATCGCCGGCACGCTCACGGTGCTGCTGGTGATCCGCGTGGCGCGCAGGCTCACCCGCTCCACGCTGCTGGGCGGTCTCGCCGGGATCCTGCTGATCTGCGACGGCCTGTCCCACGTCCAGTCCCGGATGGGGATGCTCGACAGCTTCTCGGCGTTCTTCGTGCTCGCCGCGTTCGCGGCGCTGCTCTGCGACCGCGACGACGTGCGCGCCCGGATGGCGCTCGTCGTCACCGAGGGCCGGGTCGACGACACCCCGTACGGACCCCGGTTCGGAGTGCGCTGGTGGCGGCTGCTGGCGGGCGCCGTGCTCGGGTGGGGGTGCGCCGTCAAGTGGTCGGGGGCGTACTGGGTGGCCGGGTTCGCCCTGCTCGTCCTGCTGTGGGACGTCGGCCTCCGGCGCGCCGCGGGCGTGCGGCGCCCGTGGGTGGGCACGCTGCGCCGCGACCTGGGCCCCGCGGTGTGGGCGCTCGCCGTGGTGCCGGTGCTCGCGTACCTGTCGGCGTGGTGGGCCTGGTTCCGCAGCGAGACCGCCACCGACCGGTACGTCGTCGGGCTCGACGTGGGCACGGGCGGGCCGTGGTCGTTCGTGCCCGACGCCCTGCGCTCGCTCTGGTACTACAGCGGGAAGGTGCTGGAGTTCCACAGCGAGCTCACCACGGAGGCCAGCGGGGTGCACCCGTGGGAGTCGAAGCCGTGGACGTGGCCGATGGGGCTGCGGCCGATGCTCTACCACTACGCGTCGGGCGACCAGGTCACCGGCTGCGGGCGCAGCGACTGCATCAGCGCGGTGATGCTGATCGGCACCCCCGCCCTGTGGTGGCCCGCGGTGATCGTGCTGGGGTTCGCCCTGTGGCGCACGGTGGCGCGCTACGACTGGCGCTCCGGAGCCGTGCTGCTCGCGTACGCGGCGGGCATCCTGCCGTGGTTCGCCAACATGTCCCGGCAGATGTACTACTTCTACATGGCGCCGCTCGCGCCGTTCCTCGTGCTCGCCACGGTGCTGGCGATGGGTGTGGTGCTCGGGCCGGCCGGCGCCGGGCGCGAACGCCGTCAGACCGGGCTGCTGGTCGTCACGTTGTGGACCGGGCTGGTGGTCGCCAACTTCATGTGGCTGTGGCCGATCCTGATGGGCGTGCCGATCACGCCGGAGATGTGGGACGCGCAGCTCTGGCTGCCGTCCTGGCGCCAGTAGGGCTCAACCGGCGGCGAGCATCGCGCTCGACGTCAGCGCGAGGGCGGCGGCCACCAGCTGGGTGGGCGTGAGCCGCTCCCCGAGCACCACGCGGGCGAGCAGCACCACCACCACGGGGTAGAGCGAGACCACCACGGCGCTCACGCCGAGGTCGCCGATCCGCGCGGCCACGAGGAACAGCACGTTGGCGAGCGTGTCGAACACCCCGCTCACCACCATCAGCACGACCGGGGTGCGCCCGGTGCGCGGCCGCGGTGCGGGGGCGGCGGCCGCGCCGGGGACGGGCACGAGCCGCGCGGTGCGCGTGGGCAGCGGCAGGTGGTGGCGCAGGACGAGGCCGGTGAGCAGCACCACCGAGACGACCCGGCCGCCGAGCAGCGGCCACAGGCCCGAGTCGTCCGGCGCGGCGTCGACGCCCACGAAGAACATGCCGAAGCCGACGCCCGCGGCCAGGCCGAGCAGCACGCCCGTGCCCGCGGCGCGGTCGGCCCGGGTGCCCGCCGTGGCGAGCAGGATGGCCACGAGCGCCACCCCCACGCCGATCAGGGCGACCGGCCCGAGCCGCTCCCCGCCCAGCAGCCCGACCGCGAGCGGGAGCCCGGCGCCGACCACCGCCGACAACGGCGCGACGACGCCCATCGGCCCGACCGCGAGCGCCTTGAGGTAGAGCAGCAGCCCGCTCGCCCCGGCGATCCCCGCGAGCGCGCCGAAGCCGAACGCCGCCGTCGACGGGCGGCCCGCCACCAGGCCGATCACGAGCAGCAGGCTCAGGAGCCCGGCCGCCTGCGCCACCACGGTGACGACCAGCACGGGTGCGCGGCGCGCCGCGAGTCCACCCGCGAAGTCGGCGATGCCGTACGTGACGGCGGAGGGCAGGGCGAACGGAACGGACATCGGACCTCGGTTCAGCGTGGTGCAGCAGAGCGAACTTCAAAGGACAGCGAACTAGACGCTAACCGAGAACCACTCCGGAGTACAACCAACTATCCGCCAGGGTCCGGCAAACTGTCCGAATGCAGTCCCCCGAGGACGTGGCCACCGCCGTCGGCCGCAACGTCCGCGCCCTGCGCCAGCAGCGGCGGATGACCATCGACGCGCTGGCGGCCGCGGCCGGCGTCAGCCGCGGCACCGTGATCCAGATCGAGACCGCGCGGGGCAACCCGAGCATCGCCACGCTCACCGCGCTCGCGGTCGCGCTCCGCGTGGGCGTGGCCTCCCTCGTCGAGGACGCCACCGAGCCACGTGTGATCGTCCGCCGCGGCAGCGAGGCCGCCACGCTCTGGAGCAGCGCGGCGGGCAGCAGCGCCCTGTTCCGCATCGGGACCGACCCGCCCGACGTCGTCGAGCTGTGGGACTGGACGCTCCAACCCGACGACGGGTTCGACGGCGAGGCCCACCCCATCGGCACGCAGGAGGTGCTCTCGGTGCTGTCGGGGCGGCTCGGCCTGCGCGTCGGCACCACCGAGCAGGCGCTGGACACCGGCGACACCGTGCTGTTCCAGGCCCACGTCCCGCACCGGTACTCCGGCATCGGCGACGAGCCCGTCCGCTTCGTGATGGTGGTGCTGCAGCCCGGCGACGCCGGCCTCGTGCCCCCGACGAGCATCGCCGAGGCGGAGCTGCCCGGGCCCTCCTGAATGCCGACCCCGGGGGCCCTGGCCCGGTATGCCAGCAAGGTGGCTTTACTGGCGTAATGGGCCGGCAAAGCCACCATGCTGGCGTACGGGGCGGGCCTCAGCAGGTGTCGGGGCGCAGGGTGCGGTACACCGGGTCCACCGCGAGCGTCACCGGCTCGACCTCCGCACGGTAGACGCAGGGCCCGGTGCGCACCTCGACGGTGTCGGCGTCGACGAACCGGACGTCGGACGGCGCCGGCCCGGCCTCCACGCCCTGGTAGACGACGGTTTCCTGCTCGAAGAGGCCGTCGCCGGAGCGGACCACCACCGCGTAGACGGGCCGCGCGGGCGGGGTCGCAGCTTCCACCACCACGAGCCGGCGGCCACCGTCCTGCACCTCCGACACCGTGCGGTTCTCCACCGTCGCGCGGGTCGCGAGCGCCACCATCCCCACCCAGCCGAGCGCGGCGATCCCGCCGAGGACGAGCACGGCCACCCGCACACCGCCACGCGGCACGAGCACTGCCAGCGCCGCGGCGCCGAGCACCACGGCGAGCAGCACGGCGGAGGCGGTGAACCACCGGATGTGCCGCAGGTGGAACGGATCGGTGAGCGCCACCACGGCCAGCCCGACGACGAGCACGGCGCATGCCGCGAGGACGAGGGCTCCGCGCAGTCTCCGCACCCGGGGCATCCTGCCCTGCCGGGCAGCCGGACGCCCGACGGACGGGAACGGCGGGCTTCGGCCGACAGGCAGACCTCCCTCGGCCGCCCATCACCACGTCTTGATCGCCAGTGTGGCGCGTTTTCCGACGTGTTTCGTCGGGTTTTGCACCGGACCAACGATCATGCCCCCATCTCGAGGCCTCCCCGGGAGGCCTGGGTTCCGCGGCGATCAGGGCCAAACGGCGGATCTCACGGCGATCAAGGGCAAATGGTCGCTCTCAGAGATCATCTAGCGACTATTTCCCCTTGATCGACGCCCCTGAGCCGCAAATTTGGCCCATGATCGGAGCGTTGGCGCATTCCCGTGTCGATTTCGCCCGATGATGCGCCGAACCCGTGATCATGCCCGCGGAACCGGCTTCGGTGGCACCGCGCGCCCACCGGGCGGAACGACATCGGGCCGCACCCACCTGCGCGGTGTGTGCGGCCCGAGGATGACCTCCGAGGAACCCGCCTACGGCGTGGCGGCCGGCCCGATGGTCGGCATCTGCACCCGGTTGCGGCCGCGGTTGAAGCGCCGCTGCCGGATCGAGTGGACCTCCTCCAGCACCACGGCCAGCAGGATCAGCGGGATGCCGATCACGCTGATCACGCCGAGGGGCGGCAGGCTGAGGTCGTTGATGCCCGCGAGGTCGATCTCGCCGCGCACCGAGTCGAGGGCGTGCACCTGCGAGTCGGCGAGCAGGAACGGGCTCCCGGACGCGGCGTTCACCCCGATCTCCTGGGTGTCGATCACCACGCCGCTGACCCGGACGAGGTCGGGCGAGCTGGACCGGATCCCGGCCAGGGCCGAGTCGATCGTGGTGGCGGTGATCGTGGTGGCGGCCTCGGCGTCGATGCCGGTCTCGCCACCGGTGATCCGGCCACCGACGATCCGGGTGCCCGGGCCCGCGGTACGGATGGCGTCGGACTCCACGTGGCTCGCCGTGAGGCCCGTGATGACGACCCCCTCGCTGCCCGGCTTGGTGACGATGCCGTCGCGCCCGCCCGCGATCGTGAGGTTGTTGAGCACGGCGTCGTGCGCGCCGCGTTCGACCCGCACGGCGGTGGTCGAGTCGTCCACCCGCACCCCGTCGAGGGTGGTGCGGCGGCCACCGATGGCCACCCCCGCCACCTGGGCTCCCTCGAACGAGGAGTCGCGGATCTCGACGCCGTCGGTGCTCTTCTCGAGCGACACGCCCCACCGGCCGTCGGAGGTGCGCACGCGCTCGAGCGTGAGCCCACCGCTGCCCACGTGGCTGAACACGCCGACCCGCTGGTCGGTGGCCGTGAAGTCGGCCACGAGGACGTCCCGGCTGCCGCTCAGCTCCAGCCCGCCGCTCTGGTCGGCGGTGGTGGTGACGGCCGTGATCTGCGGGCCCGTCTGGTTCTTCACAGCGATGCCGTAGTTGCCGTTGCCTGCCGTGGTGATGCCGGTGATCGGGCGGTCGGAGCTCTCGCCGGTGACCAGCACGCCGTTGCCACCGTTGCGTTCGACGCTGATCCCGCTCAGCGCGGTGCCGCGGTCACCGGACAGCACCAGGCCGTCGCCGCGCGACTCCGCGATCGCGACGTCGGCGACCTGCACGCCGTCGGAGCGCCGCAGCGCCAGCCCGGTGCTGCTGCGCAGCAGGGTGGTGCGGGCGATCGAGCCGGTGCTCTGCCGGTTGAACACCACGGCGGGCTCGCCGTCGTCGTCGCCCACGGGCGGCGCGCCGAGTTCGGTGATCGTGAGGTCGGCCGCGTCCAGCCTGCCACCAGAGGAGGCCACGATGGACGGACGGCCGGCCGCCCCCGGGGGGAGGGGCTGCCCGGTGGCCGCGTCGACCGACGTCACGGTGAGGCCGGTGAGCTTCAGCGCGCCCCCACCGGTGTGCAGGGACGCCACGTCGGTCGAGTTGGACCCACCGGCGAGCCGCAGCGTGTGCGTGGTGTCGCCTGCGATGCCGAGAGCGGTCCCCCTGCTCAGCACGACGGTGGCGGTGAGCGTCGCCGCCCCGTCCTCGATCGTCAGCCAGTCCCCGGGGAGGGCCCGGTCGAGCTCGCCGAGGGTGAGCGCGCCGCCGCCGAACGGGATGCGGCTGCGCACCCGCCCGTCGACGAGCACGTCGAGCGACGTGGTGCGCACGGTGACCATGCGGCTCGGACGGCCCCGCGAGACCCAGGACCTGGGCCCGGCGATCTGCGGGGCCTCCTCGAGCGACGGAGCCACCGGGACCTCCGGCGGCGGCGCCAGCTCGACGTCCTCGTCGTAGGCGCCCGCCGCGAGCCCGGACGCGGGTTCCGCGGTGCCGGCGATCGGCCGCGCGAGCCCCCACGCCGCGGCGCCCCCCGCCAGCAGTCCGACGCCGATGACCAGCGCGAATGCGATGCCCTTGGCCGATGTGCGGCGGCCCGATCGGGCGGTGGTCATGCCGGATTCCTCATTCGTTCTGGGTTCTGCTCAGGACGGGATGCGGGCCCGCCCCTCACTCCTCGCCCGCGGCAGCGGGGACGACGGCGTGGGTGGCGGCCTCGCGCAGCTGGTCGTGGGTGGCGTGCCCGATGACGTCCGCCTCGTGGCCGACGATCTCGGCGAGCCGGTCGTTGACCTCGACCACGGCCGACAGCAGCGGCATCTCCACCCCGACGGTGTCGGCGTACCCGAGGAAGCCCTGGGTGTCCTTGGGCAGGCACACGCCGCCGTAGGGGGCGCCGCCGCGGATGCCGTACTCGGGGTTGATCGAGCCCTCGGCGGAGCGTGCCACGGTGGCGGCGATCGGGTCCAGGTCGACGCCGATCTTCTGCGCGACCAGCCACATCTCGTTCCAGAAGCTGATCTTCGTGGCGTTGTAGATGTTGTGGGCGCTCTTGACGAACTCGGCCTCGGCCGGGTTGGTGAAGGTGCGCAGCTCACCACCGAACGGCGACAGCAGCGCGCGCAGCCGCTCGACGGTCTCCGGGTCCCGGCTGGCGACGATCGTCATCCAGGGGTTGGCGAAGTCCTCGGCCGCCGACACGGCCCGCAGGAACTCCGGGTTCGACCCGAGCGCGAACCCGTTGCCCGCGACGAGCTTCGAGTTCTCCTCGAGGGTCGACTTGACCAGGCCCTCGGTGGTGCCCGGCGGCACGGTCGAGCGCACCACGACGGTGTGCTTGGCCGTGGCCGTGGCCAGCGCCTTCCCGACCGCAGCGGTCCCCGCGGTGAAAGCGGTCAGGTCGTAGCGGTGCCCGTCGTTGGGCGTGGGCAGGGTCAGGAAGATGAACGACTCCGGCTCACCGGACAGGTCGAGCTCGGAGCGGACGTCCAGGCCGCGCTCGGCCAGCTCGGCGATCCGCGGCGCCGACACGTCGATGAAGGTCACCTTGTGCCCGGCCGCGAGGAAGCCCTCGCCCGTCGCCGCCCCGACGACACCCGAACCCACGATGAAGATCCGCGAAGACTCCACGACTTACCTCTCGGTCTGTTGATGACACGCTTGTTCGAAGCTCATGCAGCTTCTGATCGGCTCGCTCGAGCCGGGACCCGGCGATGGGCCGGAAGCAGCGGGTTCAGCGGCGGTGCGCCACGCGGCCGGGAGGCATCGATGCCCCCAGGCGGCACGTCGCCGCTGGTGGACGGTGAAGCCGCAGCGGGGAGGTTCGACCGGTTTACGCGGCGGCGCGCACCCGATCGACGCCCTGGAGCAACACTTCAACCATGTAGCTTCAACGCTGAAGCAACTCCGAGGGTTACGCACCCGATCGTGTGCCCATGATCACTTCAATCTTGAAGGAAGATTCGTTCAACCGTTGAGCTACACTCCGCGGCGTGCAGACGACGGAGCGGGCGAGCTGGCTGGACGAGGAGGAGTTGTCCACCTGGCTCGCGCTCGTCGGAGTGCTGATCAAGCTGCCCGCCGCGCTGGACGACCAGCTGCAGCGCGACGCCGGGATGAACCACTTCGAGTACCTCGCGATGATGGCGCTGTCGCGGCACGAGGGCCATCGCGTCCGGATGAGCGAGCTGGCGGTACTCACCAACGGTTCGCTGTCGCGGCTGTCCCAGGTGATCTCGCGGCTCGAGAAGCGCGGCTGGGTGCGCCGCGAGCCGGATCCGACCGACGGCCGCTGCACCCTGGCGATCCTCACCGCCGACGGGCTGGCGAAGCTCGTCGACACGATCCCCGGCAACGCGGAGGCGATCCGCCGCCTCGTCTTCGAGCCGCTGACGAAGGCGCAGTCGCGTCAGCTGCGCGAGATCGCCCACCGGATCATCCGGACCATCGACCCGGCCTTCGCCGACCGCAAGGGCATCGGCGAGCCCCCCGCGAAGAACTGCTGCTGCTGACGGCCTCCCCCGCTGACAGCCCGCTGAGCGCTGCTGCCGCCGGCCGAGCTGCTCAACCCTCCGTCGGAACGGCACCGCTGCCGGGCTGCCACATCGCGTGGTTCCCGCACTCTGCCGTGATCTCAGCCGTGGCCAGAGCCGCGGCGAAGAAGTCGTCGGCCAGCGGCGAGGTCCGCGATGCCGCCATCGCGAGGTACACCTGGTCGGGCGCCAGATCCGGGATGGGCACGTAGCTGATGTCCGGACGCGAGTAGAACACGGTCTCCGAACGCCCCGCGTACGAGATACCCCGCCCGGCCGCGACGTGCTCGAGCTTCTCCTCCACCCCGCGCACCCGGAGCCCGGAATCGGGGTGCGGGCGCCTGGTGGGCTGCGTGCTCGCGTCGGCGTGCCAGACCAGCGGCTCACCGGCCAGGTCGGCCTCGGTGACCTCCTCCTTGCCGGCCAACCGGTGACCGGCGGGCAGCACCACCATGAGTGGCTCGGTGTAGAGCGGAGTCAGTCGCAGACCGGTCTCGTCGATGGGCAGCCGCACATAGCCGACGTCGACGCGGCCGTCGAGCAGCATCCGGGCCTGGTCGTCCCATTCCATGCGCTGCACGTCCACGACCACGTCCGGATGCTGTTTCCCGAACGCCCGCGCCGCAGGGATGACCGGGATGCCGGCCCGGAAGCCGACCACCAGCCGCCGGCCGCCGCGGGCGGCCACTGCCACCCGGCGCCGGACCGCGTGCGCGGAGGCGAGCAGCGGACCGGCGTCGTCCAACAGCTGTCGGCCCGCGTCGGTGAGCGTGACGCCGTGGCTGTCCCTGGTGAACAGCGAGGCGCCGAGATCCTGTTCCAGCGCGCGGATCTGCCGGCTCAGCGCCGGCTGAGCGATGTGCAGCTCATCGGCGGCGCGGCCGAAGTGCAGCTTGCCGGCGACGGCGACGAAGTACCGCAGCTTGCGCAGGTCCAGATCCACGGGGCCTCCCGGTGCGGCAATGCCTCAAGGGTATCACCACGGCCGAAACAGGTCTTGGACACGCACTCAGGCCAATGGCATCGTGATCGGTGCCGAAAGAATTTGGTACACGAATTCGGGATCAGCATTCGACAGCAGGGCTCCAGCCCAGGGTAGGCACATCAAGAAACGGGCTTTTCCCGATCCAGTTCGGAGCCCATCATTTCAAAGGAGTGACCGTGGGGAAGCTCGACGGCAAGGTCGCGGTGATCACCGGAGGGTCCGCCGGCCTGGCACTGGCCGGCGCCGAACTGTTCGTCGTGGAAGGAGCACACGTCTTCATCCAGGCCCGGCGGAAGGAAGCGCTGGACGAGGCCGTCGCGCTGATCGGCCGCAACGTCACGGCCGTCCAGGGTGACGCGGCCGACCTGGGCGACCTGGACCGCTTGTTCGACACCGTCGAGCGGGAGAAGGGCTCGATCGACGTGCTGTGGGCCAGCGCGGGGATGGGCGAACCCGCCGTGCTCGGCGAGATCACCGAGGAACAGTTCGAACGCTCCTTCTCGCTCAACGCGCGCGGCACCCTGTTCACCGTGCAGAAGGCACTGCCGCTGATCAACGACAACGGCTCGATCATCATGACCGGTTCCAACGCCTCTCTCGGCGCCTTCCCCGGCTGGAGCCTCTACGCGGGAAGCAAAGCCGTTCAGCAGGCCTTTGCCCGCGTCTGGCTCAACGAGCTGCGCGACCGCAAGATCCGGGTCAACGTCCTGACCCCCGGCCAGGTCGGCACCGCCAAGCAGGAAGAGCTGTTCGACGAGGCAACGAGGGCCGCATTCGAGTCCCTCATTCCCCGCGGAACGATGGGCCGCCCCGAAGAGATCGCAACCATCGCCCTGTTCCTCGCATCCGACGACTCCAGCTATGTCAACGGCCTGGAGCTGGTCGCCGACGGCGGCACGACCGCCATCTGATCCACACACGAAACGAGTCGGAACGGTGCCTGGAGAACAGGCGCCTCAAGAACAGGAAGAGAGCACAGCTCATGAGCAGCATCACGTTCATCGGTGCGGGGAACATGGCCCGCACGATCGGCACGCGCGCGGTAGCGGGCGGCAACACCGTCGAGATCATGGCACGAGATCAGTCCAAGGCCGAGGACCTGGCCAAGGCTCTGGGCGGCGGCGCGACGACAGGTGAGTGGGGCGCCGTCCCGGCCGGGGACATCGTCATCACGGCCCTGTTGCACGCGGGTGTCGTTCCGACCGTCGCCGAGTACGGAGACGCCCTCGCGGGCAAGATCATCATCGACATCAGCAACCCCTTCAACGCCACGTTCGACGGGTTGGCCCACAGCGAGGAGACCTCGATCGCGCAGGAGGCCGCCAAGATCGCCCCGGCCGGCGCCAGCGTGTTCAAGGCCTTCAACACCATCTTCCGGGACGTCCTCGAGAAGGGCCGGCCCGACGTCTTCTTCGCCGGCGACGACCCGCAGGCCAAGGCGGCCGTGACGGCATTCATCGAGAGCCTCGGACTGCGCCCGCTGGACGTCGGCGGCCTGAAGATGGCGCATTGGCTGGAAAGAGCGGGCGTGCTCACGGTAGGCCTCGCCGGCAACGGGATCGGCCACGGGAACTTCGCCATGGGCGTCAAGGAATTCACAGACTGACCCCCTGGGCTGAGCAGTCGGCGAAGACACGACCACGCGAGGAAGAGAGCACTCACCATGAGCAGCATCAGTGTCATCGGACTGGGTGGCATGGCCCACGCCATCGCCGCGCGCGCGGTCGCGGGCGGCCACTCGGTCGAACTCATCGGCCGCGACCCGGCCAAGGCCAAGGGCCTGGCCGCCGAACTCGGTGTCGGGGCCACGGTGGGGACCTTCGGCACCGTTCCCGTGGGCGACATCGTCGTCCTGGCCGTGCCGTACGCCGGCGCCGTGCCGGTCGTCGCCCAGTACGGGGACGCACTCGCCGGCAAGGTCGTCATCGACATCTCCAACACCTTCAACGCCGACGCCACCGCGCTGGTCGTCCCCGATGGCACGTCCGGTGCGCAGGAGATCGCCAAGGCGATCCCCGCGAGCGCGCACGTCGTGAAGGCGTTCAACACCGTCTTCGGTCACGTGCTGGTCCAGGAGCGTCCGTTGGACGTGTTCTTCGCCGGAGATGACGCGCAGTCCAAGGCGAGCGTGTCGGCGTTCATCGAGAGCCTCGGACTGCGTCCCCTCGATGTCGGCGGCCTGGAGATGGCCCACTGGCTGGAAGGGGTCGGGCCGCTGCTGATGGGCCTGGCCCGCCACGGCGCGGGCACCTTCGACGTCGCGCTCGGCGTCGACATCCCCGGCTGAGGGCCCGACACCACCTCCCGCGCCACATCACTCACGAGGAGCAGGAACGTGCGCGTTCTCGTCACCGGTGGAACCGGCCATTCCGGTTCGTACATCATCCCCGAGCTCATCGCCGCCGGGCACGAGGTCACCGGCCTGGCCCGGTCGGACACGGCCGCGGCGGCGGTGTCCGCGCTCGGCGCCACGGTGCGTCGGGGCGACCTCGAGGATCTCGACGGGCTCAAGGAGGCGGCCGCCGATTCCGACGGCGTCATCCACGTCGCGCACAGGCAGGACCTGCTCCCCTCCGGCGGGATTAACGCCGTGGCCGCCGCCGAGCTCCCGATCGTGCTCGCGTACGGCGAGGCACTCGCGGGAACCGGAAAGCCGCTGGTCGCGGCGGGGAGCATCGGTTCGCCCGGGAATGGGGGAGGGAACCTGGGCCGCCCGGCCACCGAGGACGACCCGGCCCTTCCCGTCGGCGATGAGCACAAGGGCACCCTCCGGGCCCGCAACGTCGTGGAGACCGCGGTCATCGGCCTCGCCGAGCGGGGAGTGCGGTCTTCGGTCGTGCGGATCGCCAACATCGCGCACAGCACCTCCGACCGGGCCGGCTTCCTCCCCACGCTGATCGCCCTCGCGAAGGAGAAGGGCTTCGCCGGGTACCCCGGCGACGGCACGAACCAGTGGAACGCCGTGCACGCCCGCGACGCCGCCTCCTTGTTCCGCCTGGCGCTCGAGAAGGGCCCGGCCGGCAGGTACTGGCACGCCGTGGGGGACGGGGCCATCCCGGTCCGCGATATCGCCGAGGCCATCGGCAGCCGCCTGGGCCTGCCCGCCGTGAGCGTGCCCCTGGACGAACTGATGGTGCCGGGGTACTTCGGGTTCCTCGCGAACGTCGTCACGCAGAACTACCCGGCGTCCAACCTCATCACCCGCCGGACCCTGGGCTGGGAACCCGCTCAGCCCAGCCTGCTCGCCGATCTGGACAACGGCCACTACTTCCCCGCCGGCTGACGGAAGGCGGACACACATCGGGCATCCCCGAGGTTCAGGAAAGCCACATTCAGGGCCGCAGAGGGCCTGAAAGTGGCTTTCCTGAACTCCTCGGGAGGCGGGACGAGCACCCCCGGAAGGCACCCACCGAATCGACAGGCGCCGAAGATCGCCAACCGGCACCGCGGGGATGGGGGTCCGGGAGCGTAGCCCCCGGCTGGGGGTCTGGGGGCTCGGCCCCCAGAGGGAACGCGACCCCCCGACGAGGGGAGCGCAACCCGCGACCGCGGGTTGCCAGAGGGTGGAGCTGAGGGGAATCGAACCCCTGACCTACTCGATGCGAACGAGTCGCGCTACCAACTGCGCCACAGCCCCGGGTCCGGCGGACCGGACGTTGAAGACCTTAGCAGGGGGTCATTCGCCCGCCGCACGGCGGTAGCCGGGTCGGGCCGGGCCGCCGAGGTCGTAGAGGTCGGGGTCGTCCTCGTCGGCTTCGAGGAGCGAGGTGCCGGCGGGCAGCGCGGGGGGTGGGGCGGGGCGCAGGCGCGGGAGGGCGGGTTCGGGGTCGGCCGGTTCGGGCTCGTCGTGCTCGGCGCGGGCGGCCTCGTGGTCGCGTCCGTCGTCTGCGGTGTCGTCCTCGTCGTCCCAGTCGTCGTGCTGGTCGTCGGCGTAGTCGTCGGCCCAGTCGTCGTCGGCGGCGTGGTGGTCGTCGCGGCGGGTGAGTTCGCGGCCGCGGCGGGCCCACGCGTCGAGCTCGGGGTCGTCGGCGGCTGCGGGGCGGCGGGTGCCTGCCATGCGGGCGGCTCGGCGTTCGCGGATCGCTTCCTCGAGCCGGACCTGGCGGCGCAGGTAGACGAGGTAGCCGACGAGTGCGAGGTCGACGGCGCCGTGCACCCACCACATGCCCTGGACGACGGCGGCGGCGATGACGCCGGTGACGAGCGCCGTGATCAGCATGGTGAGAACGACCCGCTGGCGGAAGGCGTAGCGGGTGCGGGCGGCGAGGGCGGCGGCCTCGGGATCGAACCCGCCACGGCCGGGGCGGTAGCGGGGCTGCGGGGGTTCCCAGCGGCGGTCGTCGTGGGCGGCGACCCCGCGGGCCGGCGGGTCGTCGTAGTCGTCGACCCGGTCGTGGTCGTGGTCGTCGATCCGGTCGTGGCCGTCGATCCGGTCGTGGTCCTGGTCGTCGTCCTCGATCTCGACGCGGCCCGTCTCGTCCATCCCGTCCACCTCCCGTTCGCGGCCCGGGGCCGGAACCTGGCGCTGCCGCGGTCGGTCGAGCACCCGCCCGGACAGGGCGGCGACGCTCGGTCGTGCCACTTCCTGCCGGCGTCGCGCCACGGCGGGGACGAGGATGAGCAGCCAGACCACGACCAGGCTCGCGAAGATCATCGAGCTCGGCACGGCTGCCTCCTACCCCTCCCCCACGGCGCAGTCCCGGGGCGATCCGGTGTACCCCGGACAAGATCGCTCCCGCGGGTCCACGGTAGTGAGCGCCACCGGGTGAGGGTGGCAACGACGCGCCGACGCGCCGAGGTTCACCCCTACGCCGGTGTGGTGTGGACGCGTTCCGCGCGGCCCGCCGCGACGAGCCGGCCGGTGAGCCCGCCGGGGCGCGTCTCGTCGGCGGTGAGGGCGAAGCAGGCGTGGTCGCGCCAGTCGCCGTCGACGTCGAGGTAGCGGCGGAAGAGCCCTTCCTCGCGGAACCCGAGCTTTTCGAGGACGCGCAGGCTGGCGGCGTTCTCCGGGCGGACGGTTGCCTCGACGCGGTGCAGGCCGACGCGGGTGAAGCAGTGGTCGACGACGAGCGCGACGGCCCCGGTGATCACGCCGCCGCCCGCGACGGAGGAGTCGACCCAGTAGCCGACGTAGGCCGACAGCAGTGGTTCCCGGACGACGTTGCCGACCATGACGTGCCCGACGAACCGGTCGTCGAGGGTGACGGCGAACGGGAGGGCGGTGCCGCGGCGCCCGGCGGCGCGCAGCTGCAGCCAGCGGGCGGGCCACTCGCCGGGGGCGTGGCGCTCGGCCCAGCTGCCGGGCATGGTGGGTTCCCACGGCGCGAGGTACTGCTCGTCGCGGATCCGGATGGCCGACCAGACGCCGCCGTCGCGCAGGCGGACGGGGCGCAGTGCCACCACGCCCGCGCGGACGCGCAGCGGCCCGAGCCGCGCCGGCCAGCCGGGGTGGCGGGCGGACGACCGGCCCGGGTACGCGTGCGCCATCGGGCCTTCAGTGGGGTGCGGGCAGGAACGCCACGCTGACCTGTTCGTCGACCGTGGCTTCCGTGAGGTCCTCGGGGAGGACGATGAGCCCGTTGGCCTCGCCGATGGACGACAGCAGGTGCGTGCCGGAGGTGCCGAGGGGTTGCACGAGGTAGTCGCCGGTGGCCTCTTCGCGCAGGAGCCTGCCGCGCAGGTAGCCGCGGCGGCCCTTCACCGAGACCACGGGGGACGTGAGCCGGGCCGAGACCATGCGCCGGTACGGGTCGGTGCGGCCGAGCGCGAGGCGCACGAGCGGGCGGACCAGCACCTCGAACAGCAGCAGCGCCGTGGCCGGGTACGAGGGGAACACGAAGGTGGGCACGGCGTCGGGCCCGAGCCGCCCGAACGCCTGGGTGGAGCCGGGGTGCATGGCGACGCGGGTGATGTCGAGGTCGCCGAGGCCGGCGAGCGCGGAGCGCACCTCGGCTCCCGCGGAGCCGCCTGCCGCACCGCACACGACGATCACGTCGCTGAACGGGAGACGGTCCTGCAGGGCGGCGCACACCTCGCGCGCGTCGCCGCGGACGAGCCCGGCCCGCGCGGTCTCGGCGCCGGCCTCGCGCGCGGCCGCGGTGAGGGCGTGCGAGCAGACGTCGGCGAGCTGGCCCGCGCCGGGGGTGCGGGCGAGCTCCACGAGCTCGTCTCCCACGGAGATCACCGACACGCGGGGCTTCGGGTGCACGAGCACCTTGTCGCGGCCGGCCGCGGCCAGCATGGCCACCTGGGCGGCGCCGATCACGGTGTCGCGGCGCACGGCGACGTCGCCGGGCTGCACGTCCTCGCCGATGCGCCGCACGAACGCGGCGGACGGCACGCCCTGGTGGATGTCGAGGCGGGCGGTGCCCGCGTCGGTGTTGGCGACCGGGACGACGGCGTCGGCGAGGGTGGGCAGGGGCGCGCCCGTGGCGACTCGCACCGCCTGGCCGGGCTGCAGCCTCAGCGGCTGGCGCGAGCCGGCCGGGATCTCCCCGACGACCGGCAGGGACACCGGGTCGGACACCGACGCGCCGACGAGGTCGACGCTGCGCACCGCGTAGCCCTCGATCGCCGCCTGGTCGAAGCCGGGAAGCGGGCGGGAGGACACGACGTCCTCCGCGCAGCGCAGTCCGTGCGCGTCCGAGATCGCGACCCGCACCGGGGCGGGTCGCACCGCCGCGGAGAGGATCCGCTCGAGCTGCTCGTCGACGGTGCGCACCGCGTCAACTTTCCAGGCGGGCGGCCAGCCAGGCACGCAGGTCTGGGCCGATGTCCGGGTCGGCGAGGGCGAAGTCGACGTAGGCGCGGACGTACCCGGCCGGGTTGCCGAGGTCGTGGTGGCCGCCGCGGTGCACCACCACGTGGACGGGGTGGCCCTCGTCGATCAGGAGCGCGATGGCGTCGGTGAGCTGCAGCTCGCCGCCCGCGCCCGGCTCGATCCGGTCGAGGGCGTCGAAGACGGCCCGGTCGAGCAGGTAGCGCCCGGCGGCCGCGAACGTGGACGGGGCCTCGTCCGGCGCCGGCTTCTCGACCATGCCACGGACGCGCTTCACGTCGTCGTCGTCGGTGTCCTCGACCTGGAAGACACCGTAGGCCGCGGTGGCCTCGCGCGGGACGTCGAAGGCGCAGAGCACGCTGCCGCCGTAGCGCTCGCGCACCTGCGCCATCGTGGTGAGCACCCCGGTGGGCAGCACGAGGTCGTCGGGCAGCAGCACGGCGAACGCCTGCTCGTCGGGCCCGATGGCGGGGCGGGCGCAGCCGACGGCGTGGCCGAGGCCCCGCGGCTCGTCCTGGGTGACGGTGCGCACGGCGATCAGCTCGTGGGCCCGGCGCACCTTCGCGACCAGCTCCTCCTTGCCGCGTTCCGCGAGCTCCTTCTCCAGCTCGGGCGACTCGGCGAAGTAGGCGGCCACGGAGTCCTTGCCGGGCGAGCTGACGATCAGCAGCTGCTCGGCACCCGCCTCCGCGGCCTCGGCGGCGACGAGCTCGATGCCCGGCGTGTCGACGACCGGGAGCAGCTCCTTCGGCACGGCCTTGGTGGTGGGCAGGAAACGGGTGCCCAGACCGGCGGCCGGAACCACCGCGGAGCGGAACGGCAGCTTGCCAGGGCCCTCGTCGCGCTCTCGCTCGCTCATGGTCGGCGAGCCTAACGGCGAGAGTAGGGTCATCGCGTGTCAGGACGCGCCGTTCTTGCCGAGAAGAACCGGTGGCGTACCGCTCTCGTGGCTGCTCGGCGGGCCCTTCCCGCTGCCGAGCGGGCGGCGCGGGCCACGGCGCTGGCCGCCGCAGCGGTCCGTCTGGCCGCCACCACCGGCGGGCCGGTGTGCGCGTACCTCCCCGTCGGTTCCGAGCCCGGGTCGCCGGAGCTCGCCGACGCCCTGCACGACGCGGGCCACGAGGTCCTCCTGCCCGTGGTGCCACCCGAAGCCGGTCCGCTCGACTGGGCCGTCTACACCGGTCCCCGCTCGTTGCGGCCCGGCCCGCACGGTCTGCGCGAGCCGTCGGGGCCGCGTCTCGGGCCCGACGCGATCGCCCGCGCACGCCTCGTGCTCGTGCCGGGACTCGCTGTGGACCGGCGTGGCGTGCGGCTCGGCCGCGGCGGCGGCTACTACGACCGCAGCCTCCCGCTGGTCGGGCCGCAGGTACCCATCGTGATCGTGCTCAACGACGAGGAAATCGTCGACGAGCTACCCGCCGAGCCGCACGACCGTCCGGTGACCGGTGCGCTGCTGCCCGGAGCGGGCCTCGTCACGCTGGGGAACAACAGCGGGCACTGACGGGTTATGCTGGCACTCAGACTGTTCGAGTGCCAGCTCGATCGTGTGTGCCTCCGGAGGGACACGTGCCGACCTACCAGTACGCCTGCACCGCCTGCGACCACCGGTTCGAGGCCGTGCAGTCCTTCACCGACGCGTCGCTCACCGAATGCCCGGCGTGTTCGGGCCACCTGCGCAAGGTGTTCTCGTCGGTCGGCATCGTGTTCAAGGGCAGCGGCTTCTACCGCACCGACAGCCGTTCCGGCGGCGGTGGCGTCGCCGCCGGCAGCGACTCCGGCAAGAGCGACTCGGGCAAGAGCGAGTCCAGCTCGTCCGCGCCGTCGTCGAACGGCTCGAAGGACAGCTCCTCGTCGTCGTCGTCGAGCTCGAGCGGCTCGTCGAGCGCTCCCGCCGCCGCCGCGTCCTGAGCGCGGCCGCACCCATCCACATCGCCACCCGGTTGTCCACAGGCCGGTCGTCCCGGCCCCGGTGACCCCGCCGCCGCCCTAGCGTCGGCCGCATGACCGACTCCCGGCTCGCGCCCCGGCCGCTCGCCCGGCTCGGCACGCTCCTGGGGGCGCCGGGCTGGCGGCGGATCGCGCTGCTGCGCCGGGTCGCCGCGGGCGTTCTCGCCGCATTCGCGCTGGTGCTGGCCGTCGCGCCCGGTCCCGACCGCGCCGGCGTGCCCGTGGTCGTCGCCGCCGTCGACGTCGTGGCGGGAGCCACGCTCGCCCCCCACCACCTGGCCGTGCGCCACTGGCCCGCCGAGCTCGTACCCGGAGGAGCCCTCCCCGATCAGGCAGGCGCCGAGGGCCGCGTGCTCGTGGGCGCGGCGCGGGCGGGCGAACCGATCACCGACACCCGGCTGGCCGGTCCCACGGCCGCGCTGGGCGCGCCTCCCGGCTCGGCCGCCGTGCCCGTACGGCTGGCCGACGCCGGGGCGGCCGCGTTGCTCGTGCCGGGGAGCACCGTCGACGTCGTCACGCTCGGTGCGGCGAGCGACGACCCGATCGTGCTCGCCGTGGGCGCCTCCGTGCTGGCGGTCCTGCCTCCCGACTCACCGTCGTCGGGGCGGTTGGTGCTGGTGGCGATGCCGTCCGCGGTGGCGGCGCGGGTGGCGGCGGCCTCATTGTCCGAGCAGGTGGCCGTTACCCTGCGGTGAGTGATCAAAGGATTCAAGGACTTCATCCTGCGCGGCAACGTCGTCGACCTCGCCGTCGCGGTGGTCATCGGGGCGGCGTTCGGCAGCATCGTCACCTCGTTCACCCAACGCATCCTGCAGCCGCTCATCAACGCGATCACGCCCCCGGAGAGCCCCGGGTTCGGGATCCAGATCGTGCCGGGCAAGGAGAGCACCTACATCGACATCGCCTCGGTGATCTCGGCCGCGCTCAACTTCCTCATCGTGGCCGCCGTCGTCTACTTCCTGATCGTGCTCCCGCTGAACCACCTCAAGGAGCGGCGCAAGCGCGGTGAGGAGGCCGGCCCGGCGGAGCCCACCGACGTCGAACTGCTCATCGAGATCCGCGACCTGCTGCGCGAGCAGCGCGCAGGCAGCGGCGGTCACTCCTGATCGTGGTGGGGCGGCCGGTCGGCCAGTAGAGCGGCGTCGGCGGAGCGGGGGTCCTGCGGGTCCTCGCGCTCGTCCGAGGTGGTATCGGGGAGCACGTCGCCGAACACCTCGTCGAGCCGGCGACGCACCTGTTCGGGCAGTTCGTCCACCCCACCATCGTGCACCGGTGCCACCATGGTCCGCATGGGACTCACGGACAAGGCCAAGGAACTCGCCGACACCGCGCTGACCAAGGCCGGCGAGCTGTCGGAGGTGGCGCGTGAGAAGGCGCCCGGCTACCTCGACCGGGCCGCCGACCTGGCGGTGAAAGCCACCGACGCCGCCGCCGGCGGGGTGGACCGCGCGACCGGTGGGCGCTTCCACGAGCGGATCGAGGAGGTCACCGCGAAGGTGGGGGCCTCGCTGGACCGCCCGCGCCCGGCCGACTCCCCCACCGTGGTGGTGGAGCCCGACGAGCCCAAGCAGCCCTAGGGCCACGCTCAGTCGAGCCCGGACAGCTCCGAGATCACGTGGGAGACGAGCGGGGTGAGCGTGGCCATCCCGTCGCGCACGGCCGCGCGGGACGGCGCCAGGTTCACCACGAGCGTGCTGCCGGACACCCCGACGAGCCCGCGTGACAGCCCGGCGTCCACCGCGCCCGCGGCGAGGCCGGAGGCGCGGATGGCCTCGGCGATGCCGGGGATCGGCCGGTCGAGCACGCCCGCGGTGGCGTCGGCGGTGACGTCGCGGGGGGACACCCCGGTGCCCCCCACCGTGACCACCAGGTCGACCCCGCCGATCACGGCGGTGTTGAGCGCGTTGCGGATCGCCACCGGGTCGCCCGGCACCACGACGACACCGTCGACCACCAGGCGCGCCTCCTCGAGCAGCTCCGTGACGAGCGGCCCGATGGAGTCCTCTCGTTCGCCGTGGCTCACCCGGTCGTCCACGACCACCACGAGGGCTCGACCGATCTGGGGCGGCGCCATCTCCATGCCACTCACCGTAGCGGGGAGGCCCGAGGTCCTTGGTCACCCGGTCCGGGGACGCCGGGTCGCGCCGGCGCTGGGAGGGGGTACCGGCGCCGACGCGACGGGCGCTCGGCGTGGGGCACCACGACCGAGACCACTGAACGAGACCAGAACGTCACCCTCCGCGTCAACTGCTGGCCACGACGATCCACCTGAGGTGCGAACCCACCGCCGCAGGTACCCGCACACCGAGCCGCCGAACTTCTGGCTCCGGCTGATCCGGCAGGCGCGGCATGATCACGGCTTCGGCGCATTCTCGGGCGTTTTCGACCCGGGAATGCGCCAACCCCCTGATCATGAGCCAAGTTGGCGGCCCGAGGTCGTCGATCAAGGGGAAATGACCGCTAGATGATCTCTGAGAGCAACCATTTCCCCTTGATCGCGTATAGCCTCCGACCCGGGCCTGCCGGTGAAGCCTGCCGCGCAGGCCCTGGCCCGACCGCGGTGACCACGGCACGCCTGGGGCCTCCGGTGGCGCCACGCATCGTGCGGGGCATTCACGTGGGCAGACAGGGCCTGCCCGGTGGCCGCGGCGCCACCGGAGGCCGGTCCCGCGGCCATGATCACGGGTTTGGCGCATTCTCGGGCGAGATAGACCCGGGAATGCGCCAACTCTGTGATCATGGCCAAATTGGCGGCCCCGGGGCCGTCGAGAGTGGCCGTTTCGCCCCTGATCGCCGCGGAACCCAGGCCTCCCGGGGAGGCTGCCTCCTGGTGGCGCCGCGCCCCATCGGGCAGGCCCTGGCCTGCCCGCGGCGCCTGCCGTAGGGCGGCCCCGCACGATGCGCGGCGCCACCAGGAGGCCCTGCGATGCGGGCACTGAGGGCCAGGGATTGGACTCCCGGTCGTCGAGAGTCGCCGTCCGGCGCCGATGACGCCGGCCTGATCAGCGACGCGGCCCTTCTAGGCCGTGTTCAAGAAGTCCTGATCGCGGTCTTCGCGCCCAGGCGACCCCCATCGACCCGGACTTCCTAAACACGGCCTAGTTCGGGGCCGCGGTGAGGGTGGCCTGCACCGTGCGGTCGGCGAGCTGGATCTCGACCACCTCGCCCGGGGCGCGGGACCCGACCGCCGCCTGCAGGTCGGTGCCGGTGGAGATGCGCTGGTCGCCGAAGCGGAGCACGACGTCGCCCTCGCGGATGCCCGCCAGCTGGGCGGCCCCGCCGGGGGTGACGCCCCGGATGATCGCCCCGGCCTGCCGGGGGTCGTCGGCCACGGTGACGCCGAGGACGGCGCGGGAGGCGCGCCCGGTGCGCTCGAGCTCCTCCGCCACCCGGCGGGCCTGGTTGATCGGGATCGAGAAGCCGACGCCGATCGACCCGCCCTGGGCGCCGGTGGTGGCGATCGCGGAGTTGATGCCGACGACCCGGCCCTCCATGTCGACCAGTGGCCCGCCGGAGTTGCCGGGGTTGATCGCGGCGTCGGTCTGCAGCGCGTTCAGGACGGTGGGGGTGTTGGCGCCCGCCTCCTCGCCGACGTTCACGGCGCGGTCGACGGCGCTGATGATCCCGGTGGTGACGGTGCCGCCGAGGCCGAGCGGCGCACCGAAGGCCACGACCTGCTGGCCGACGCGGATCGAGTCGGAGTTGCCGAGCTCGACGGGGGTGAGCCCGGTGAGGTTCTGGGCGCGGAGCACGGCGACGTCCGAGCTCGGGTCGCGGCCGACGATCTGGGCCTGGGCGGTGGTGCCGTCGTGGAACACCGCGGTGACGGTGCCCGCCTGAGCCGCCTCCTCCACGACGTGGTTGTTGGTGAGCATCAGGCCGTCGGCGCTCAGGACCATCCCCGAGCCCTCGCCGGTGGCCGTGGGGCCCTCGACGCGCAGCTGCACGACGCTCGGCAGCACCCGTGCCGCGACCGCCTCCACCGGGGTGGTGGGAGCGGCGGCCTCGTCGACGGACGGCAGCGGCTGCCCCAGCACGCCGATCGATCCGCCGCGTCCGCCGGCCAGCGAATTGCCGACGACCCCGCCGATCAGCCCGGACAGCAGCACCGCCACCAGCCCGAGCCCGATCAGGGCGCCCCGGCGCGGCGCCCGCTGCCGCGGCGGCGGGAGCTGGTACGGGCCGAACCCGTGGGCCTGTGTGGCGGCGTTCGGTGCGGGCGCGCCGTACCCGGGCACGGGGTACTGGGTGGTGCTCTGCTGCGGCGCCCCGTACTGGGACCCGCTGTACGGGTCGGCGCTGTACTGGTTGGCGCTGTACTGGTTCGCGTTGGGCTGGTTGGCGGCGTATTGGGGCGGGCTGTACCGGGACGCGCTCGACCACGGCGGCGCCGCCGGGCTGCCCGGCGCCCACTGGGAGTCGCCGGAAGTCTGCTGGGTGGGCCAGCCGCCCGACCAGGACGAGGCCGGCGGTGGGGAGTAGGAGCCGACGTCACCCTGCCCAGCGGGTGGGGGGAACTCCGCCGTGGCCGCTGCGGGTGGCTGCGCGCCGGCGCTGCGTGGACCCCCCTCGTCCGGCCCTCCCGCAGCCCCGTTGTGGTCGGAAGGGTGGTTCGCCATGCCATCACCGAATTCGCGTCAGGGGACGTGCGGTCCCCAGCCTAGCGACGCGCGGGGTGTTCCATCGATCTTCCGGTCAGGCGAACAAACGGTGTCCCGGCAGCCGCATCGCGAGCAGTGCGCCGCCCTCCGGGGCCCGCCCGGCCCAGACCGCGCCGCCGTGCCGCACGGCCACCTGCCGCACGATCGCGAGGCCCAGCCCGGAGCCGGGCATCGTCCGGGACGTGGCAGCCCGGTAGAAGCGCTCGAACACCAGCGGAAGGTCCTCCTCGGCGATCCCCGGCCCGGCGTCGGCCACCTCGAGCACCACCGACCACTCGTCCACCGGCCGCATCTGCACGCGCACCCGTCCCCCGGGCGGGCTCCACTTCGCGGCGTTGTCGAGCAGGTTCAGCACGGCGCGTTCGAGCGCGGTGGCGTCCCCCATGAGCGTCCAGGGCACCAGCATCGGGTCGAACTCGACGTCACCCGACCGCCGCCGCGCCCGTTCGAGCGCCCGCATGATGACGTCGGTGAGTTCGAGGGGCTCGTGCACGACCATCGGGGCGTCATCGCGTGCCAGCTCGACGAGGTCGCCGACCAGCGTGGACAGCTCGGCCACCTGCGCCTGGACGTCGTCGAGGATCTCGGCGCGCTCGGACTCGGGCAGGCTGGGCGCGCCGGGCCTGCTGGCGGCGGCGAGCAGCTCCAGATTGGTGCGCATCGAGGTGAGCGGTGTGCGCAGCTCGTGCCCGGCGTCCGCCACGAGCCGCCGCTGCTGTTCCTGCGACGCGGCGAGGGCGCCGAGCATCTCGTTGAAGCTGGCCGTGAGCCGCGCGAGCTCGTCGGACCCCTCCACCGGGATCGGTCGCAGGTCCCCGGTGGCGGCGACGCGCTCGGTGGCGGCGGTGAGCCGGTCGACCGGGCGCAGCCCGGCGCGCGCGACCGCCACGCCCGCGAACGCCGCGACCACCACCCCGAGCCCGCCGACGATCGGCAGCGCGAACCCGAGCTTCGTGAGCACCTGCTCGGTGGCGTCGAGGCGCTGCGCGATGACGAGCGCCTGCGCGGGCCCGGCCTGGACGGCCACCACCCGGTACGGCACCCCGTCCTCGGTGGCCGTCCTCGTGGAGGAGCTGACCTCGCCCTTGGCAACCTCCAGCTCGTCGGCGCCCAGCGGGGGCGCGGACGCCGCTCCCTCCGCGGAGATCGCCTGCCCGTTCGCGAGCAACAGCGCGAGCCGGATGTCACCCGCGCCGAGCACCTCGGTGGGGATCGTGGCGAGCTGCTGCGGGTCGGCGAGCTCGCTCTGCGCCGCGGCGGACGCGCGCTGGAGCAGGTTGGCGTCGAGCGTCTGCAGGATGTTGACCCGCACGGTGACGAACGCGGCGGCCGACACCAGCACCACCGCCAGCGCCGCCACGAGCGCGGCCAGCGCGCCGACGCGGGTACGCAGCGAGAGCTGGTCGAACCGCTCCATGCCGGGCGTCCCGTTCGGCCTCGCGGGCCGCTGCGGCACACCGGGCCACGTCACGGCGGCGTGTCGCGCAGGACGTACCCCACGCCGCGAACGGTGTGGATCAGCCTCGGCTCACCCTCGGCCTCGGTCTTGCGCCGCAGGTAGCCGATGTAGACCTCGAGGGCGTTGCCGGTGGTCGGGAAGTCGTAGCCCCAGACCTGCTCCAGGATCTGGGCGCGGGTGAGCACCCGGCGCGGGTTGGTGAGCAGCAGCTCCAGCAGCGAGAACTCGGTGCGGGTGAGGCTGATGTGCCGGTCACCCCGGCGGACCTCGCGGGTGTCGGGGTCGAGCGAGAGGTCGGCGAACTCCAGCGGCTTGCTCTGGCCGGCCGCGGCGGCGATGTCGTCGGGTGAGCGCCTGCGCAGCAACGCGCGCAGGCGGGCGAGCAGCTCCTCGAGCGCGAACGGCTTGGGCAGGTAGTCGTCGGCGCCCGCGTCTAGCCCGGCCACCCGGTCCGACACGGCGTCGCGGGCCGTGAGGACGAGGATCGGCAGCTCGTCGCCCGCGGCGCGCATCCGGCGGCACACCTCGAGCCCGTCGAGGCGAGGCATCATCACATCGAGGACCATCGCGTCCGGGCGCTGGTTGAGCACGGCGTCGAGAGCTGCCTGCCCGTCGCCGGCGAGCTCCACCTGGTAGCCGTTGAAGGCCAGCGAACGGCGCAGTGACTCCCGGACGGACCGGTCGTCGTCGACGACGAGGATGCGCATGCCGCAAGTGTGAACCGGCGATCTGAGACGTGCCTGAGAGCTGCCTGTGTCGCGGGCAACGTTCCCCCCGCGGGTGACCAGGGATTTCAGCGGCACGGCGCGGGCTGCCGCGCTACCGTTCCTGCATGGTGCACACGCAGCGGTTTCCCCGCCCCCGGCCGCGGTGCGGCCGCGGGGGCGCAGGCGCATCCGTCTGATCCCGCGCGCCGGAGCGACCGGGGGGGTGAGCCCCGCCTGCCGGCCCCCGTCGGTGCCGAGCAGGCACGCTCGGAGGCGCCGGCCGAGCGCCTCCTCCGAACGGGAGGACCCGTCGTGCCCACCACCCTCTCCCCCGAGCAGGTCGCCGCGGCGCTCGCGCTGCGCGACCTCTCCGACCCCGCGCAGGGCCCGCACGCCGTCGGGCTCGTGCTCGACGCCGTGGTCGGCGCGCTCGCCGCCCGCTGGGCCTGCAGCGTGCGCGTGCTGCGCTCGTCGCCCGCCGTGGCCGTCGAGGACAACTACGACCGCCTCGGCTACCCGCCCGCGGCGGTCACCCGCGACTCGCGCTACTCGCGCTACCTCGGCGACACGGTGATGCTGCGCAGCCACACCTCCGCCGGCGTGCCACCGGCGTTGCGCGCCCTCGCCGCCGAGCCGGACCCGCCCGACGACGTCCTGCTCGTGCTGCCCGGGCTCGTGTACCGGCGCGACGTCATCGACCGCACGCACGTGGGCGAACCCCACCAGGTCGACCTGTGGCGCATCACCCGGGGCGTCGTCGACCTGGACGAGATGGTCGGCACGGTCGGCGAGGCCGTTCTGCCAGGGGCCGGCCTGCGCACCGTGCCCGCCCGCCACCCGTACACCGAGCAGGGGCGCCAGGTGGACGTCCGCATCGACGACGAGTGGGTCGAGCTCGCGGAGTGCGGGCTCGCCGCGCCGCACGTGCTGGCCGGGGCGGGGCTGGACCCGGACCGCCGGCGCGGCCTCGCCCTCGGCATGGGCCTCGACCGGGCCGTGATGCTGCGCAAGGGCCTGCCGGACATCCGGCTGCTGCGCGCCACCGACCCGCGGATCGCCGAACAGATGCTGGACCTCTCGCCGTGGCGGCAGGTCTCGATGCTGCCGCCCGTCCGGCGCGACCTCTCGGTGGTCACCGCGGCCGGCACCGACGACGAGGTGCTCGGCGACCGTGTCCGCTCCGCCCTCGGCGCCGACGCCGACCTGCTCGAGAGCCTCACGGTGCTGGCCCGCACGCCCCACGAGCGGCTGCCCGCCCCGGCGCGCGACCGCCTGGGCACCGTTCCCGGGCAGGACAACGTGCTGCTGCGGATGGTGCTGCGCCCGCTCGACCGCACGCTCACCGACGCCCGGGCCAACGCCGTACGCGACCGCGTCTACGCCGCCTTGCACGAGGGGCCCTACCAGGAGTGGTCCTGGTTGCCGGAACGGCAACAACGCTCGACGGGGTCAACGGCCGGCGGGCACGGTGCCGGCATGGATGACAAGGACGTGTTCTCCGCGGCGAGCGAGGCCGAGGTGTGCGAGCGGGTGCTCGGCGACGCCCGGCACGGCCTCACCCCGGAATGACCGCGGGGTGATCAGGAGGCGGCCCACTGCGCCAGCACGTCCTGCGCGTCGCCCACCACGCGGGCGTGGAACGCAGGGTCGACCGGACCGTCCGGGTGGAGGTCGACGTTCACACAGAACGCGCCGGCCGCGCGGGCCGTGGGCGCCAGCCAGGACGCGGGCGCCACCCGGCCCGAGGTACCGACCGCGAGGAAGAGGTCGCACGCCGACACGAGCCGGCGCGCCGCGCCGAGCGCCTCCGGGTCGAGCACCTCGCCGAAGAGGACGACGGCGGGCCGCGCCGGTTCGGTGCAGCGCGCGCACCGCGGCGGCTCGGCGCGCCGCGCCTCGTCGGCGGGCCCGGTCCAGCCGCAGAAGTCGTCGTCGAGGCAGCGGGCCCGACCCGCGGAACCGTGCAGCTCCACGACGTCGACGGAGCCCGCGGCCTGGTGCAGCCCGTCGACGTTCTGGGTGATCACCGCTGCCCCGGCGGCCGCGAGCGCGCGGTGCGCGGGCGTGGGCCCGGCGGCCGCGGCCGTGTTCCACATGCCGCCCCAGACCTCCCAGAGCGCGTCGACGTTGCCGGGAAGCAGGTGGGCGTGCATGGCCCGCTCCACCTCGGGCGCCAGCGTCCAGAGCCCGTCCGGGCCGCGGAACGTGCCGAGCCCGGCGGCCACGCTGATCCCGGCTCCGGTGAGCGCGCAGATCCGCGTGAACCGCTCCCGCGGCGCGACCTCGTCGAGGGTGCTGACGTCCACGCGCTCCGGCCTCCCGCCACATCGCGAACAATGAATAGGCCACCAGGGTAGAAGTGGGTTCCGCTGCACGCTGCCATGCGTAAGATCCGCTCGGTGGACGTATCGAATCGGCTGATTGCCGAGGCGTTCGTCGAGCTCGCCGACCGACCCGCTGCCCGTATCGGCCGGCTCGCCGACCGCTGCGTCCAGTTGCTCGGGGCGGACGCCGCGGGGGCGCTGCTGGCCGGCCCGTCCAACGGCTCGACGGCTGCGCTGGACACGCGCCCGGTGCAGGTGAACGAAGGCCCCGGCATCGAGTGCCTCACCACCGGGCTACCGGTCCGCTGCCTCGACCTCGACACCGCCTGGCCACGCTGGCCTCGCTTCACCCCACCCGCCCTCGAGGCCGGGTTCGGCTCGGTCTACGCGTTCCCCATGCGGCACAGCGGCGGGACCGTCGGCGCGCTCGAGGTCTTCGCCGCTCACGCCGTCGGACTCGGCGACGACGAGCTCGCGCTCGCCCAGGGGCTGGCCGACATCGCCGCCGTCGGTATCGTCCACGAGCGCGTCGCACGCGAGGCCACCACCCGGGTCGAGCAGCTCCAGCAGGCCCTGAACAGCAGGGTCACCATCGAGCAGGCCAAGGGCATCATCGCCGAGCGCTACGAGATCGACGTCGACACGGCGTTCAGCGCCCTGCGCGACTACGCCCGCAGCCACGGCAGGCGGCTGCACGACGTGGCCGAGGCCGTGGTCACCACGCCCACCGGCTCGGCCACCTGCTCGCAGTGACGCCGCCTGTCGACGTTGCCGCCGGGCGGGCGGAGCGCCCCGGGTACGCTGCCGCCAGGCCCTCGTAGCTCAGGGGATAGAGCACCGCTCTCCTAAAGCGGGTGTCGCAGGTTCGAATCCTGCCGGGGGCACGCAGGTCAGCAGCTCGGGCCACCGATCAGGTTCTCCGACGGGGAGCCATTCGGGGAGCGAGAGCGCTAGCTTCGCTCCCGTGGCGCGCAAGCCGACCCGCCAGCGGGGCGAGATCGAGGCCAGGGCCAGCGGCTCCCTGCGGGTCCGCGTGTACGCAGGCGTCGATGCCCTGACGGGCGCCGGCACTACCTCACGGAGTCCGTGCCTGCCGGGCCGAAGGCGTACGCGGAAGCGGAGAAGATCCGCAGGCGCCTCGTCAACCAGGTCGACGAGGCAGTGCAACCCGCGCACGAAGGCCACGGTCAACCAGCTCATGGACCGCTACCTCGAACTCCTCGACGTCGAGGAGACGACGCTCGAGCGGTACGAGCAGGCGATCCGCATCCACATCCGCCCCACTCCTTGGGCATCTGCCCGTCGCGAAGCTCGACGGCGAGACGCTCGACGCCCACCAGGCGATCCTGCGCCGGTGCCGGACGCACTGCGGCGGGCGGCCACGCGTCGAGCACGCCACAGCCGGCCCGCACAGCTGCTCTCCCGCCTGCAAACCCCACGTCTGCCGACCGCTGGCCACCTCGACGATCTGACTCGCCCTGGGTCTGATGGAGGCCCGGTCTATGGGATTCCGACCGCAGTGCGGTCGTCCCGTTGGGCAGCGTAGAACGTCTGCTCGAACTCGGTCGGTGGCCGGTCGTCGAGGTAGGCGTGCAGGCGCCCGGTGTTGTGCCGGTGCACCCAGCCCAGCGTGGCGAGTTCGACGTCCTCGACGGTCTTCCACGGCTGCCGGCGGGCGGGTCCGCGGATCAGCTCTGCCTTGTAGTAGCCGTTGACCGTCTCGGCCAGGGCGTTGTCGTAGGAGTCGCCGACCGAGCCGATCGACGGGACTGCGCCGATCTCGGCGAGCCGCTCGCCATAGCGCACCGATGTGAACTGCGACCCGGCATCCGAGTGACACCGCAGCCCGGCCAGCGTGGTGCCGCGTGACCAGCGGGCCATCTCGATGGCGTCGAGCACCATGCTGGTGCGCATGTGCCCGGCGACGCGCCACCCGACGATCGCCCGGGAGAAGGCGTCGACGATGAAACACACGTAAGCCACCCCCGCCCAGGTCGGGACGTAGGTCAGGTCAGTGACCCACAGCTGGTTCGGTGCCTCGGCCTGAAAGTGGCGGCCGACCAGGTCGGGGTGGCGGGCTGCGACGGGATCGGGCCGGGTGGTGCGCACCTTCTTGGTCCTCCGGACGCCCTCGATCCCAGCCATGCGCATGAGGCGGGCGACCTGATCACGGCCCACCTTCAGGCCGGCCCGGCGGGCGGCCTTCCAGAGTTTGCGAGCCCCATAGACGCGGTAGTTGTCTTTCCACAACGTGACCAGCTGCGGGGTCAGTTCCGCGTCGCGGCATGCCCGCTTCGAGGGTGGGCGGGTCTTCGCGGCGTAGTAGGTGCTCGGGGCCACCTGCAGGACCCGGCAGATGGGCTCGACCCCGAGCGGCTTTCCTTCAACCACGTCGTCGCGGTGGGCGTCGATGAACGCCACTACCTGCGATGCTGGCGGTCGAGCTCCGCCCCGAAGAAACTCGCGGCCCTCTTCAAAATCTCGTTCGCCCGGCGCAGCTCGCGGACCTCCTGCTCGAGCTCGCGGACCCGGGCAGCCTCGTCGGTGCTCACGCCGGGTTCGTGCCCGTCGTCGATGTCGGCCTGGCGCACCCACAACCGCACCGACTCGACCCCGTAGCCGAGCTGCTCGGCCACCCGCTTCACGGTGCCATGATCGCTGCCCAACTCCGCGCGCAATGTCCGAACCATCCTCACCGCGGCGGTCTTCTCCTCCTCGGAGTACCGGCGCGTGGTCGGCTTGCCCGGCGACTGCTCTCTCGGCATGACTCCATCCTCGTTTCCAAGGTCAGGAGCCTCCACAGGACCCAGGGCGAGTCACGGATCGTCGCCGCGCCCCCTCCACCGCGGCGAGCATCGGAGCGCTGGTCGGGCCTCCGCTTCCCCCGCCGTTGACACCGACGCGTCAAACACCGGCGATGCCTCGACAGGCGCGGTCACCGGTCACCTCGAGTACTGGCGTACCGGGTTCGACTGGCGGGCCCAAGAGGCTGCGGCCGGGTCGCCGGCAGGGGTGTGACCGGTAGCTCGGCAGGACTCAGGGCGTCATGGGCCGCCACTCCGACGACGTCCGGAGCCGCTCATCCCGGCCCTCGGCGCCCTTGCGCCATGATCGGCGAGTTCCGGCCCCACCGCCTCAATAGCCGTCATGAACGAGATTGGTAAGAGGGCGTCCGGCTCCGAACAGGGCGATCTGCTCGGCAGCGACGCGGTAGGCACGAACGAGCGCGCCCGGCGTGTTGCTGCCGATGTGCGGGGTGAGGAGGAGGCCGGGTGCCCGCCACAGCGGGTGCTCTGGCGGGAGTGGCTCGGGGTCGGTGACGTCCAGAGCCGCCCGCAGGCGACCGCTGCTCAGCTCGGCCACCAGCGCACCGGTGTTCACCACCGCACCGCGGCCGGCATTCACCAGGACCGCTCCGCGGGGCATCGCGGACAGGAACCCGGCATCGACGAGTCCTCGCGTGGCATCCGTCAGCGGAACGACCACGACGCAGGCGTCGTGCGCCGGGAGCAGCCGGTGGACCTCCTCCACCCCGTGGACGCCGGGCCGAGGAGTCCGTCCGACCATCGTCGTCGTGACCTCGAACGCGGCGAGGCGCCGCGCGACGTGCGACGCGATGTCACCGGCGCCGAGGATCAGCACCCGCTTCCCGTCCAGATCGTCCACCGGGGAGGGCGACCAGCGGCCCTGCAACTGGTCGCGCATGAAGTGCGGGATGTTCCGCCATGTCGCGAGGAGTGCGGCGAGCACCCAGTCGGCGGTGGCGGCCCCGTGTGCGCCTCGACAGTCGGACAATTGCACCGCGCGGGGCACCTTCCCCGTCCAGATCTCCGCGCCGGCGGACAGCAGCTGCACGAGCTCGAGCCGCGGCATCGCCTTCATGAGCGCCGCAGTGTCCGTCGGTGCCAGCGGAGGGATCAGGACCGGTGCTGTCGCCGCCGCGTCGGGCAGTGGGGCGTTCGGCTCGTACGGAACGGGCTCGACAGCCGGGACGTCCCCCAACAGTTCGGGGCCGTCCCGGTGCGGAACCAGCACGACCAGGGGTCTGGCGGGCGCCGTCACCGGTCGACCTGCGCGCGCGTGGCGTCGATCGGGGTGGTTAGGTCCCGGTCCCTCGTCTCGGGAGCCAGCCGTGACGCGACGAAGCTCATCGCCGCCATCGCGGACATGTACACGGCGACCGGCACCCAGGACCCGGCGAACGCGCCGATCAGGGCGGCGCAGATGAGCGGGGCGAGCCCGCCCCCGAGTACCGCGGCGAACTCGCGGCCGAGCGTAACCCCGGCGTAGCGGTAGCGGTTCCCGAACAGCTCCGGGTAGTAGCTCATCTGGACCCCGGACGAGCCGAACCCGGCAAGCACGAATCCGAGGATGATCGTGACGCTGATCGCGACCGGGGACCCGGTGTGCAGGGCGATGAAGGAGGGCCCCGGAATCAGGACCATCGCGCCGAGGATCGCCGAGTAGACGGGCTTGCGCCCGATCCGGTCGGACAGGATGCCGAATCCGACGGTGGCCACCCCGCCGCACACGGCGGCGACGAGCAGCAGCGGCGGCACGAAGGCCGGGTCGACACTCATGGCGGTGATCAGATACGAGGCCATGAAGACCTGGTAGGTATACGACTGGGCACCGGCCCCCAGCGTCATGAAGATCACCAGCAGCAGCGGTCGCCTGCCGTTGCGGAAGATCTCCGCGACGGGTTTGCGAGGTTCGATGTGCTGTCGCTTGAGGTCCTGGAAGACGGGGCTCTCGTTGAGCCTCCGGCGGATCAGCAGTGCGACGACGGTGACTCCGAGGCTGGAGAGGAACACGAGGCGCCATCCCCAGATCAGGACCTGGTCCTGCGGGAGGAGTTGCACCAGCGCCCAGACGCCCGCGCCGGCAGCCGTTCCCGCCGCAGCGCCCGCGATGACGAGCGAGGCCAGCCGGCCCCGACGCCCCCGGGGCGCGGTCTCGGTCAGCAGGGTGGCCCCGCCGGACTGCTCGGCGCCGGCCCCGAAGCCCTGCATAAAGCGGCAGGCGACCAGCAGCACCGGAGCCAGGACGCCGACCTGCTCGTAGGTGGGCAGTAGGCCGATGGCCATCGTCGAGATGCCCATCAGCAGGAGGGTGCAGACGAGCACCCATTTGCGTCCCAGCCGATCGCCGAACCGGGAGAAGAACAGCCCACCCAGCGGTCGGGCCGCGAACCCGACGGCGTAGGCGCCGAAGCTGGCGATCACACCGGCAACGGGCGAGAAGTTGGGGAAGAACAACGTGGAGAAGACCAGCGCCGACGCCGTGCCGTAGATGACGAAGTCGTACTGTTCGAGCGCGGTTCCGATGAACCCCGCCCATGCGGCGCGCCGCGTACCGGAGCGAGGAGCACCGTGCGCGGCCGGGGCCGGTGCGGGCCGTTCTGTTCCCGAGGCCATCACCGCGCTCCAGCCGTTGGGCACGGGAGCCCCACGGCGGGGCGAGCGGGTCCCAGGTCTGTCCGATCAGGATGCAGCGACGTCATCGTCGTTCCCTCGTTGTCGTGGACTCGGTCCGGTGGGTGGTCGGGGCGTGACAGGGCCTGGCACCGACGTATTGGGACGTGGGTGTCGCGGAAGTCCGGCGCGGAGGCTCAGCTCACCGGCCGGTTCGCCTGGTGGGCCGCCCCGTCACGGTCGGAGCAGCGCGGACGCGTCGGCGTAGCGGCCGAGCGACTCGGGGTCGAGATCGACGCCGAGGCCGGGCCGGTCCGGGACGGCGAGCATCCCGTCAGCGTCGAGTCGCCAGGGCGTGGTCGTGATGTCATCGACGTAGGGGGACCCGGTGACGTACTCGACGAGGTCCGTCTCGGGGAGCGCCGACGCCAGGTGCAGGTCGGCGGCGAGCCCGATGGCCGTGTTCCACCCGTGCGGAATGAGCCGCAGGCCGTGGTCGTGCGCGGCCCACCCGATCCGGCGCTGCTCGCTGAGCCCGCCGACCTTCGTGACGTCGGGCTGGACGATGTCGAAGCAGCCGGCCTCGATCCACGGATGGAAGCTCTGCCGCCGGGTTAGAACCTCACCACCGGCTATCGGGACTGGTGCCGCGCGGCGCAGCGCCGCGTAGTCGGCGAGCGCGTCGGGACTCAGCGGCTCCTCGAACCAGGCGACGTCGTGGTCGTCGAGCATCCGTGCGGTGCGCAGCGCCCACTTGTAGCCGTTCGTCCACCCGCTGTCACTGCCGCCCGCATCCACCATCAGGAGCGCATCCGGACCGACGGCGTCGCGGGCCGCGGCCACGATCCGCTCGTCGAGCGCCGAACTCACCCGCCCGAACGGCCCCCAGCCGATCTTGAACGCGGTCCATCCGCCGTCGGCCAGCCGCCGCAGGTGCTCGGCCAGGGCCTCTGGCTCCTCCATCAGGAGGGAGGCGTAGGGGCGGACCCGCTGGCGGTACCGGCCGCCGAGCAGCCTCCCGACGGGTTGACCGGTGACCTTGCCGAGGATGTCCCACAGCGCGGTGTCGACGCCGCTGATCGTGTGGGTGATCGCCCCACCGCGCCCGAGCCAGAAGGTGGAGCGGTGCAGGCGCTCGGAGACCCGTTCCGGCTCGGTCGCCTCCTCGCCGGCCAGCAGCGGAGAGAGCACCTCGAGCGCGGCCTGCACCAGCGCCTCGCTGGTGAAGACGCTCCCGACGCCGACCACCCCCTCGTCGGTGTGCACCGCCACGAGCGTGTGCACGACGTCTTCCTGGGTGAGCTCCTCCTCCCATCCCCCCGCAGGGGTCGCCCCGCGGAGACCGACGGCTCGGATGTCACGAATCTTCATAAGTGCCTTTCGGTGTATTGCGCTCAGAAGGAGCGACGGAGGTGAACGCCGGCTCGCGCACCGAGGTGCACCCCCCGGTCGACGACCTGGACTCCGTTCACCAGGACATGCGGCACCCCGGCCGCGTACGTCCCCTGCCGGTAGGTGGAGGTGTCCTGCTCGGCGAGGACCGCGACGTCCAGCACGGCGACGTCGGCGTGGCAGCCGGGGACGAGGCGCCCCCGGTCTGCCAGTCCGAAGTGGTCGGCGACCATCGAGGTCATCTTGCGCACGGCCTCGGCCAGCGTGAGGGTTCCGCGTTGCAGCACGTGGTGGGTCAGGTAGTGGGTGTGACCGGTGAAGAACAGCGGATGGCGGGTGCGGGCGGCGAGCACCCCGTCGGTCCGGCTCGTGAAGCCGTCAACGCCGAGGCAGAACAGCCGGTGCTCCACGGCGTCCGCGACGTGCTCCGGGGTGAACAGCCGCCCCATGAGCTGCACGGCGGGCATGTCCGCCCCCGCGGCCTGCAGGACGTCGAACAGGCAGTCCCACGGGTCGCGGCCCAGGCGCTCGGCGATCTCGGGGAAGCCGAGCCCCTCCAGCTCCGGCGTGGCCGGGCTGACCGCGAGGGTGACCCGGTCCCACTGTCCCCGGTGCAGGAACCGCCAGTACCGGTCGCAGTCCCCGCGCAGCTGTTGACGCACCTCCGGGTCGGCTAGCCGCTGCGCCGCCCGGACCGGCCCGTCGGCGACCAGCCAGGCGGGCAGCAGGCCGATGGCGAGACCGATGCCGTCCGGGTACGGAGTGATGTCGGCCAGCACGTCGAGCCCCGCCTCCCGCTCGGCGTCGAGGCGCTCCACCGCGCGGGCCCAGGCGTCTGGAGCCGCACCCGTGTCGTAGCGGACGTTCAGGTGGGACAGCTGGGCACGGAGCCCAGTGCGCCGGGCAACGTCGAAGAACTCGTCCACGGCGGCACCGAGATGCGCGTCGCGGTTGCGGATGTGGCTGGCATAGAGCCCACCGTGCCGGGCGACCCGCGCGGCCGTGCGGGTGAGTTCCGCAGTCGTGGCGTCGCGGCCCGAGCCGTACTCGAGTCCGGTCGAGAGTCCGATGGCCCCGGCGTCCAGCGCCTCGTCGAGCAGGCGGTCGACGCGTGTGGCCTCGTCGTCGGTGACCCGGTCCCCGTGGATCCCGGCGGCGTCGCGCAGCGCGGTGTGCCCGACGAACCAGGCGAGGTTCTGCGCGGTGCCCCCGCCGTGCACCCGTTGCAGGAGCTCACCGAACGAGCGCCAGTCGACCTCACCCTCGTAGCCGAAGGCGGCCAGTGCGGCGCCGGCCTCCCGTGCGTTGCCGTCGGTGAGCGGGGCGTAGGTGACCCCGCAGTTCCCGACGACCTCGGTGGTCACTCCCTGCCGGATCGTGCTCTGCGCGTCCCGGTTGCCGAGGATCGACCAGTCGGAATGGCTGTGCGGATCGATGAACCCCGGCGTGACGGTCAGCCCGGTCGCATCGATGGTCCGCGCCGCGCGGGTCTCGATCTCCGGTCGTACGGCGACGACCTTCCCGTCCGCGACGGCGACGTCCGCCCGCAGCGGCCGGGCGCCGGTCCCGTCGATGACGGTCCCGTTCCGGATCAGGACGTCGAGCACGGGCGCACTCCCGGCGATCGCAGGTCGTTCCCGGTCGGACGCCCGGTCACCGGAGCTCCTCCGCGTGCCGGTCGGTGATCCGGACCAGAAGCAGCAGCGAGACGGCGGCGCCGAAGATCAGGTAGAAGGCCGGCGCCACGTCGATCCCCGTCCGGGTGGCGAGGAGGGTGTTCACGAACGGCGCCGTGCCGCCGAACACCGCGACGCCGATGTTGTAGGAGCTGGAGAACGCGGTACTCCTGACCCGGGTCGGGAACATCTCGACGAACATCGCCGCCATCGGCCCGGACACGGCGGCGAACAGCGTGACGAAGACGATCTGTCCCAGCAGCGCTCCGAGCACGGTGCCGCCGGACACCAGCAGGAAGATCGGATAGGTCGCCAGGGCGAGCAGGGACAGCCCTCCGACCATCATCGGCTTGCGCCCGACCCGGTCGGACAGCGCGCCGGCCGCGACGATGAGCGGTACCTGGATGCAGAGGGCCACGACGTTGGTGGTGAGGGCGTCGGCCAGGGGGAGATCAGTGGTTCCGGCGAGGAACGCGGGGAAGCTGGTAGCCGTGTAGCCGTGGACCGTGATGCCGAAGACGATCCCGAGCAGGAGCAACCAGTTGCGACGGGTGCCCTGCCGCTCCGCGGACTCCGTCGGGCCGGGTGCGGCAGGCCCAGCGTTGCGGAGCTCGGCGTAGGCCGGTGACTCATCCAGCTTGAGTCGCACGAAGAGTCCGATCGCGGCGACCAGGCCGCCGACGACGAACGGTACCCGCCACGCCCAGGAGTCGACCGCGTCCTGCGGGACCAGCCGGACGATGACGGTGGCCACGCCCGTGCCGAGCAGGAAACCCAGGACCGTGGAGGCCTGCACGATGCTCGCGAACAGGCCCCGGCGGCCGGTCCGCGCGTGCTCGATGAGGTAGGTCGCCCCGCCGGTCCACTCAGCGCCGACCGCGAGTCCCTGCACCATCCGCAGCGCGACGAGCAGGATCGGGGCGAGGACCCCGACGCTGGCGTAGGTCGGCAGCAGCCCGATGAGCAGGCTCGACACTCCGACGATGACCATCGTGATCGCGAGCATGCTGCGCCGGCCCGCGCGGTCGCCGAGCCGACCGAGCCAGATCGCCCCGAGCGGTCGGCAGACGAACCCGACGGCGTACGACGCGAGCGTGACCAGCAACGACACCGTCGGATCGTCCGACGGGAAGAACAGGCGGCCGATCACCGTGGCGAGCGCTGCGTAGACAGCGAAGTCGTACCACTCCAGCACGGTGCCGAGTGCGGCCGCCGCTGTGGCCTTCCGAGGAACACCGGCGGTGGTCGCTTCGGACGGCGCGGAGACGGAGCTTGATCTCACTGGCGGCCTCCTTCGATCCGGTGTCCAGCGAGGCACGAACGTACGGCCCAAATGGCAGATGGTCAACCATCTGCAACCTGCAGGTCATCGTCTACCATCGAGGCGGCCGCGCCCTGCGACCGCTGGAACAGGAGAACCGTTGCCCAGATCAGCACCGCCGGCGGCGCTGCCCGTGTCTCGCCGGGACTGGATCTTGGCCTGGCTGCGCCAGGCGATCGCCTCGGGCGAGCTAAAGCCGGGCGAGCGGCTCGTCGAACGGGACATCTCCGCTCGTTCGGGAGTCAGTCGCGGCCCGGTCCGGGAGGCGATCAAGGTCCTGGAGCAGGAGGGACTGGTCGTGTCCCACCTCTACCGGGGCGCGGAGGTCGCCGGGATCTCCCAACGTGAGGTGCGCGAGGTGCTCGTGCCGATCCGGGTGGCCATCGAGCGGTTCGCCTTCCGAGAGGTCGTGGCGCTCATTGACCGCGACGACCTGGTCCAGGAGCTCGAACGGATCGTCGACGAGATGGAACGGGTTGCCCGTGACGTCGAGCGGTCAGCAGAACGACTGGCCGATCTCGACGTCGCGTTCCACGAAGCGGTGATTGCCGCCAGCGGGCACGTGCAGAGCCTGCAAATCTGGCGGACGATCCTGCCCAGGGTCAGGGCGTACTTCGTCCGGGACGCCCCTCGGCACGCGAACCCCAACGAGATCCCCGAGCAGCACCGAGCACTGCTCGACGCCCTGCGCTCCGCCGACAGCGACGCGGTCGACCGCATCGTCATCGAGCACATCGGTGTTTACCTGGAGGATTAAGCGCTGGGCTCAGTGGGTGGCGGTGCGATGCCCGGTATGATCATCCTGACGCGCCCGCCCCGGTGAGATGAGATGAACGCAAGCTGCCGGGCCTTGCCACTCTGGGATCCGGGAGAACCGCGACCGGATCGACACGGGAGAGGCCGAAGACATGAGCGCGTCACCGTCGCCATCCGGTGCGGACCGAGCCCGCCGTCTGGACCGCGGCGCAGGCCGTGGCCTTCCTCGGCCACGTGGCCGACGACCGGCTCGGCGGGCTGTTCGAGGTGCTCATTGGCACCGGCCTGCGCCGTGGCGAGCTACTCGCGTTGCGTTGGGAGGACATCGACATCACGGCGCGCACGCTGCACATCGACCCGGAGCGCGGCACGTTGTCGAGCGTGGCCGGGCAGCTGGTCTTCACTGCGTCCGGCAGGTCGGCCGGCGTCGGACTGTCGCCCCGGGTGGTGCGCGCGCTGGAGCGGCAGGCCGAGGTGCAAGCCGTCGAGCGCGCGCAGTGGGGCTCTGCCTACGAGGACGACCGACTCGTGTTCGCCCGCGAGAACGGCACCGTTGGTGGGGTGCCGGGGACGCTGATGTGCAGGATCAGGGGCCCTCGCCTCAGGAGAGACTCACGGCAGTCAGCTGCACGACCGGCAGCGGGTCCTCGGCCCCGACCACCCGCCACATCGAGCACGCGCCGCGGGATCGCCGCCCTTGCCGCATCGGGCGCGGAACCGAGCAGTGAGACGTCATAGCCGCAGAATGGCCCTCCGATTGGAGGAGCTGCCCGGCGGAGAGCGCAGTCGCGAACGCGCCCGTATACGCCGGACGCCGACGGAGAGCTGAGGACTACCCTGCAAAGCTGGCCGACGACGTCGACCAGGACCACTACCAGCCGCTGCGGCATCGCGGCGACCCACTGTGACCACCCGTGACACATCGGTCGACCACGGTTCGTGTCACGACACGTGTCACGACGTCCGCCGCACCTCGGGTGCCTCGGGCTGCCCTTGACCGTGAGCCTCAGCTGGGACATCGCAGGCCCTCTCGGACAACCGCCGCTTCAAGGTCGTCTGGCAGGTCCTGAACGCGCTGCGCGCGCACGACGACCGCTTCAACACCATGGTCAACTCCATCGCGCTCAACGTCGCCGAACCCAGCGCCGAGAAGGGACAGGGCACCGACCGGCTTCTCGGCGGGCACATCGGCGACCCGCGCGCCGACGCTACCGAGACCCTCGCCGACACCGACACCACCACCGAGGAACCCGGCGACGCCGGTGAGCCCGCGACCGGGCAGCTCGCCACCCAGATGGCGCTATTCTCCCTATCGGAGTGGCAGGAGGCGATCTTCGCGCGGATCGTCGACAAGGTCGGCACCCGCACCTACTGGGAGGACTGGGCCCGCGACGTCGCCGACATCGCCAACGCCCTGATCACCCGCATCATCGCTCTCCTGGGCGCCGACACCGCCGTGACGGCCGCGTTCGAGCAGTTTCTGCAGGGCCTGCGGGACAACCTCAACGGCTCCATCACCGCCGCCGACGCGGTCAGCATGCTGGCCCAGCACCTGATCACCAAACCGGTGTTCGACGCCCTGTTCACCGGCCACGAGTTCGCCGCCAGCAACCCCGTCTCCCAGGTGATGGAGACGATGATTGACCGGCTCGGCGACGCCGGCCTCGGCGCGGAGACCGCAAACCTGGAACGCTTCTACGCCTCCGTGCGGGTCCGCGCGGCGGAGGTGACCACGCTTGAGAGCAAACAGCAGGTGGTCGCCGACCTGTACGACAGGTTCTTCACGATCGGCTTCGCGAAACAGGCCGACGCGCTGGGCAACGTCTCCACTCCAGTGGAGATCGTCGACTTCATCCTGCGCTCAGCTGAGGACATCCTGCGCCAGCACTTCGGTCATGGGCTCACTGACGAAGGTGTGCACATCATCGACGGGTTCACTGGTACGGGCACCGTCATCACTCGCCTCCTGCAGGCCGGTTTCATCCACCCCGATGACCTGGTCCGCAAGTACCGCGAGGAATTACACGCCAACGAGATCATGCTGTTGACATATTACATCGCCGCGGTCAATATCGAAACCATCTACGCCGACGACTCCTACATTCGAGCAATCAAGTGAGCCAGCCTGGCCATCAAGGACCGCGGCGTCATCGCCTATGTCACCAACGGGAACTGGCTCGACTCCAACACCGCCGCGCTGGGCGAGGCCTACGAGACACAGTCGGCCACGAAGAAGGGCCGCGAGTCTGTCCAGAGGGACGCAGAGGGAGGCAGAGGGCGCTCCCATCGTCGACGCTGACTCGCAGCTCACGAGGCTGGACCGAGCGTCGACCCGGGAGCGGGCTGCAGCCGGCGTGCCCGCGCCGGAGTGCGTTTGGGACCGGACGGGAGCCCGGTGACCACCTCGACCGAAGTGAAGCCGGCATCTGCAGGTGGAGCCTCGAATGTAGACGGAGGTCAACACCCCTGAAGCGGGTGTCGCAGGTTCGAATCCTGCCGGGGGCACGCAGGTCGGAGCGGGAGCGCGCCGCGGGCCGGTGCGGGTCTTCAGCTGGGCAAGGCGATGCTGTGCGTGTCCATGAATTCCCGCAGACCCTCGATGCCCATCTCCCGCCCCATCCCCGAGCCCTTCACCCCGCCGAACGGGGCGCGCTGGTCGAGCACGGCGGCGCTGTGGCAGTTGACGAACACGTAGCCCGCGTGCAGGCGCGCGCCGATCTCCGCCGCCTTCGCCCGGTCCGCGGTCCAGACGGACGCGCAGAGCCCGGCCCAGGTGTCGTTGGCCGCGGCGACGGCGTCGTCCTCGTCGTCGAACGGGATCACCGGGATCGTCGGACCGAACTGCTCCTCGGTCACCACCCGCAGGGCCGGATCCGGATCGAGCACCAGCGACGGGCGCACGAAGTTGCCGCCTCCGAACTCCGGGCCGGCCGGGAGCGCACCGAACTCCCGCACGTCCGCCCCGGCCGCGCGGGCCTCCGCCACGATCTCCTCGACGAACTCCTTCTGCGTGGCCGCGTGCAGCGGCCCCATCGTGGTGTCCGGCGCGTGCCCGTCTCCCAGGACGGTGCGCTCCAGGCGGGCGGACAGACCGTCCACCACCTCCTGGTAGCGCGAGCGGTGCACGTAGACGCGCTTCGCGGCCATGCATATCTGGCCGGTCGTGTCGAAGATCCCGTGGAAGAGCCCGTCCAGGGCCGCGTCGTCCAGCACCGCGTCGGCGAGGATCAGCGCCGGATCGTTCCCTCCCAGCTCGAGCGCCACGCGGGTGAGCGTCCGCGACGCCATCGCCATGATCGTGTTCCCGCCGCGGGGGCTGCCCGTGAAACAGACCTTGGCGACGTCGGTATTGGCCACGAGCGCCTCACCGATCTCGGCGTCGGCACCGGTGACGACGTTGAGCACGCCCGGCGGCAGTTGCTCGGCCATCCGCTGCACGAGCCGGGTGGTCGCCAGGGGCGCGGTCGGTGGTGGCTTGACGACGACGGTGTTGCCGGCGACGAGCGCGTAGGGCAGCGAGGCGCCGAGGATCGCGAGCGGCCAGTTGAACGGGATGATGATCGTGACCACGCCGAGGGGCGCGTACCGGACCACGGTCTCGGTGGGCGGCCCGGGCAGGACCACCTCGTCGTCGACCTGGTCGGCCATCGCCGTCGCGAGGCCGCAGCGGTGGGAGAAGACGAACACGTCGCCGTGCGCCTCGCCGAGGATCTTGCCGGTCTCGCGCGCCAGAATCCCGGCGTGCTCGTCGGCGAACGGGGCGAGCGCCGCCACGGCCGCGTCGATCCGGGCCGCCCGCTCCTGCGCACCGAGCGCCGACCACGCGGGGAAGGCGCTCCTCGCCGCGGCAACCGCGCCGAGGGCCTGCGCGCGGGACGCCGCCGCGGCAGCGCCGACACGCACCCCCGCGCGGGCGGGGTCGGCGACATCGAGCGCGCCGGCCTCGCCGTCCGCCTCGACCCCGTCGACGTACAGCCGGGTGGCCACGTCGACGGCTTGCAGATCACCTTCGCTGACCGTCATCCGTCCTCCTCGACGAACGCGCACCTGTGAGGTGTCGCCAGGCCCGACGGGACGTCCGGCATCCACCACCCGCACACCCTCGTGCCCCGGGCACCTCTGTGTCCCGAGCACTTCCGCGTTGCGAAAGGCGTGGGCCCCGTCAGCGTTCCGCGGAACCCGCCCACAGGTTGATCCCGGCGTCCACCGCGTGCTGGTCGATCTCCGCGAGCTCGTCGGTGCTGAACTGGAGGTTGGCGAGCGCTCCGAGGCTGTCGTCGAGCTGCGCCACGCTGCTGGCGCCGATCAGCGCCGAGGTGACCCGCGGGTCGCGCAACGTCCAGGCGATGGCCATCTGGGCGAGCGACTGACCGCGGGAGCGCGCGATCTCGTTCAGCGCACGGACGTGGCCGAGCGCCTCGTCGGTGAGCAGGTCGGGCGAGAGGGACTTGCCCTGCGACGCGCGGGAACCCTCGGGCACACCGTCCAGGTACTTGCTGGTGAGCATTCCCTGCGCGAGCGGCGAGAAGGCGATGCAGCCCGCGCCGGTCTCCTCGAGGGCGTCGAGCAGGTCCTCCTCGATCCAGCGGTTCAGCATCGAGTAGGACGGCTGGTGGATCAGCAGCGGCGTGCCCAGCTCGCGCAGGATCGCAGCGGCCTCCCGGGTGCGCTCACCGCTGTAGGACGAGATGCCGACGTAGAGCGCCTTACCGGAGCGGACGGCCGCGTCGAGCGCGCCCATCGTCTCCTCGAGCGGCGTGCTCGGGTCGAAGCGGTGGCTGTAGAAGATGTCGACGTAGTCGACGCCCATCCGGGCGAGCGACTGGTCGAGGCTCGCGAGCAGGTACTTCCGCGAGCCACCACCCTGGCCGTACGGGCCCGGCCACATGTCGTAGCCGGCCTTCGTCGAGAGGATCAGCTCGTCGCGGTAGGGACGGAAGTCCTGGGCGAAGATCGTGCCGAAGTTCTTCTCGGCGCTGCCGTACGGCGGCCCGTAGTTGTTGGCGAGGTCGAAGTGCGTGACACCCGAGTCGAACGCACGACGCAGCACCGCCCGCTGCGTCTCGATCGGCTTGTCGTCGCCGAAGTTGTGCCACAACCCCAGCGAGATCGCCGGCAGGTCGAGGCCACTGCGTCCGCAGCGGCGGAAGGCCGGACGGCCGGAACCGTCGGAGTCGTACCGCGTGGGGTCGGCGACGTAGGTCATGGGCCCATCATCGTCCAGACCCACTCGCTGACACGGCGGTCGGGCCGGTGATCAGGTTCTCCAGCGCCGATCGGGGAGCGAGCGATGCTTCGCCGTTCGTCGTTCACACCTCGACGCGCACCAACGTGGGGTGGCTCGTGTCCGCGGGCTCGGCGATGTCCTCGAAGCTCCATGCGGCGATCGTGGCCGTCTCGGGCACGAGGTGGACGTAGGTCATCTCGGCCTCGAACCCGGGCTGGAGGTGGTAATTGCACTCGGGGTTGCCCTTGATCTTGTACAGGTCGTCGATCGGGTCGAACTCGCGGTCGAGAGCGTCGATCAACTTCGTGTCGACCGGCCGGCTGCACGTCAGGTCGATGCTGCTCTTCCCGCTGTTGACGATCCGGGTCTGGATCATCACGAACTTCGCGCCCTGCTGCGGCTGGGTCGCCGTGTAGGTCTCGTAGCCCGAGCCCGGACGGAAGCCGGACTCGTTCATCTCGACCGACTCGACGACGCGTGCCCCGGTCACCGTGAGGGTGATCCCGCCGTTGCTGACGACCTGACCGACCTCTGCCGGCGGCTCCTCCGCGGGCAGGGTCGGCGCAACGGGTGCGGCCGAGGGGATCGCGGCCGGGGCCGGAGCCGCCGACGGCGCGGCCGGATCCTGGCGGCCGTTCACGAGGCCGATGACGACGAGCAGCGCGACGACGGCACCGACGACTACCCACGGAAGCCTGCGTCGCACCGTCTTCCCGCGCGCAGGCGGCGGGGCGTCGAAGCTGAACCGGCGCGCGATCCCCTGCGGATCGCCGGCGGCGCGGCCGCGCGCCTCGGCCTTCGCGATGTCCCGCTCGGCTCGCAGGCGGGCCACCGCGGCGTCGGCGACCGCCTGCTCCTCAGGGGTGAGCATGTCGGACATCGGCGTGTCTCCTCGGCTTGATCGGCTCCCGACGCGATCAACTGCTCGGGCGAGGGACCGAGGTTGTTACCGCTCGTCGCCGGCCGACCGGCGTCTATGATCGCGCCTCGCGCACTCCGCACGTCCGTCCCACCCGCTTGACGCGGCACGCGCAGACCCGAGGGGACCGTGGCCACAGGCGTCGACATCCGCGGGCGGTGGTCGCCGGGCCGGTGGGCGGGGTTCACGGGGTTGGTCGGCCTGGTGTGCGGTGTGCTGCTGCTGTTCGCCCCGGTCGAGTTGGACGTGCCGACGGTGCGCTGGCCGCTCGACCGGGCGGCGCCCCGGTCGACGCTGCTCACGCCCACGGCGCACCGGCCGCTGGATCTCGACGTGCGCTTCGGCTGCGACGTCGCGCGGGCCGGTGGGGTGGTGCTCTCGACCCTCCCGCCGGGGTCGCCCGACGCCTCGGCGGGGCTGCTCGTGACCGCCGCCGACGGCAGGCTCGCGATCACGGCGCAGGGGAGACTCGTCCTGGACGAGGCCGTGCCGGCCGGGCCGTGCGAGTACCGGATCACCGGCAGCGGTTCGGGGCGCCCGGTCCACGTCGCCGCGCCGCCGAGCCCGGCCACCCGGTTCGACCCGGGCGTGCCCGTCGAGGGCGCCCCGGTGGACCGCAGCCGGTTCGCCGGGCCAGGCGACGCCCAGCTGCTCGTCCTCCGCGACGGCGTGCAGCTGGCCACGGACCAGGCGGAGCAGCTCCCCGAGGTCGCCGTCCTCGGCACGGACCTCACGCGCCTGCCCGCCGGGGTGGACGCGCCGCTCGCGGTCACACTTCGCCTGGACGACGAGTCGGCGAGCCGGCCGGCACCGGTCAAGGTCGCGCTGATCGTCGCGGTCCTCGTGGTCCTGCCGGTCACGGCCGCGCTGCTCGTGCTCGCCGACCGGGGGCCGCCGCGGCGGCCGCGGTTCGCCGTCCCGCGGGTGGTCGACGTGGTGGTGCCGGGTGCGCTCGGGCTGTGGCTCGTGGTCGCCCCCGCCACCGACGACGACGGCTGGTTCGCCACCCAGGCCCGCAACGCGGCGCTCTCCGGCGAGGTCGGCGGCTACTACCAGCTCTACGACCAGAGCTTCACCCCGTTCACGTGGGTGTACCGGGGGCTGTCGTGGTGGCAGCAGTTCGCGGGACTCACGCCGGTGGTCCAGCGGGTGCCCGCGCTCGTCGCGGGCCTGCTGACCTGGGTGGTCCTGCGGCGCGTCCTCGCGGTGGTGCTCGCCGCCGCGCCCGGGTCGCGCAGGCGGGACGCGGTGGCGCGCGGGGCGCTCGCCGTCGCCTTCCTCGCATGGTGGCTGCCGTACGACATGGGGGTGCGGCCGGAGGCGGTGGTCGCGCTGTGCGCCGCGGCCGCGCTGCACCTGGTGCTCGGCGAGCGGCTCTGGACGGCGTGGGCGGCCTGCGCCGTCGCCGGGGTCGGGCTCGTCGCGCACCCGAGCGGGACGGTCGCGCTCGCGCCGCTGGTGGCGGGGCTGCCGCTGCTCGCCCGTCGCGTCCGGGTGCCGGGCGACCGCGCGGCCACCGCGTTGCGCGCGCTCGCCGTCGGCTCCGGCGGTGCCACCGCGCTGCTGCTCGGGTTCGCCGACGGGGCGCTGCGCGACTTCCTGCGCGGCCAGCTCGTGACGGAGTCGATCTTCCCGCAGGACGGGTGGGCCGAGGAGCTGGAGCGCTACGCGTTCCTGCTCGACCAGATCCCGATGGGGTCCTACGCGAAGCGGGCCGCGGTGCTGGCCTGCCTCGTCGCGGTCTGCTGGTTCGTCGCGCTCGCCCTCGTCGCCCGCGCACGCCGGGGGACGGTGCTGCAGCCGCTGCTCATGGCGGCCGGCGCCACGGCGCTGGGGTTCGCGGCGCTCGCGTTCACCCCGTCGAAGTGGACCCACCACTTCGGCTCGCTCGCGGGCGTCGGGCCGGTGTTCCTCGCGGGGGTGCTCGTGCTCGGCGTGCCGCTGGCGCGCGCCGCGCTCGGGCGGCGCGTCCCGCCGCCGGTGGTGGTCGCGGTGGCAGCCTCGGTCGTGGTCGCCGCCGCGCTGGCCTGGCGCGGGCCGAACTCGTGGCCCTACGCCTGGCTCGACGGGATGCCGTCGGCGTACCGGCCACCCGCACCCGGCGGGATCGCCCTCGACGACCCGGCGCTCTGGGCCATGGCCGTCGCAGTGGGCGCACTCGTCCTCGTGCGCCGCACCGGGGCGTGGGAGGCGCTGCTGCGCGCCGCGCCCGCCGTGCTCGCGCTGTCGCTGGCGGCCTCGACCGTGCACCTGCTGGCCACGTTCACGGGCGCCGCGGCCGCGGGCACCCCGCGCGACTCGGTGTGGGCCCGGTCGTGGGCCGGCTCGCAGTGCGGGGTGGGCGACACGCTGCACGTACTCGACCCGTTCACCGCCCGCCCGCTGCCGGTGGTGGAGCCCGCCGGGCCGAGCGGGATCTTCGTGGCGGACGGCGGGTACTACGCGGGCAATGCGCCCCAGGGGTCGTTGGCCCGCCAGGTCTGGGGCAGCCACGACGGGGCCGCCGCCGACGCGCCGACCGGCAGCACGGCCACGGGCTGGTACGCGCTGCCCGGCGGGGACGCGCACGTCACGGTGATCGCGGCGGGCACCTTCGACCGCGGCAACGCGCTCACCGCGGTCTACCGGCGAGGATTGGCGACCGTCGGCGTGCAGCCCCTCACCGACGCCGCCGCCTCGCCGTCGTGGCGCACGTTCACCCTCGCCCCGCCCGCGGGGGCCGACGCCGTCCGCCTCGAGGCCACCGACGCGCTCGCCGGCACCCACGGGTGGCTCGCGTTCAGCGCACCCGCCGTGGCCCGCCCGGTGCCGGTGAGCGAGCTCGCGCCGCGGCAGACACCGGTCGCCCTCTCCTGGCAGGTGGCGTTCGGCTTCCCCTGCCTGCGCCCCTCCGCCGTGGTCCACGGGATCACCGAGCCGCCCGCCGTCGGCGTGCTGCGCGCCGCCCAGCCCCTCGGCGGGCTCTCCGACCTCGCCTGGCAAGGCGCGCGCGGTGGCGTGTTCGCCCAGGTGCCGCGCACGCAGTCGGTGCTGCAGCTGGCCACCGTCGCCCCGGCCGACCCCTACCTGCAGGTGTACGTCTTCGGCTCGCCGCTCGCCCGCTCGGCCTACGCGCTCGAGGTGACGACCCGCACCGTCGCGGGCGGATCGGTCGCGGTCCGCTGAGCGACGGCCTCCCGAGATGCCAGCAAGGTGGCTTTGCCGGCGCAATATGCCAGTAAAGCCACCTTGCTGGCCTAAGGGCACGGGCCACAGCCGGGGATGCCTTAGGGTCCCCTTCGTGACGTCGGGTTCGAGCGCGCCCGCGCCGAGCGTGCGCCGCCCGGTGCTGGTCGGGGCGGTCGGGAAGGTGGCGGAGGCCGCCACCCTCGCGCTGCTCGCCACCGTGGTGCCTCGGGTGCTCGGCCCCGCCGAGTACGGCCGGTTCTCCGTGGCGCTGACGGTCGTGACGCTCGGCTCGCTCGCCATGACGCTCGGCGGCTCGACGACGCTGTCCCGGTTCGTGCCGGCCGCCTCGCCGGCGGACCGCGCCGCGCTGGCCGTGGCGTTGACGCTGCGGCTGGCCCGCAACCGCGCCGCGCTGTTCGCGGCGCCGGTGCTCGCGGGTGCCGCGCTCGCGGTCCTCGTCCCCGCCGTGTTCCCGCCGCTCGTGGTGGTGTGCGTGCTGGTCGCGCTCGGCCTGAACGTGGCGGTGACGCTGGTGCTGCAGGCCGACCTCGGGCTGGGGCGCGCGGCCGGCTGGTGCCTGCGCTACCCCGTGCAGAACGCCGTGCTGGTGCTGGTGGTCCTCGTGCTGCACGACGACCTCGGCCTCGCCGGGGCGGCGCTCGCGATCCTGGCGTCGGCGGTGGCGGGGGCGGCGGTCGCGGTGGCCGCGTCCGGGCCGCTGCGGGCGGGCGCCGGACGCCGCGTGCCCCTGCCCGACGGCGCCCTGCGCTTCGGGCTCCTGCAGGCCGCGGGCGGGGCGGCCACGCAGTTCGTGCACCGCGGTGGGGTGCTCGCCGTCGTGTTGCTCACCGGCTCGGCCGTGCAGACCGGGTTCGCCGCACTGCCGATCGGGATCGCGCTGGCCGCCACCTACGCGGTGGCGCAGCTGTTCACGGTGGCCCTCCCGGCGCTCACCGCGCGGGCGGACGGGGAGCCCGCGCTGCGCAGGCTGGCCGGGATCCTGCTCGCCCCGGTCGCGCTGGGCGCGGTCGGTGCGGCGCTGGTCGTCGACGCGGTCGTGCCGGTCGTGTTCGGCGAGGCGTACGCCGCCGCGGCGGCCACGTTCGTGCCGGCGATCGCGATGGTCGTCCTCGCCCCGGTCAACGCGCTGCTGGTGCAGGCGAGCGCTCTGCGCATGCGCCCGGACGCCGTCCTGTACGCGGGGCTCGCCGGTGCCGCGGCGTTCGTCGCGGCGTGCCTCGCCCTCGTGCCCGGCGCGGGTGCGGCGGGCGCGACGACCGCCGCGCTGGTGGGCACGGCCGTCACCGCACTGGTGTCGTTGCTGCTCCTCCCCCGCGCGGTCGGGGCCCGGCTCGCCCTGGGCACCGCCGCTGCGGTCGCGGCCGTGCTGGTGCTGGGATGACCGGGCTGAGCGTGGTCGTGCCGACCCGCGACCGGCCCGATCGGCTCGCCGTCTGCCTCGCGGCTCTGGAGGCCCAGACCGCCGCCGAGATGGAGATCGTCGTGGTGGACGACGCCTCCCGCGACGCCCGTGCCGTCGCCGCGGTCGTGGCGGACGCGCCGCGGGCCCGGCTGCTGCGCGGCGAGGGCCGCGGGCCGGCGGCGGCTCGCAACCTCGGCGCCCGCGCCGCGGAGGGGGCGATCGTCTGCCTCACCGACGACGACTGCGAGCCGGTGCCGGAGTGGGCGGCCCGCCTCGCCGCCCGTCTGGAGGACGACGAGGTCCAGGCCGCGGCCGGGCCCACCCGCAACGCCCGCCCGGACAACCCCTTCGCCGCGGCTGCGCAGACCATCGCCAGCCACCTCGCCGAGGCGTCGATCGACGCCGCGGGCCGGATGCGGTTCGCGCCGACGAGCAACCTGGCCTGCCGCGCCGACGTGCTCGCCGCCCTCCCGTTCGACGAGCGCTACCCGCTCGCCGCGGGTGAGGACCGCGACTGGTGCGCCCGGCTGGTCGGCTCGGCGCGCAGCCTCGTCTTCGAACCGGCCGCGGTGGTGCGCCACCACCAGGAGCTCGGCGCGCGGACGTTCTGGCGCCAGCAGGTGCGGTACGGGCGCGGCGCGTACCGCTTCCGCGCCGACCACGGCACGCTCCGCCGCCCCGAGCCGCCCTCGTTCTACGCGGGCCTGCTGCGGCGCGGTTTCGCCGAGGGTGTGCCGGCGGGGCTGCTGGTGTGCCTGGCGCAGGTCGCCACGGCGTGGGGATTGGGCCGGGAGGCGCTCGCCCGTCAGGACAGGTAAGGCTAAGTTTCCCGTCATGCTGACGATCCTGCAGTTCGACGCCGCCAGCGCCTCGGTGCTGCAGCGCCTGCTCGCGGCCGGAGACCTGCCCACGCTCGCGGGGCTGCGGGAGCGTGGGCGCTGGCACGAGCTCGACGCCCCGGCCACGCAGTTCGCCGCGGGAGCGCAGCACACCCTGTACAGCGGCGTCGAGCTGGGCGAGCACGGGCTGTTCTACCCGTTCCAGTGGTCGGCGCCCGACCAGCGCGTGCGCTACATGGGCGCGTTCGAGGCACCGGCCCCGATCTGGGAGCGGCTGGGCACGCGCACCCTCGCCGTCGACCCGTACGAGAGCAGGCCGCCCACCACCACGCCCCCGGGCGAGCTCATCTGCGGGTGGCAGCTGCACGACCGGGTGGTGCTGCGGCAGTGGTCGGCGCCGGGCGGCGCGCACGGCAGGCTGGAGCGGCTGTTCGGCCCGCCGGAGCCGGTGGACGAGGTGTTCGGCCGCCACACCGCCGACGAGATGCTCGGCCTGCGCCGCCGCCTGCTCGCCGCGCCGGGCCGGGTGGCCGACGCCGCCACGCTGCTGCTGGGCGAGCAGTCCTTCGACCTGGCCTGGCTCACGTTCTGCGCCGCGCACGTCGCGGGCCACCAGTTCTGGGACCTCTCCCAGCTCGACCCCGCCGGGCTCGACCCCGCGGCCGAGCGGGTGCTCGGCGCCACGCTGGAGGACGTCTACCGGGCCGTCGACGCCGCGATGGGGCGGGTCGTCGCGGCGCTCCCCCCGGACGCGGATCTCATGGTCGTCTCCCCGGTCGGCATGGAGATCAACACGAGCCGGGCGGACATGCTGCCCGAGATGCTGCGCGCCGTGCTCGACCCCGCCACCACCCGGGACGCGCCGGCGCAGGGCGGATCGATCTGGCGGCTGCGGGCGGCGCTGCCCAGCGGGCTGCGGGCGAAGGTGGCCTCGGCACTCCCGGAGAAGGTCGCGCTGGAGCTGACGTCGCGGCTGGAGACGCGCGGCGTGGACTGGAGTACCACGAAGGCGTTCGCGCACCCCGCCGAGAACCAGGGCTACATCCGGCTGAACCTCCGCGGCCGCGAGCGCGACGGAATCGTCGCCCCCGAGGAGGCGAAGGACGTCATGGAGGAGATCATCGCGGGTCTCTCCACCTTCACCGACCTCGACGGCTCCCCGGTGATCCGCTCGATCGAACGCGTCGCCGACCTCTTCGGCACCGGCGAGCGCGCCCACCAGCTGCCGGACCTCATCGTGAAGTGGGTCGACACCCCGGCCACGCAGGCCCGCGGGGTGACGTCACCGCAGTACGGCACGGTGCTGCGCCACGGCGTGGGCAGCGGCCGGTCGGGCAACCACACCGAGGGCGACGCGTGGGCGCTCGTCGTGCCCGGCGCGTCGACGCCGGTGCACCCCGAGGGCAGGCCCCGCCTGGAGGACATCGCGGCGACGGCGGCCGCGCTGGCGGGCCGCGACGCCGGGCTGACGGGCCGTCCCCTCCTGCGCCCGTAGCCGGGTCAGGCCGCCCGCTGCGCCGCGCCGCGGGCGGCCTCCAGCGCCGCCATCACCGCCACGCCGTCCGCGGCCGTGCCCAGGGTCGGCTCGGCCTCGCCGCGCACCGTGCGGGCGAACGCCTCCAGCTGGGCGGTGAGCGACGCGACGAGGGGGTGCGGGCCGGACGGGCCGATGCGGCCGCGCACGGCGGCGACCAGCCCGCCGCGGACCAGGCGCCCGACCAGCCCGCCGCCGCGGTGGCGTACCTCGATGCGCTCGCGGTGGGGACGGTCGGTGGCGCAGCGGATCCGGGCCCGCGCGACCCCCAGCACGAGGTCGAACTCGGCACGCTCCGGGCGGACGACGGCGCGCCGGACGTCGGTGACGTCGGCGCCGGTGAGCCACCGGGCCATGTCGACGAGGTGCGGGCCGAGGTCGGTCAGCGCGTCGTCGCGGACGGTGTGCGCGGCCCAGCCGCCGCGGCGGTAGGAGATCTCGAGGAACGCCCCCACCTCGGCGTCGCGCGGCACGGCGGCCCGTAGCGCGGCGACGCCCTCGTCGAAGCGGCGGTTGAAGCCGACCCGCGGCGCGGGCTGCAGCCGAGCGAGCTCTTCGGCCCCGGCGAGATCGGGCGCGGGCGGCTTCTCGACGAGCACCGGCAGCCCGGCATCCACGGCGAGCCGGGCGTCGACGAGGTGCGCGGGGGCCGGGCTGGCGAGCACGACGGCGTCGACGCCGCCCGCCGCGATCAGCTCGTGCGCCGACGCGAACCCGGGCACGCCCGCCGCCACTCGGCGGCGCCGGATGGGGTCCGGTTCGGCCACCGCCGCGAGCCGCACCCCGGCAGCCGCCGCGAGAGCGGGGACGTATCCCTGCTCGCCGAGGCGACCGGCGCCCACGAGCCCGATCCGCAGGTCCTCACCCATCGTTCCTCCGATCACGCAGGTGGCGGGCGACGCCGAACGGCACGGACGCCACTGCCGTGAGGTGGTGCACCGCGTGCAGGCCGACGCCGAGCAGCGCCTCGCCGGGCCCGCGCCTGCGCGCGAGCAGCCGGTAGAAGCCGTGGTTCAGGCCGAGCAGCGCCGCGAGCGCCGCGCCCGCGGCGGCCGGGCGGCGCACGAGCAGGGCGCCCACGCCGACGACGCAGGCGAGCGCGCTCGCCCGGTGCCGCCACCCGAGGTTCAGGGCGGTGGACCCGGCGCGCCCGTGGCGCAGCTGCAGCGCCACCCACGGCACCCCGCGCCGGGCGAAGTCGGTGACCACCATCGACCGCAGCGTCCACGCCTTGAGGTGGGTGCCCTGGGTCCGCGGGTCCAGCTCGATGCGGGCGCCTGCCGCGACGAGCCGGGCGCCGAGGTCGATGTCCTCCACCGACGGCACCGGGTAGCGCTGCTCGTCGAACCCGCCCGCATCCAGGAACGCCTGCCTGCGGACCGCACCGAGCCCGGACCAGAACGTCTGGGCCGGGCCGCCCGCGTGCTGGTGGACGTGGTGGTGCAGCAGGTTGCGGAACGCTGCGACGGGCCCGCCGCGCGACGGCGAGTCGTCGTAGGAGCCGAAGAGGGCGGTGAGGGCCGGGTCGCCGAACGCGGCGGCGATGCGGACCAGCGCGTCGGGGTGGACCTCGACGTCGGCGTCGACGAACACCACCACGTCGCCGGACGCTCGCCGCGCGCCGCTGTTGCGGGCGGCGCACACGGGCTGGAACGCGGGCGCGTCGACGACCACCACCTCCGCCGCGCCGCCCGCCGCCTCGAGCGCCGCGACCGCGCGGTGGAGGGCCGCGCGGCACGCGGGCAGCGTGGGTGGTGCGTCGGTGGCGGGCACCACGACCGACAGCATGATCATCCGGGGCTCCCGCAGGACTCGGTGTAGACGGCCCAGCGCGCGGTGCGGGCCACGAGCACGACGTCGCCCGCGGAACGCTGCCGCATCGCCGCGTGCAGCGGGCTGCCCACCTGGGCGATCGTCGTGCCGGGGCCCGGGGTGTGGGTGATCGCGCTGAGCGGCACGTCGAGCCGGTAGGTGATCGCGGGCCGCACCTCGACGGCAGGGCGGACGGTGTCGATGGCGATGTTCCCGCAGGCCAGCATGCGTTCCCGGCCGCCGAGAGCGGCCACCACCGCGTACAGGTCGCGTTCGTACGCCGACCGCTCTTCGGCGTGCTGCAGCTGCAGCGGCAGCCAGGCCACGCGCGGCGCTGCGAACGGCACGGCGACGCCGGCGAGCCCGACCGCGACGGCGGCCCGTAGCAGCACCGGGCGCGGCACGGTGACGACCCACCCGGCCGCCACCCCGCCCAGCACGCAGAGCACGGCCGAGACCGGGGCGAGGAACCGGCCGAGCGCCGCGTAGCCGAACACGCCCGCCATCACCGCCACCTCGGCCGCCCACAGCAGGGCGCACGCGGCCAGCGCGGCGGGTAGCCCCCGCCGCAGGTGGGCCGCCCACACGACGCACACCGCGGCCGCCACCCACACCGGCGCGATCACGCACGCCGCGATGTTCTCGATCGCGAGGAGCCAGCGCTGCGTCGGCGTGCTGGCCGTGAGCACCTGCGCGACGACCGCGCCGCTCAGCGGGTGCCCCGACACCAGCCGGTCACCCGCGAACCACAGCACCGGCACCGCGGCGAGGACGGCGAGCACCGCGGGCGCCGCCCACCACCACCGGCGCCGCTCGCACCACAGCAGCCACCCGGCGTACAGGCCGAGGAACGGCCACGCCTCGGGCCGCGCCAGCGCGGCGGCGCAGATCAGCAGCAGGGCCTGCCACCGGCGCCCGTCGAGGTGCCGTTCCACCGCCCAGAGGCAGCACATCACGATGACCGGCTCGATGTTGGCCTGCAGCGCGTGCCGCACCCAGCGCGACTCCGCGTCCGGGGTGAGCAGGAACGCCGCCCCCGCCACGATCCCGGCCACGGCCCGGCCGCGCGGCGCCGCGATGCGCGCGGCCAGGCGCACGACCAGCACGACCCCGAACAGCCCGCAGGCCCGCACCACGACCGCCCAGAGCGCGGGCGCGGCGTCGCCGAACACCGCCGCGGGGGCGGTGACCAGCACCGGGAGCGGCTTCCACGCCACCGACCCGTCGGTGGCGAGCGCGCCGCGCAGGGCCTCCCGGCCCCAGATCAGCCACACCCAGGGGTCGAAGCCGAGCAGGGCGGGCAGCACGAGCGACGCCGTCGCGACCCCGGTGCAGCCGGCGAACACGGCGAGCCCCGCGAACCGGCCCGCCACGGCGGCGCGGACCGGCGCGGCGGCGGCCACCGGCGCGGCGGCGACGGCAGCGCCCGCCGAGCCGTTCATGCAGGCAGGACGATGGGGTCGCCGGACAGCCGCAGCCGGACCGTGGCGCCCGTTCCCCAGGACACCCGGCCGTGCGTGCGGCTGCGCAGCCGCACCCCGCTCGCGAGCTCGAGCCACACGATCTGGTCGTGGCCGAAGTAGGAGTGGCCCAGAACCGTGGCCGTCGGGCCCGCACCGTCGTCGACGATCTCGATCTGCTCGGGACGCAGGATGACCTCCCCGCGGTCGCGCACCCCGGGGGCGGGGAACGCGCCGAGCTCGGTGGAGATGAATTCGCCCGCCACGGACCCGGGCACCGCGTCGGCGTCACCGAGGAACTCCGCGACCCATCGCGACACCGGCCGCTCGTAGATCTCGCGGGGCGCTCCGACCTGCTCGATGCGCCCGCTGCGCATCACGGCCACGACGTCGGCGAGCGAGAGCGCCTCCTCCTGGTTGTGCGTGACGAGCAGGGCGCTCGCACCCGCCGCGCGCAGCACGGCCGCCACCTCCTCGCGCAGGCCCACGCGCAGGCCCTCGTCGAGCGCGGCGAACGGCTCGTCGAGGAGCACGACGTCGGGGTCGACGGCGAGCGCGCGGGCCAGGGCGACGCGCTGGCGTTCGCCACCGGACAGCTCGTGCGGGTACGACGCGGCGCGGTCGGCGAGCCCGACGAGGGCGAGGCACTCCTGCGCGCGCCCGGGGCGCGGCTTGCCGAACTCGAGGTTCTCGCCGACCGTGAGGTGCGAGAACAGGGCTCCGTCCTGGAACACCATGCCGATCCGGCGCCGGTCCGGTTCCTCCCAGACGCCCTCGCCCGCCACGAGGCGCCCGCCGATGCGGACCGTGCCGCTGTCGGGGGCCTCGAACCCGGCGAGGAGCCGCAGCAGCGTGGTCTTGCCCGACCCGCTGGGGCCCAGCAGCGCCACCAGCTCGCCCCGTCGCACCCGCAGGTCGGCACGGTCGACGGCACGGTTGGCCCCGAACGACTTCGTCACGCCGGTGGCGTCGATCGCGAACTCTGTCATGGCGCGTTCAACTTAGCCTAAGCTCGCTCCACTCGAGCTTCGCTGAACCTGGAGCGCTGGATGGCCGCATCCCCCCGCGGACGCCTGTTGTTGCTGATCGCCGTACCGGTTGCCGTCGTGGCGCTCGTCGTCGCACTGGCCGTCGCCGTGCTCGACGGCGGGTCCGATGCGGGCACGGCCGACGCGGCGCCGCCTGCACCGGAAACGGGACCGGCCGAGGTCAGTACCGACGGCATCCGGTACGCCGAGACGCTGGTGGTCTACAACGGCCGCTCGCACTACGGCGACGAGCAGGTGTTCCGCGACTTCGAGGCCGCCACCGGCGTGCGGCTGGAGCTGCGCGGCGGCACCGGGCCGGAGCTGTTCGAGCGGCTGCGCCGGGAAGGGGCCGACACCCCCGCCGACGTCCTCGTCACCACCGACCTGGCCAACCTGTGGCGGGCCGAGGAGGCGGGCCTGCTGCAGGGCGTCACGAGCGAGGGCCTGCGCGCGCAGGTCCCGGACGGGCTGCACGACGTCGACGGCACCTGGTGGGCGGTCTCCACGCGGCTGCGGGTGCCCGTCGTCTCCACCGAGCGGGTGCCCGCGGGCGCGGTGACGAGCTACGAGTCGCTGGCCGACCCCCGGTTCCGCGGCCGCACCTGCCTGCGCACGTCCAACAACGAGTACAACCAGTCGCTGGTGGCCGACATGATCGTCAAGCGCGGGCCGGAGGCCACCGAGCAGCTGTTGCGGTCGTGGATGGCCAACGAGCCGCAGATCATCAACTCCGACGGCGAGATGCTCGCGATGATCGCGGGCGGCGAGTGCGACGTGGGCCTGGCCAACCACTACTACCTCGGCCGCACCCTGAAGGAGAACCCTGCCTTCCCGGTGGCGCCCGCGTGGCCCGACCAGCAGGCCGCCGGCGCGCACGCCAACGTCTCCGGCGTCGGGGTGGTCGCGGGCTCCGACGCGGTGCCCACTGCCGTGGCGCTGATGGAGTGGCTCACCTCGCCGCCCGCGCAGGAGCAGATCATCGCCGGCAGCGAGTTCGCCGCCAACCCCGCCGTCGCACCGCCCGCGCACATCGGCGACTGGGCGAACGTGAAGATCGACCCGATCGACGGCCAGCAGGCCGGGCCTGCGCTCCAGCAGGCCGTCGAGATGATGCTGAGGGTGGGGTGGACGTAGCCACGGCCCCTCGGCGGAGGGTGTCGGGCTGGGCCGTCCTCGGGGTGCTGGTCGCGCTCGGGGTGGCCGGCCCGCTGGTCGCGCTGCCCGCGAGCTTCGTGCTCGGCGGCGTCGACGCGGTCACGCTCACGCTGCTGCCGCCCGCGCTCGGGCGCAGCGTGCTGCTCGGCGCCGGCGTCGGGATCGGCACCCTCCTGCTCGGCGGGGCCCTCGCCGTGCTCGTCTCGTTCTACGACTTCCCGGGCCGCCGCGTCGTGGAGTGGGCGCTCGTGCTCCCGCTCGCGATCCCCGGTTACGTGCTGGTGTTCGTGATCGTCGGCCAGTTCGGGTACGCCGACCCGCTGCAGAGCAGCCTGTTCGGCGGGTTGCAGTTGCCCGGCCTGCGCGGACCGGTCGGTGCGATCGGCGTGCTCACCGCGGTGCTCTACCCCTACGTGTACGTGCTGGGGCGCAGCGCCTTCCTCGGGCAGTCGCGGCAGTCCCTCGAGGCCGCCCGCAGCCTCGGCCACGGGTACCTCGGCTCGGTGTGGACGGTGGCGCTGCCGTTGGCGCGGCCCGCGCTCGCCGGCGGGGTCGCCCTCGCGGTGATGGAGGCGCTCGCCGACTTCGGCGCCGTGAACCTGCTCGGCTACCAGGCGCTCACCGACGCGATCTACCGCGTATGGTACGGCGCCTTCGACACCACCGCGGCCCTGCAGCTGGCCACCGTGCTGGTGGGGCTCGCGCTCCTCGCGGTGGTGCTGGAGCGGGCGCTGCGCGGCCGGGCGCGCTACCACCAATCTCTCGCCCACGGCGACGCCGTGCTGCCCCGCAGGCTCACCGGCTGGCGCGCCGGGTTCGCCTGCGGCCTCCCGGTGCTGCTCCTCGTGCTGGTCTTCGCCTTCCCGGTCACCCAGCTCGCGGCGTGGTCGGTGGAGACGGTCCTCACCGGGCGGGTGGCCGACCGGCTCGGCGAGGCCGCCGTCAGCACGTTGCTGCTCGCCGCGGCCGCCGCGGCCGTCGCGGTCTGCACCTCGACCACCGTGGCGTACGGGCAGCGCGTCCGGCCCACCCGCACCGGCGCCGTCGCCGCCCGCCTCGCGGCCGTGGGGTACGCGGTGCCCGGGGCCGTGATCGCCGTGGCGATCTACGTGCCGCTGGTCTGGCTCGACCGGCGCCTCATCGCGGTGGCCGACAACTGGTTCGGCGTGGAGATCGGGCTGCTGTTCACCGGCACGATCCTCGGGCTGGTCGGCGCGTACGTGGTGCGGTTCCACGCGCAGGCCTACGCCGCGGTCGAGTCCCGCATGGGCCGCGTCCACCCGCACCTGGACGACGCCGCCCGGGCGCTCGGCGCCGACCGCGCCCGCGTGCTCACCGACGTCCACCTGCCCCTGCTGTGGCCGGGGATCGCCACGGCGGCCCTCCTCGTGACCGTCGAGGTGATCAAGGAGCTGCCCGCCACCGCGCTGCTGCGGCCGCTCGGGCGCGACACCCTCGCGATCATGACGTGGGAGGCCACGAAGGACTCCCGCTTCGACACCGCCGCCCTGCCCGCGCTGCTGATCGTGCTGGTCGGGCTCGTGCCGGTGGTGGTGCTCGTCCGGTTGTGGAACCGGCCCGTCGGAACGGCCCCGCCGGTCCCCCAGGGGTGAGGCGTGAGGGCTCCCCGAAGTTCAGGAAAGCCACATTGCAGGCCTCTCCGGCCCTGAATGTGGCTTTCCTGAACTTCCCGGGGCCTCAGCGGCACGAGCGGGGCCGCACCGGGGCGTCCCGACCCGTGCCGATCTCCTCGTGGTAGTCGGCGTCGACGTTCACCGACCAGATGTCGTGGTGGCCGACGCCGAGGAGGTTCTCCACGGCGAGCATGGCCGTGAGCATGGAGTGGTCCTGGTTGTTGTAGCGGTGCTGGCCGTTGCGGCCCACGGGATGGACGTTCGGGGCGTGCTCGGCGAGCCACGCGCGCAGCAGCGCGACGCGCTCGGCGAACCCCTCCTCGTAGACGGGGTAGGCCTTCGGCATCCGCACGACGTAGCCGGCCTCGACCCGGTCGGCGGGCACCAGCCCCATCGCGGCGAGCTCCCGGGCGGCCAAGGCCACCAGCTCGTCGTCGGGTCGCTCCCACAGCTCGTCGCCCTCGAACACGAAGTACTCAAGGCCCAGGCACGTGCGCCCGGGCTGGACCATCGACTCCGACCACGCCCCGAAGTTCTGGATCCGGCCCACCGCGACGTCGGGCGTGTGCACGTAGATCCAGTTGTCGGGGAACGCGCACTCCTCGGGCACGACGAGCGCCACGGTGAGGAAGTCGCGGAAGCGCAGGCCGTCGGCCGCGGCGAGCACGGCGGGCGGTGCGGGCGGGTCCATGGCCCGGACCAGCTCGGGCAGCGGCATCGACGAGATCACGTGCGTGCAGGGGTAGACGGTGACGGCGCCTTCGGCGGTGGTCTCCACCGCCACCACGCGCCCGCCCTCGCGGCGGACGCGGGTGACCGGCTGCTCGAGGTGGACCTTGCACCCGGCGGCCTCCACCCGCTCGGCGCAGCGCTCCCACATCAGGCCGGGTCCGAGGCGCGGGTAGTGGAACCGCTCGATCAGCGAGACGATCCCGGCCGACCGCCCGCGGGGCAGCACCGCGCTGCGCGCCGCGGCCGCGAGGGAGAGGTTCTTGATGCGCTGGGCCGCCCAGTCGGCGGGCATGGCCGACGCGGGCATGCCCCACACCTTCTCGTTGTAGCTCTTGAAGAAGTGCCGGTAGAGGCGCGCTCCGAAGCGCGCGGAGACCCAGCCCTCCAGGTTCGTCTGGTCGGCGGGTGGGCGCACGCGCGCCCACGCGTACGACGCGATGCAGCGCAGCGCTTCGACGGCGCCGAGGTTGCGCAGCGCGTCCCAGGGCCGCAGCGGGTATTCGAAGAACCGGCCGCGGTAGAGGATCCGGCTGCGCCGCGGCCGCACGAGGAACTCCTCGTCGCTCAGCAGCGCGTGCCAGAACCGCGACACCCGCTCCACCTTGGTGAAGAAGCGGTGGCCGCCGATGTCGAAGCGCCAGCCCTCGCGCTCGACGGTGCGGCTGATGCCGCCGACCACCGAGTCGGCCTCGACGACGGTGGTGGGCACCCCGGCCGCCACGAGCTCGGCGGCCGCGGTGAGGCCGGCCGGCCCGGCTCCGATCACGACGACGTCCAGCTCGGGCTGGACTTCGGCCGACGACGACATCCAGGTCAGACGGCGCGCGCCGGGGCGGGGTCGGCGCCGAGCTCCCCGCGGAACCAGTCGATGGTGCGGCGCAGGCCGTCGGCGAGGTCGACCCGTGGCTCCCACCCGAGCACGGAGCGGGCGAGGGAGATGTCGGGCCTGCGCACGGTGGGGTCGTCCTCGGGCCGGGGGACGTACTCCAGCAGGCTGGCGGAGCCCACCAGCTCGCGGACGAGCAGCGCCAGCTCGGCCATCGAGACCTCGCAGGGGTTGCCGATGTTGACGGGCCCGGCTTCCCGCGAGTGCAGCAGCCGCAGGCAGCCGTCGACGAGGTCGTCGACGTACTGGATGGAGCGGGTCTGGCTGCCGTCGCCCGCCACGGTGATCGGCCCGCCCGACAGGGCCTGGCGGATGAACGTGGGCACCGCGCGGCCGTCGTCGGGGCGCATCCGGGGCCCGTGGGTGTTGAAGATGCGCACGATCGCGGTGTCGACGCCCTGGGCCCGCCGGTAGGCCATCGTCATCGCCTCGGCGAACCGCTTCGCCTCGTCGTAGACCCCGCGGGGCCCGACCGGGTTGACGTGGCCCCAGTAGGTCTCCGGCTGGGGGTGCACCTGCGGGTCGCCGTACGCCTCGGACGTGGAGGCCAGCAGGAACCGGGCCCCCTTCTCCTTGGCCAGGCCCAGCGTGTGCAGCGTGCCGATGGAGCCGACCTTGAGCGTCTCGATCGGCATCCGAAGGTAGTCGACCGGCGACGCGGGCGAGGCGAAGTGCAGCACCACGTCGACGTCGCCCACCACGTGCACGAAGTCGGTGACGTTGGCCCGGACCAGCCGGAACGGCCCCGCCTCCGCGAGGTGGGCGACGTTGGCCGGGGAGCCGGTGGAGAAGTCGTCGAGGCACAGCACGCTGTAGCCCTCGTGCAGCAATCGTTCCGACAGGTGCGAGCCGAGGAACCCGGCCCCACCCGTGACGACAGCTCTCGGTCGCGCCACAGCCCACCACCCCTGATCGGCCCCGACGACTGAAAAGGTGTGGTCACCCTAGCCTAAGAAACTCGCGAACCCGGACGAACCGCTCGATCGGTTGTCGAGATCACGGGACCGGCGCGGCGCCCTCGGTCAGCCCGGGCCGGCGCCGTCCGGCGCGACCTGCACGACCGCCTCGACCTCGACGGCGATACCGACCGGCAGCTCGGCCACCCCGATCGCCGAACGCGCGCCCCACCCGGCGTCGCCGAACACGTCGATCAGCAGCTCCGAGCAACCGTCGATCACCTGCGGGGCCTGGGTGAACCCGGGCGCGGCGTTGACCATCCCCAACACCTTGACCACCCGGCGCACCCGGTCCAACGACCCGAGTTCGGCGGTCAGCGCCGCGAGGACCTGCAGGCCGGTGAGCCGGGCGGCGTCCAGGTCGAGGTCGCGGCCGACCTTGCCGGTGACGACGGTGCCGTCCGGGCGCACCGGGCCGGTACCGGAGAGGAACAGCAGGTCGCCGACCTGCACCGCCGGGAGGTAGCGCCCCATGGGCGGGAACGGGTCCGGCACGGTGATGCCGTGGCGGCGCAGGCGCAGGTCGATCGTGGTCATGGAGCCCCCTCCGGACGCACGTCAGCGGCGTCTCGGGAGGACTCGCCATCCGATCCCACCGGGTTACGACCACGGCGCACCTCGTCTACCCGGCGAGGACCTCCCGCAGCCTGCGCGCGAACGCCTCGGGCTGCCCGGGGTAGCCGAACTCGTCGCCTGCGAAGCCGCCGTGGTGGCTCGGGAACACCGTGGCCTCCTGGCCGAGCAGTTCGGCTGCGGCCACCGCTGTGCGTCCGGTGAACGTGTCGCCGGTCTCCTCCCCCACCGCGATCACGATCCGGGTGGACGCCGCGGTGAGCGCACCGACGTCGAGCCGGTAGCTGCTGACGGCCCAGGACCGGTCGGAGAGCAGCGGGTCGTCGCGCGAGCCGTCGTCCTCGGCCGGCAGCCCGAAGTCGGCGGGACCCGGAACGGGCTGGGCGAAGTACTCCTCGGTGAACTCGCCCTCCCAGGACGTCATCGCAATGAAGGCCGCCATGCCGGCACCGAACCCGCCCGCCTCGTACGCGTCGCGGAAACCGGCCCGGGCGCGCTCGGCCGCCTCCGCGTCGGGCAGGACCGGGATCAGCGGCGGCTCGTGCGCCACCAGCACGGTGACGTCCTCGGGGTGCGCCGTGACGAGCGCGAGCGCGGTGACCGCGCCTCCGCTGCTCGCGAACACCTCTACCGGGCCCGCGTCGAGGTGTTGGACGAGGGCGTGCAGGTCGGCGGCCTGGACCTCGGGGTCGTGGTCGGTGCGGCCGTCCTTGCGCGTGCTGCGCCCGATCCCGCGCGGGTCGTAGGTGATCACCGTGCGGTCCGGGAGGAAGGACGCCAGCGTCGCGAAGCCGTCGGCCGCCATCGGCTGGCCGACCATCAGGATCGGACGGCGTCCGTCAGCGGGCGGCAGCGGACCGCGGACGTCGTAGGTGAGCTCGACCTCGGGGGTCACGAGCGTGCCGGTCTTCATGGAGGTATGACGCCCCGGCCGCCCGGAACTCATCGGTCACACCCGGGCGAGCCACTCGTCGAAGGTGGTGGGCGCGATGCGGGCGCCGTCGGCGGGCAGCAGCGCGTCGCCCGCCATGTCGGGACCGAAGAGGCCCGACCACGTCGGCACGAGCTTCACGTCGCGCCCGCGGGCGGCGAGCGTGCGCCGGGCCATGTCGACGAGGTCCTGCGGGTCCGGCCCGGCGAGGTCGGGGTGGCGGCCGAGCGGCTCGCCGGTGGCCACCTCTGCCAGCACACCGGCCACGTCCCCGGGTGCGACGGGCTGCACGAGCAGCGGCGCGATCGTGGCCACCCCGTCCTGCTCGGTCCATCTCGCCACCATCTCGGCGAAGTCGTGGAACTGGGTGGCCGGCACGATCGTCCACGGGATCGGGCCCGCGACGACGAGGCGCTCCTGCTCGCGCTTGCCCGCGTAGTGGGCGTTGCCCTCCACGCGGTCGACCCCCGCGATCGACAGCAGCACGTGGTGACGCACCCCCGCCCGCTCCTCGGCGGCGAGCAGGGTGCGCGTGGTGCCGCCGAAGAACGCGACGGCCTCGGCCGGGTCGCCCGCCGGGCCGTTGAGGACGTCGACGACCGCGTCGACGCCGGTCAGCGCGGCGTCCAGCCCCTCGCCGGTGCTGAGGTCGACGCCGAGCGCGCGGCTGATGCGCACGACCTCGTGGCCGCCGCGCTCGAGGACGTCGACGGTGAGTGCTCCGATGTTGCCGGTGGCCCCGGCGACCGCGATCCGCATGCCGGCACCGTATCTCGGACTAAAAAGGTCTGCAATATCCAAGATAGGATGGGCGGGTGAAGCTGCCCACGAGCACCGAATGGGTTCTGCACTGCGCCACCACGCTGGCGCAGCTCGAGCCGGGGGCCACGGCCTCGGCCAAGCAGCTCGCGGAGTACTACGACCTCCCGGCGCCCTACCTGGCCAAACAGCTCCAGGCCCTGGTCAGGGCGGGCGTGCTGGCCGCCACCACCGGGCCGCGCGGCGGTTTCCGCCTCGCCCGGCCGGCTACCGGGATCACGTTGCTGCAGCTCGTGGAGGCCGTCGACGGCGCCGCCCCGCCGTACGAGTGCCGCGAGATCCGACAACAGGGGCGCGGCGCGCTGCCGCCCGAGGACTGCCGCGACACGTGCATCCTCGCCCGGAAGATGGGCGAGGCGCACGACGTGTGGCGCCGCCACCTCGACGGCACCACCGTCGCCGACATCATCGCCGAGCTGCCCCCGACCGTGCCGGCCCGCACCCGCTCGCGCATGGCGTCCACGGGCGGCCGCTGATCACCGGCCGCTGATCACCGGCCGTTGCGCCACTCGCTCGGCGTCATGCCGTACGCGACCCGGAACCGCCGCGCGAAGTGGGTCGGGTCGCGGAAACCCCAGCGCCGGGCGACCACCGCGATCGGCCGCGTGCTCCCCTGCGCCGCGAGCTCGTCGCGCGCACCGCGCAGCCGCTCGGCGATGATCCACTGTTCGAGGCTGACGCCGGCCTGCGCGCAGACCTTGTACAGCTGCCGCTGCGACACGGCGTGCGCCGCGGCGATGGAGGCGGGCGACAGGTCGGGGTCGGTGAGGTGCAGGCGCACGTGGGCGCGCACGCGCGTGAGCAGGGTGTCGGCCGACACCTCGCGGGAGTCCACCCGCGCCGCCGACACGAGCAGCGCCCTCGCCAGCTCGACGGAGGCGGTCCCGAGCGCGGGGGCGCCCGGGTCGGCGCAGATCCGATCGGCGCGGGCCGTGAGGTGTGCGACGTGGTGGCGGACGAGCGGGTAGAGCGGGCTGCCCCGCACGTTGCCCACGGCCCGCCGGACCACGTCGACGGGGAGAGCGAGCTCGTCGATCGGGATCTGGACGCACCCGGCGGCACCCCGGCCCGACCAGGAGAAGTCGTAGGGCGCGGACAGGTCCACCACCATCAGTGCCCCGGGCGGCACGATCTCCTGCCCGGCCGGCCGGGCGTACCGGCCCTCGGCCCGGCGCTGCACCGACAGCGCGACCACCGGCATCACGTCCTGCCTCGCCTGCCGGGGCGTGCGCAGCAACCGGAGCCCGGAGGCCCGCGCGGTGAAGATCGTGGTGGCGCCCAGCTCCCACAGCCCCATCCGGACGCGCACGTCGCCGGGATCCTCGTGGAACACCTGGCACGGCGCCGACGCCCGGCTCATCGCGTCGGCGACGGCCTCGACCCGGTCGCGGGCGGGGAGCGCGGTCGAGTCCAGCAGGAAGGGCATGCGAGGTCGCCTCCGCTCGTGCCGCCCCGACCACTGTGCAGAGTAGGCCGACAACCGTGCGCCCACAGCCGAGCAACCGGATGACCGCGCTGCCAATGTCGGCGTGGTCCTGGTGCTCGACGTGAGGGGGTCCCCCGATGCCGTACATGTCGCCGCTCGACTCCGAACGGAGCACCGCGTGAGCGCCCCCGACACGATCGTCCTGGTGCACGGCTTCTGGGTGACCCCGCGCAGCTGGGAGAACTGGGTCACGCACTACGAACGGCGCGGCCTGCGGGTGCTCGCCCCCGCGTACCCCGGGTTCGAGGTGGAGGTGGAGGCGTTGAACGCCGATCCGGCTCCGGTCACCGCCCTGACCGTGCCCCGGATCATCGAGCACCTCACCGCGGTGGTCGAGGCGCTGCCGGCACCGCCGATCATCATCGGGCACTCCGCCGGTGGCGCGTTCACCCAGATCCTGCTCGACCACGGGCTCGGCGCCGCGGGCGTTGCGCTGAACTCGGCACCCACCGAGGGCGTCCGGGTGGCCCCGCTGGCGCAGCTGAAGTCGACGTTCCCGGTGTTCCGCAGCCTCGCGAACCGGCACAAGGCGGTCGGGCTCTCGTTCGAGGAGTGGCGCTACGCGTTCACCAACACCTTCAGCGAGGAGGAGTCGCGCTCGCTCTACGACCGCTACCACGTGCCGGCGGCGGGATCGATCGTGTGGGGTGGCGTGCTGGCCAACTTCCAGCCGGGCCACCAGGACACGTGGGTGGACTACCACAACGACGCCCGGGCACCGCTGCTCTTCGTCTCCGGCAGCGAGGACCACATCATGCCGCCGGCGATCCAGCGGTCCAACGCGAAGCACTACACGTCGGACGCCGTCACCGAGATCGAGGAGTACGAGGGCTTCGCCCACCTGCTGCCGGCCCAGAAGGGCTGGGAGGAGATCGCCGACCACGTCCTCGACTGGGCGCTGGAGCACGCGCGGAGGTGACCGGCGTCCGCATCACCCACGTCGGCGGCCCGACCACGCTGATCGAGGTCGGCGAGTGGCGGATCCTGACCGACCCGACGTTCGACCCGCCCGGGCGCCGGTACGCGTTCGGGTGGGGCACGTCGTCCACCAAGCTCGTGGGCCCGGCGATGCCACCCGAGGCGATCGGCCGGATCGACGCGGTGCTGCTCACCCACGACCACCACGGCGACAACCTCGACGACGCCGGCCGGGCGCTGCTGCCCTCGGCAGGCGCGGTGCTGACCACGGTGCCGGGCGCGGCCCGGATCGGCGGCGGCGCCGTGGGGCTCCGGCCGTGGTCGGCCACGCTGCTCGAACAGCCCGGCCGCCCGACGATCGAGGTCACGGCCACCCCGTGCCGGCACGGCCCGCCGCTGTCCGGCCCGATCGTCGGCGCCGTGATCGGGTTCGCGCTGCGCTGGACCGGTCAGCGCCACGGGGTGCTGTGGGTCTCCGGCGACACGGTGCTGCACCGCGGCACCCGCCAGGTGGCCGACCGGCTGCGGGTCGGGGTGGCCCTGCTGCACCTCGGCGGGGTGCGGTTCCCGGTGACCGGGCCGCTGCGCTACACGCTGACCGCCCGCCGGGCCGTGCGGCTGTGCCGCGTCCTGCGCCCCCACACGGTCGTGCCGGTGCACTACGAGGGGTGGCAGCACTTCCGCGAGCCGAGGCCGGCCGCCGAGCGCGAGCTCGCGCAGGTGCGGGAGAACGTCCGCTGGCTGCCGCTCGGTGCCCCGGTGGAGCTCGACATCTGACCGGAGCTGGTCAGTCGGACTCGCCGAGCTTCACACCCTCGACGAACGCCCGCCACTCCGACGGCGTGAACAGCAACGTGGGCCCGCCACAGCCGGTCCTTGCTGTCGCGCACCGCCCGCGACCCGTCCGGCAGATCGGCCACCTCGACGCACTCGCCGCCGTCGCCGTTGCTCCGGCTGGACTTACGCCAGACCGCGTCCGCAAGGTCGGTCATCGGAGGCAGCCGGAGGATGTGGAACGACGAGCCCATCGCGGCCGCCCGCCTCCGGCGGGTCGTGAGTGGATACGAGTGCTGGAGCACTCGTATCCACTCACAGGGCCCGGAGGGCTACTCCGGCTGGCAGCGCGGGCACCACGCCGTACCCCGCCCACCGACGCGCCCGTGGCACAGCGTCGTGCCGCACCTCGGGCACGCGCCGGGCCGCTCGTCGCGGTGCCCGGTGAGCCAGGACCCCCGCGGCGGCACCCGGCCGGTCGGCACGGAACGGCGCAGGACCTCCCGCATCGCGGTGTGCAGCCGCGCGAGGTCGTCCGGCGTCAGGTCCGCGCAGCTGCGGCGGGGGTGGATCCGGGCGCGCCAGAGGATCTCGTCGGCCAGCAGGTTGCCCAGGCCTGCCAGCACCGACTGGTCCACCAGCGCCGGCTTGACCTGCCGTCGCACCCCCGCGAGCAGGTCGCGCAGCTGGGCCCGGGACACCGTAGACGCGTCGGGCCCCAGCCCGCCCAGCGCCTCTTCCACCTCGTCGTCGGCGGCGAGCCGCAGCCCCTGCAGCTTGCGCATGTCCCGGTAGCGCAGCTCACCGTCGGGGAGGACGAACACCACGCGATCGTGCGGGTGCCGCGCCTCGCCGCCGTCCGGCACCCAGTGCAGGGAACCGGTCATGCCGAAGTGCGCCAGCAGCACCGGGCGCCCGTCCGTCGGCACGATCAGCCACTTGCCGTGGCGGCGCGGCTCGGCGAACCGGCACCCGCGCAGCCGTTCCCGGAACCGCCGCGGGGTCACACCGCGCAGCACACCCTCGTCGAGGACGTCGACCCGCTGGACCGGCCGGCCGGTGGCGTGCTCGGCCAGCACCCGGCGGAAGCCCTCGACGTCCGGCAGTTCGGGCACGAACACCGACTACCCCGGCCGGAGCGCGCTCAACTCCCGGTGATCGGCCGGACGTCCCACACCCACGCATCGACAGCCCGGTGGGCCGGGCCGAGGAGCGCCGACACCGCGGTGTGCAGCTCCTCCTGGCGCGGGCCGTCGGTGAGCACCACGGCGTCGGCGCGCCAGAACCGCAGGTCGTCGACCATGGCGGCGCGGTCGGCGTCGGAGATCGGGGGCACCTCCCCGGTGGCGGCCACCCCGTCGAGCAGGAGGGAGCTCGGCCGCTTCGGCGCACCGTAGGAGCCCAGGCGCTCCTCCCCGGCCGGGCCCACGAAGTACCCCTGCGGGATCGCGAAGCCCATCCCGGCGTCGATCTGCCACCGCAGGGGATCGGCGCGCAGTGGCTCGGGAAGCGGCACCGGCACGATCGTGCCGCCGTCGCCGACCCACCTCGCCCACTCCCCGCCCGCGTAGAACTCGGGGGTCGGCGCGCGCGTCACGGTGTCGAACGGCAGCGGGGCGATGGGCAGCAGCGCCACCACGAGCGCCCCGGCCCAGACGGCCCGCAGCGACGCCGTGCCGAACCGGCGGTCCGGCGGCGCGTCGAGCACGCGCTGGGTGGCGACGGCGAGCAGGCAGCCCACCGCGGGCACGCAGGCCAGCGCGAGCCGGGACTCCAGCACCGACTCCAGGAGGGGCAGGTCGGCCAGCAGCGCCCACGGCGCGGGCCACCCGGTCGGCTCCCCGTCGACGCTGAGCACCGGACCGAGGGACAGCACGGCACCCACCGCGCACGCCGCGGTGGCGATCCGCGCGGGCAGCTCGGCACGCAGCCACACCGCCAGCACCACGACGAGCGTGACGAGGCCCCAGCCGAAGAACGCGTTCTCCTCGGTGCCGTTCATCGCGAGGGTTCCGGGCCCGCCGGTCACCAGGCCGCCGAGCGACTGGCTGGGATACCCGACGAATGCGGCGAGCGCGTTGCCCTTCGGGCCGTGCTCGATGGCGTGGTAGCTCTGCGGGCCGGCGAACTGCAGCCACAGCGGGTAGGCCACGAGCGCGGTGGAGACGCCGATCGCCGTCGCGACCCCGACCACCACCTGCCGGGGCATCCGCCTGCGGGTGAGCCCGAACCAGATCGCGTACGGCGCGACGGCCAGCACGCCGATCAGCAGGATCTCCTCGCCGATCAGCACCTGCAACGCGCCGAGCACGCCGAGGCCCACCCCGTGCAGCACCGGCCTGCGCGCCTCCGGGAGTCGGATCAGCCGGATCGCGATCACCGGGAGGAGGAACGTCGCGGCGAAGTTGGGGTGGGCCTTGGCGTGCGAGATCACCGCGGGCGCGAACGCGCAGAACGCCCCGCCCACCGCCGCCGCGACCGGCGACCGCACGACGTGCCGGGAGAACAGCCAGTACCAGGCGGTGGCCGTGCCTGCGAGCCCGCCGGTGAGCACGACCGTCCACGTCGCCGTGGACCCGAACGCCAGGGTGACCGGCGTCAGCGGCACGGCCAGGGCGGGCAGTCCGGTGTTCGCCATCAGATTCACGCCGAGCGGGGCGTTCTGCAGGTCGGAGAACAGCGGGTTCTCCCCGCGCGCCACCGCGTGCGCCTGGGCGGCGAACATCCACTCGAACAGGTTCTGGTCCTGCATGCTCCCGACGAGGTAGCCGCCGTCGAGGTCCCGCCACAGCCCGGCGTACAGCAGCACCGCGGCGAGCACGTACCCCTCGATGACGAGGAGGTCCGCCCCCCCGATGCCGAGCCACCGCCGCCCGGCCGGGACGCGGGTCCGAGCCGTCACCCGCTGCTCCCCGCCCACGCATCCGTCACGGGCCCCATGCCATCACGCCGGGTCGCCCGCGCCCAAGCGGGCCTCCGCTCAGGCGCGCCGCGACCGCCCGGTCACTCGGACTGCGCGGGAACCGGCGGGGTGCCGTGCGTGTGGAAGGACTGGATGGTCTTCAGCCCCCACGCCTGCCCCTTGGCCCGCTCGGCCTCGGTCCAGGTGACCGGCTCCCAGTCGGGGGCGAAGATGAGCCGCGCCGTCGGGTTGCACAGCTCGATGCGGTTGCCGCCGGGCTCGTAGACGTAGAGGAAGAAGGTCTGCTGGATGGCGTGCTTGTGCGGCCCGGTCTCGATGAACACGCCGTTGTCGAGGGAGATGTCCGCGGCGCGGAGGATGTCCTCGCGGGTGTCCGTGGCGAACGCGATGTGGTGCAGGCGCCCCGTGGAGCCGGTCCAGTCGTTCGTGTAGACGAGGTCGTAGGACTTCTGCGCGAAGTTGGTCCACTGCCCCGAGATCACCCCGGTGTCGAGCTGGATCTGCTCGGTGACGCGGCCGCCGAGCGCGTCGCAGATGAACCCGCCGTTGGTGGCGGCGTCCTTGGCGAGGTAGTTGACGTGGTCGAGTCTCCGCACGCTGACGCCGCGCCCGGGGTAGGCCTGGGCCTGGTTCTTCAGGGCGGGCCGCAGCTCCTCCGGGGGCTGGTAGCGCTCGGTCTCCCAGTAGATCTCGATCTCGTGGCCGTCGGGGTCGCGGAACAGGTACGTGGGACCGAGGCCCGGGTCGCCGTCCACCCAGCCGATCCCCAGCCCGCGCTCCTCGACCGCCGCCACCCGCCGCTTCAGCGCCTCCTCGCTGGACGCCCGCAGGCCGGTGCGCCCCACCCCCGAGGTCGTCGCGGCGGTCAGCTTCAGGCTGTGGTGCTCGTAGTCGTCCCAGGTGCGCAGGAAGACGGAGTCGCCCTGGCTGCCGTTCTCGGTGAGCCCCAGCACGCGGACGAAGAAGTCGAGGCTGCGCTCGGGCTCGGGCGTGAACAGCTCCACGTGCCCGAGGTGCGCGATCTCGTGGCGGGGGGACTTCTCGTGGGTCATCGTGGCTCCAGACGTCGGTCAGGGGCGGGGGTAGGTCGTGCCGTCGAACAGGGGCCGGGCGGTGCGGATGACGGCGGCGCGGCGCACCGCGGGCGGGTCGCTGTGCTGGTCGAGGTCCACCTCGACCTCCAGCGCACCGCTCGCGTGCTCCACGGCGAAGGGCCGTCCGGACGGCGGGCGCACCAGCAGCTCGTGGCCGACGGCGCCGTCGAGCAGGGCGGCGGTGACCACGCTGACCGCCCCGAACACGCCGATCGACGGGTGCGGGCGCACCGGGTCGAACACGTTGAACGTGCGCGTGGCGATCGCCCCGCCGTGCCGCGGGGCCGAGACCAGCGTGACCTTCGGGACGGCGGTGCCCGTGACGTCGCCCAGCCCCATGCGCTTGCCCGCGTGGCGCCGCAGCGACCCGACGCGCTCAGCCAGCTCGGCGTCGGCGGCCAGCTCGGCCCGCGTCTCGTACCCGGTGCGGCCGAGGTCCGCCGCGCGGACGACCACCACGGGCATCCCGTTGTCGACGCAGGTCACCGCGAGCCCGTCGATCTCGTCGACGCGCCGCCCGGTGGGCAGGAGGCTGCCGCAGACCGAGCCCTCGGTGCCGGCGAACGCCAGCGCCACCGGGGCCGCCGTGCCCGGCACGCCCGCCACCGCCGTGGCGCCCGCGTAGTCCACGCACCCGCCGGGAGTGGCGAACGTCGACTCCGCGCGCCCGCCGGTGTTGACCATGTGGATCCGCACGCTGGTGCGCTCCGGCCCCGCCGCGACGAGACCCCGCTCCACGGCGAACTGGCCGACGGCGGCCAGGAGATTGCCGCAGGTCTGGTTGTCCGCCACGGTGGCGCTGTCGATCCCGACCTGCAGGAACAGGTAGTCCACGTCGCAGTCCGGCTCGGCCGAGGGCGACAGCACGGCCACCTTGCTCGTCACCGGCTGGGCGCCACCGAGCCCGTCGATCTGCGTGGGGTCCGGGCTGCCCATGATCCGCAGCAACAGGTCGTCGCGCTCCGCGGCGTCGGCAGGCAGGTCCGAGGCCAGGAAGAACGCCCCCTTCGACGTGCCGCCGCGCATGAGCAGGCAGCGGACTCCCGTCATCGGGGCGCCTTCACGTACTCCACGCCCAGCTCGGCCAGCTTCGCGCGCAGGCCGTAGCGGTCGAGGCCGAGCTCTCCATCGAGGAACGCCCGGCGGGTGGCCTCCTCCTTGGCGACCCGCGCGCGGCCCGCCTCGAGGGCCTCGCCGACCCGTTCCCGCGGCACGCACACGACGCCGTCGTCGTCGGCCACCACGGCGTCGCCGGGCCGCACGACCTGGCCGCCCACCACGATCGGCACGTTCACCGCACCGGCCGTCGCCTTCACGGTGCCCTGCGCGCTCACCGCGCCCGACCAGGCCGGGAAGCCCATCGACCGCAGGTCACCCACGTCCCGCACCCCGGTGGTGGTGACCAGTCCGCGCACCCCGCGGTGGGCCAGCGCGGTGGCGAACAGCTCGCCGAACAGCCCGTCCCGGCAGGGCGACGTGGTGGTCACGACCACCAGGTCGCCCGGGCCGCACTGCTCGACGGCCGCGTGGATCATGAGGTTGTCGCCCGGCCAGCACAGCACGGTGACGGCCGTGCCGCCCACCCGCGCGCCCTGCTGCACCGCGCGCAGGTCCGGACCCAGGTAGCAGGTGCGCCCCAGCGCCTCGTGCACCGTGGCCACCCCGAGCTCGGCGAGCGCGTCGACGTCGGCGAGATCGGCGCGCGGCGGGTCGGTGACGATGATCGGCTTCATGCGGCGGCTCCCGTGCCCGTCGCTCCGGTGATCCGCCTCGACTCCGCCATGCCCCCAGCATCGACGCGGGCCGGAACCGATGTCATCGATCTCAGCGCCCGCTCCGGCCGAGTCGAATGTCGTACCCGGCGCCGTGCTGGGCCGTAAGCTGCGAAAATGGCGGATCTCGTGGAGGCGTTGCGCCACGTCTCCTACGAGGTCCTCCCGCTGAAGGGCACCGAGCAGGCCGTGCTGGCCCACGTGCCGGCCGACGTGCCGATCACCATCAGCACCAGCCACGTCAAGGGCGTCGAACCCACCGTCGACCTCGCCGTCCGGCTCACCCGCCACGGCTACTGCGCGTCCCCGCACCTGGCGGCACGCCAGATCCACAGCCGCGCGCACCTGTCCGACCTGGTCGGGCGGCTGCGCGACGGCGGCGTCGACACCGCGTTCGTCATCGGGGGCGACGCGCCGCGGCCCGCCGGGCCGTACTGCGACGCTCTCGCGCTGCTCGGGGCGCTCGACGCGCTCGGGCACCCGTTCCGGCGCATCGGGATCGCGGGCTACCCCGAAGGGCACGCCCGGATCGACACCCGCCTGCTCGACGAGGCGCTCGACCGCAAGGCCGCCCACGCCACCCACGTCATCACCCAGATCTGCTTCGACGCCGCCGCCACCGTCGGATGGGCCCGGCAGGTGCGCGAACGCGGCATCACGCTCCCCATCAGGGTGGGCCTGCCCGGGGCCGTGAGCAGGCAGAAGCTGGTGCGCATCGCGGCCGGCCTCGGCCTGGGCCAGTCGGCGCGGTTCCTGCTCGGGCAGCAGAACCTGTTCTGGCGCTTCTTCCTGCCCGGTGGCTACCGGCCCGGCCGCCTCGCCCGCAGGCTCGCCCCGCACCTGCAGGAGCCCGCCACCCACCTCGCGGGCTTCCACTTCTTCACCTTCAACGAGGTCGCGGCCACCGAGGCGTGGCGCCGCACGCTGCTCGCCCGCGGCTAGTCACTCCCCGGCCCGCTGCGTCGCGGCGAGCGTGCCGAGCAGGCGCAGGGCGTCGGCGCTGCTGCTGCCGCGTTCGGCGTGGTACACCACGAGCTCCTGGCCCGGGCGCTCCCGCACGTCGAACGTCTGCATCGTGAGCGTCAGATCCCCCACCTCCGGGTGGTGGAACCGCTTGCGCTCCAGCGACTTGCCGCGCGCGTCGTGCCGCGACCACAGCGCCCGGAACTCCGAGCTCATCTCCACCAGCTCGACCAGCACCTGGCGGACCCGGGGGTCGTCCGGCGCCCGGCCGTGCCCCACCCGGAACCCCGCCGTGGAGTTGCGGGCCACGTCGTCCCAATCGACGTAGAACTCGCGCGCCCGCGGGTCCCGGAACACCACGTGCATCAGGTTGCGGGAGAACGACCAGCCGCCGAACAGGGCGTCCGCGATCTCGTTCGACGCGAGCACGTCGTAGGCGCGGTTGTACACGAGGGCCGGGTTGTCCGGCCACGAGTCCATCAGCTCCAGCAGGCTCGGGTCGACCCGGTCGGGCACCGCCGCCGCCCGGTCCCGCGGGGTGACACCCGCGAGGTCGAACAGGTGCCGCCGCTCGTCGGGGTTCAACCGCAGCGCCCCGGCCAGCGCGTCGAGCACCTGCGCCGACGGGTGGCGCTCACGCCCCTGCTCGAGCCGCACGTAGTAGTCCACGCTCGTGCCGGCGAGCAGCGCCACCTCCTCGCGGCGCAGCCCGGGCACCCGCCGCAACCCGGTGGAGGCGAGGCCGACGTCCGCGGGCGTGATGCGCGCACGCCGCGTGCCGAGGAAATCGCCCAGGTCCGAACCCATGCCGTCGACGGTAGGAGCTCGCCACCGGACGTGCATGGGTGCGGCACACCCAGGAAGAGCTCGTCCTGCCGCGCACCACCGGCCCGCCGCACGGTGGAGGCCACCGACAACAGGAGGCACCGCATGTCCGGATCCACCCGCAAGGTCGTGCTCGTCACCGGCGCCAGCAGCGGCATCGGCGAGGCCATCGCCGCCCGCCTCGCCCGCGAGGGCCACCAGGTCGTCGCAGGCGCGCGCCGCACCGACCGGCTCGAGCACCTCGTCGGGAACACCCGCGCCGACGCCGCGGCGGCGGGCGGCGGGATCGAGGCCGTGCGCCTCGACGTCACCGACCGCGCCGACGTCGCCGCCTTCGTCGAGGACGCACGGGACCGGCACGGCCGCGTCGACGTGCTCGTCAACAACGCGGGCGTGATGCCGCTGTCCCGGCTCGACTCGCTCCTCGTCGAGGAGTGGGACCGGATGATCGACGTCAACGTCCGCGGCCTGCTGCACGGCATCGCCGCGGCGCTGCCCGTGTTCGCCGCGCAGGGCGGCGGCCACTTCGTCACCACCGCCAGCATCGGCGCACACCAGGTGGTGCCGACGAGCGCCGTCTACTCCGGCAGCAAGTACGCCGCGTGGGCCATCACCGAGGGGCTGCGCCAGGAGTGCGACCCGTCGATCCGCGTCACCACCATCTCGCCCGGCGTCGTCACCTCCGAGCTCGCCGACACCATCACCGAACCCGGCGCAGCCGAGGCCATGCGCACCTACCGCGCCCACGCGATCGACCCCGACGCGGTCGCCCGCGCCGTCGCGTTCGCGCTCGCCCAACCCACCGACGTCGACGTCAACGAGATCGTGGTGCGCCCGGCCCGGCAACGCTGACGACGGGCGGCTGTGGTGCGATGCTCCGGTGAAGATCCGTGTCGCCGCGGTCGTGGTCGCGCTGGCGGCGCTGGCCGGCTGCTCCACACCGCCCGGCTCGGCCCCCGCGGCGCCGGCACCCGCGCTCCCCGAGGACGCGATCGCCTACGACGACCTGCTCTCCACCGACCGGCAGTTCCCGTTCGACAACACCTGCGACCAGCTGAACCCGGACTCGCTCGACCGGGTCGGCGCGCAGGACGTCCGGGTGCTGGAGACCATCGCCGGTCCCTCGGGGTGCGCCGTCGAGTTCGGCAACGCCGAGCTGGACGAACTGTGGATCGAGACCCAGTCCCCACCGAACCCGTCGGAGCCGCGGTACTTCCCGCTCCTGTGGAACGGCGACGCCGGCACCAGCGTCAGCTACCACCGCAGGCTCCTCGTCGGCGAGCGCTACTACGCGGTGGAGACCATCGATTTCTACGGCGCCCAGCCCGGCTGCTACCTCACCGTCGACACCGGATCGCCCCACGCACTCCGGTTCCGTGGCATCGTCCCCGAGGCGGTCGCGGCGCGCTACGGCGAGCTGAACTACGCCATGACCGACTACGAGATCGACCACGCCGGCACGGAGCGGTTCATGACGGACAACTGCCCCGTGGTGGAGCAGGCCGCCCTCGTGCTGCTCGGCGACATCGACCCGGGCGGCGGCTCGCTCGCCACGAGCTGACCGTCGCCTGGGGGTCGAGAAGCACACCACGGCCCACCCGAGCCCGGCAACGTCCCCCGCCAACAGCAGCGCGCGCCCCGGCGCTTGATCATCACGAGAAGCAGATCTGCGCGGGTCCGACAGCTGCCAGGTGCTGCTGACCACGGCCACAGCCGACGCCCGAAGAGCAACAGAACCTGAACGTCTCTCCGACAACAGCAGCGTGCGCCTCGGCACCGCCACGCCAGCTTGATCACCGCCAGAAGCACACCCGGGCGGGCCCGACAGCAGCCAGGTACTGATCACCACGGCCACGGCCCGCCCCCCGAAGATCAACAGAACCTCAACGCCCCCGCGACCACAGCCACATGCACCTCGGCCCACCAACCCCCTCCCGGTCACCACGAGAGGTACCACCACGCAGGGCCGACGGCAGCCGCGTACTGATGACCACGGCCGCGGTGCAGCCGAGTCGGCACCCGAAGATCAACAGGACCTGAACGTCCTTCCGACAACGGCAGCGTGCGCCTCGGCCCCGCCACCCCAGCCTGATCGCCACGAGAAGCACATCCGCGCGGGGCCGACAGCAGCCAGGTGCTGCTGACCACGGCCGCGGCCGGCATTCCGAAGATCAACAGAACCGCAGCGCCCCCGCGACCGCAGCAGCGTGCTCCTCGGGCGAGCAACCCACAGCCGCAGCTGAATGGGTGCTCACCGCGATGAGCACGACCGGCGCGGCCGACGCCGAGCTCGCAACAACAGCAGCGTGAGCCTCGGGCCGCCAACCCTCACCTGGCCACCACGAGAAGTACATCTGCGCCGTTCGACAGCAGCCAGGTACTGATGACCGCGGCCGCGCCCGACACCCTGAAGATCAACAGGATCTCGGCGTCCTCCCGACCGCAGCTGCGTGCGTCTCGCGCCCGCCTCCTGCAGCAGACTCCCGCACCCGCGGCAGCAACCAGGTACTGCCCACACCTATTACGTGCCACCGAGGCCGTGCCCCCAAGATCAGCCGCACCTCAGAGCCGTTCCGACAACAGCAGCGCGCGCCTCGCGCCCCGCCACGCCAGCCCGATCACCGCGAGAAGTACATCTGCGCCGTTCGACAGCAGCCAGGTGCTGATGACCACGGCCGCGGCCGGCACTCCGAAGATCAGCAGTACCTCAACGCCCATGCGGCGACGGCAGCGTGCGGCTCGGGCCGCCAACCCTCGCCTGGCCACCACGAGAAGTACATCCGCGCGGGACCGACAGCAGCCCGGTACTGATGATCACGGCCGCGGCCGGCCACCCGAAGATCAACCGAACCTGAACGTCCCCCGCCGACAGCAGCGTGCGGGTGATCTCAGGCCAGGTCGCGGCGGGCCACACGGTAGCCGGCCAGCCCGAGCAGGCCGATCCACAGCAACAGGGAGACGATCACGGGACCCGGGCCGTCGACGGGGGCGAGGGTGGCCAGTGCCGCCGTGGGGGTCGAGGGGTCGATCCAGGCGAACACCTGCGGGGCGAGCCCGCTGATCGTGAGCATCACCGGCACCGTCGCGAAGTAGACGGCGAGGGCGCCTGCCGCGTTCGACACGAGCATCGCGACGGTGAGCGCGACGAGGATCGTCAGCAGCGACCCGAGCACGCACACGCCGATCACCCAGCCGGGCCGGTACCCGAGCAGGTAGGTGGCCCCGACGCCGCTCACGGCGCCCGGGGCGACGATCAGGGTGGTGGCCAGCTGCAGGACCGCGGCCACGAACCACAGCATCAGCACGACCGTGGCCTGCGCGAGGAAGTACCGGGCGCGGGACGGCTGGGCGAGCAGGGTGGGCTGCGCGCTGCGGTGCTGCCATTCCCCGGCGATGAGCTTGATCAGCACGGCGTGCAGGAGCACGTGCCCCACCCGCACCGTGTAGAAGGTCGGGGCGATCTGGTTGGCCGCCGACGCGTAGGACGACGCGTAGTCCGAGCCGGTGTGGATCAGCACGGTGACGCCGACCAGTACGACCGGGGCGAGCGCCAGCAGGATGCGGTCCGAGAGCGTGCCGGTGAGTTTGCGCAGTTCCACCAGCACGAGCGTGGGGAACGGGGTGCGCCGCGACGCCGCGGCGAACGGGCCTCCCACCGCCGGGGCAGGGACAGGCGGCGGTGCCGGAACAGACGACGGTGCCGGGACGGGCGGCGGCGCCTGCCAGGCCGCGACGGGCGGCACACCCTGAGGGTGCACCGGCGGCGGTCCGCCGGGCCCCGGCCTGCCCACGCCCGGCACCAGCGGTCCCTGCGGAGCCGGCCCTGCCCAGGTGGGGGCCTGCCCGTTCGTCCCCTGCCCGGTCGGCGTGGTCATCGCCCACCGCCGGACAGCCGGAAGAACAGCTCCTCGAGGTTCTGCTGGTGGTCGCTGATGCCGTGCACGCGCACCCCCGCGGCGTAGACGATGTCGGAGACGCGGTCGCTCGGCGCGTCGGCGAGGATCTGCCCGTCCGGGCTCGGCTGGATGCGCACGCCTGCCTGCATGAGCGCGTTCGCGATCGCCTGCATGTCCGGCCCGCGCACGAGGGAGCGGTGGGACGCGAGCAGCTCGCGGATCGGCCCGTCGGCGACGATCCGGCCGTTGCCGATCATGACGATGCGGTCGGCGGTCTGGTCCACCTCGGACAGCACGTGGCTCGACAGCAGCACGGTGCCGCCGCGCGCGGCGTGGGCGCGCAGCAGTTCGCGCACCGCGCGGATGCCGACGGGGTCGAGGCCGTTGATCGGCTCGTCGAGCATGAGCAACGGCGGGTCGGCCAGCAGCGCGTGGGCCAGCCCGAGCCGCTGGCGCATCCCGAGGCTGTACTTGCCGATCTTCTTGCGGGTGGCGTCGCCGAGGCCGAGCTGGCCCATCAGCTCGTCCGCCCGCCGGGCGGGCACCCCCATCAGCGCCGCGGCGTTGCGCAGGTGCGAGCCGCCGGTGCGGCCGGGGTGCACGGCGGAGGCGTCGAGCAGCACGCCCGCCACGTGACCGGGGTTCGGCCAGTCGCGGAACGGCTTGCCGCCGATCCAGCTGCCGCCGCGGGTGGGCGGGGTCAGCCCGGTGATCATCCGGAGGGTGGTGGACTTGCCGGCCCCGTTGGGCCCGAGGAACGCCGTGACGGTGCCCGGATGCAGGTCGAACGAGACGTCCTCCACGGCGGGCCGACCTCCGTAGATCTTGGTCAGCCCCCGGACGCTCAGCACGACGGGATGGTAGCGATCACCCTCCCGGGACTCCGGCGCAGGTCAGCGGCGCGTGAGCGCCACCAGGTAGCGGCAGGGCCGGACACCGGGGTTGACGTACGCGCGCGCGACCGGCGGGCCGAGCTGGAGGCAGTCGCCGACGTCGAGCTCGTGGACCTCGTCGCCCTCGTGCAGGCGCAGGCGCCCGTCGAGCACCCAGACCTGCTGGTGGACGACGGGGTAGGCGTCGGCCGCGAACGCGACCCTCGCCCCGGCCGGCAGCTCGATCTCCACGAGCTCGAGCGGCCGCCCGCCGGGTGGCGACACCGTCCGGCGCCGGTAACCGCTGGCCGGGTCGGTCCAGACGGGCTGGTCGGCCGCGCGGGCGAGCCGGCCCCCGTCGTCCTCGGCGCGGGCGACGAGCTCCGACAGCGTCATCCCGAGCGCGTGGGCGAGCCGGGCGAGCAGCACGGCGGTGGGCTGGGCGTCGCCGCGCTCGACCTTCCCGATCATCGCCCGGGAGACGCCCGCCCCCTCTGCGAGCGCGCTGACCGAGAGGCCGCGCGCCTTCCGGGCTTCCTGCAGCGCGGCGGCGAGGGACGACGTGAGGGCGTCGGACACGGCTGCCACTATAGTGGCGTCTCTGCGTATCATCGTCGCCATGAAGGTCCGTGCCGCCACCGAGGAGGACGCCGCAGCCTGCGCGGCGATCTACGCGCCGTACGTCACCGACACCGCGATCACCTTCGAGACCGAGCCGCCGACCGTCGCACAGATGGCGGAGCGGATCGCGGCAGCCGAGCGCACCCATGCCTGGCTCGTACTCGAGGACCTGGCCGACGGCCGGGTCGTCGGCTACGCCTACGCGGGGCCGTTCAAGGCGCGTCCCGCCTACCGGTGGTCGTGCGAGACGAGCATCTACCTCGAGACCGGCCTGCGCCGCTCCGGCGGCGGGCGCACCCTCTACGGAACACTCTTCCCGCGGCTGGCCGAGCGGGGCTACCGCACGGCAACGGCAGGCATGACGCTGCCGAACGACGCGAGCGTCGGCCTGCACACGGCCATGGGCTTCGAACCCGTGGGCACCTACCGCCGCATCGGCTGGAAGCACGGCCGGTGGCACGACGTGGCCTGGATGCAGCGGACCCTCGCCGAGGCGGCCGACCCGCCCGCCGAACCCCGCTAGCCGCGGCCGTCAGGCGCGGACGCGCACGACCACCTCGGTGTCGGTGACCTCCTCGACGCCGACCACGAAGCCGCCCGCCTCGGTCTCGCCGCCCACCGGCACCGTGATCTGCTGACCCGCCACCTCCAGCTGCGCGGTGCCGTTCTGCACGCCGACCAGGCGCGCGTCGACGCCGAGCACGGACACCACGACGTCGCCGCTGCGCGGGAACGTGACCGTGCAGCCGTCCAGCCCGCAGTCGACCTGCGAGCCGCCACCACCGCACCCGGCGACGAACACCAGCGCGGCCAGCAGGGGCATCGCGGACAGAACCGCACGACGGATCACGAATCGGAGCTTACGGGCACCCGAAAGATCACCTCATCGAGGGACCGCGCAGACGACGGACGTCCGGTACGGATGCACATGCAGAGAGACGTTGCAGATTCCTCTTGCGTCTGCAAGCGGAGAGCGACACACTGGATGCGGTGGGTGGCATGTCCGTCGGACAGCCGCCGGAGGGGTGGACCTGTGGCGGAGTGGGGACCGTGAGCAGACCGCGTGGACAGACGAGGCCGCTCGGCATCGCCGACAGCGCCACCATTTCGGTCACTTGCGTGATGGACGGTCGCTGCCATTCCGTCCCCGACGAAGAACTGGCGATCGGTATCGCACACCGCGGCGGTCAGTACTCGGCCGTCTGCGGACACGTCGTCACGCCGGCCCCGATGGTCGCCCCCGACGGTGACCTCTGCCCCCACTGCGCCGAGCGCGACTCCAGCCACCGCAGCCGACGGGGCTTCCGCCTGCGGCTCTGACCCCCGTCAGAGTGTCCACCGGTTGTGCGCAATCGGGGCCGAACAGGTGTGATCCGGGTTGGGATGGGCATCCGCAAGATGCGACATCCTTTCGACCTGGGAGTTCCCGATGTTCGACAACCTCGTCGCAGCGCTGGGCGACGCGATGCGCGCAGTCGTGGTCTTCGTGCCACAACTGATCCTGTTCCTGGTCATCCTGTTCATCGGGTGGCTGATCGCGAAGGGTCTGCGCAAACTCACCGATTCGGTACTCGAACGCCTGCACTTCGACCGCGCTGTCGAGCGCGGCGGGATCGGGCAGGCGCTCTCCCGGTCCAAGTACGACGCGAGCGACCTGATCGCCATGGTCGTCTACTACGCGGTGCTGCTGCTCACCCTGCAGCTCGCGTTCGGTGTGTGGGGGCCGAACCCGGTCAGCGAGCTGCTGACGGGCATCGTCGCGTTCCTGCCGCGGATCGCGGTGGCGATCATCATCGTCGTGGTGGCCTCGGCCATCGCCGCGGCCGTCAAGGACCTGGTGCTGGGCGTCACCGGCGGGCTCTCCTACGGCAACGTGCTCGCCAACATCGCGTCGATCTTCATCATCGCGCTCGGCGTGATCGCCGCCCTGAGCCAGATCGGCGTCGCCGTCGCGGTCACGCTGCCGGTGCTCATCACGGTCCTGGCCACCGTCGGCGGCATCCTGGTCGTCGGTGTCGGTGGCGGCCTCATCCGGCCGATGCAGCAGCGCTGGGAGCGCTGGCTGGCCCGCGCCGAGGAGGAGGCACCCCAGGCCCGGGCCCACGCCCAGGCCTACGAGCGGGGCCGGGAGGACGCCGCGCGTCCCACCACCACCTCCACCGGAGCCCACCACGCGGACATGACCGACCCGGTGGGCACCCGGATGGACCCGGCCACGGAGTCGCACAACAACCCGTAACCGCTCCCACCGGAGCACCCGGCGGGGTCGGCATGAAGGGGTCGGCCCCGCCGTGGCCCTTTGCGCGCGCGGGTTACGCAGGTTCAGGAAAGCCACATTCAGGGCCTCTCCGGCCCTGAATGTGGCTTTCCTGAACTTCGGGGGCGTCTCGCCTCAGCCGAGCAGGCGGTCCGGGGTGAGCGGCAGATCCGTCACGCGCACCCCCGTGGCGTGGTGCACCGCGTTCGCCACTGCCGCGGCCACCCCGGAGATGCCCACCTCCCCCACGCCGAGCAGGCCGAGGGGGGTGGTGGGGTCGGGCTCGTCGAGCCAGGAGACGTCGATCGCGGGGACGTCGGCCTGCACGGGGACGTGGTAGTCGGCGAGGCCTGCGCCGACGATCCGCCCGGTGCGCGGGTCGACCTCGGTGGCCTCGCTGAGCGCCGCCCCGATCCCCATGACGATCCCGCCGCGCAGCTGGCTGGCGGCCGTCTTCGGGTTGATCACCCGGCCGACGTCGAACACCGCGACCCACCGCGTCACGCGGACCTCGCCGGTGTCCTCGTCGACGGCCACCTCGCAGAAGTGGACCCCGGTGGCCGCCCGCACCTGACGCCGCTGATCGCCCACCATCCCCGCGAGGAAGCGCACCTGGCCCGCGACGCGGCCCACCGAGGTGCGCGCCCCGACCCGCCCCTCGAGCGAGGGCCGTCCGGAGCGGGCGAGGATCTGCGCGTAGGTCTCGCCCGAGCCGTCGGCCGCGAAGAGCCCGCCGTCGCGCGCCACCAGGTCGTCGATCCGCCGACCGCGCAGCGGCGAGCGGGACGACCGGCGGGCCAGCGCGAGCGCCGATCGTCGCAGCTCCTCGCACGCGCGCAGCACGCTCGCCGCCACCGTGGCGGTCTGGCCCGAGCCGCCGGCCATCGGTGCGACCGGCAGCGTCGAGTCGCCGAGCTCAACTCTGACCGCCTCGACCGGAACGCCGAGCGCGTCCGCCGCGATCTGCGCCTGCACGGTGGCTGCGCCCACCCCGATCTCCTGCATGCCGCAGCGCACGACGACTGTGCCGTCCATGCCGAGCCGCACGGTGACGTCCGCCATCAGCTGGATGGGCATGTGGAAGGCGGTGGCCACGCCCCAGCCGCGCAGCGTGTGCCCGTCGCGCATCGAGCGCGGACGGAGCGGGCGGTCGGCCCAGCCGAACCGCTGCGCCCCGCGGACGTACGCGGCGCGCAGGTTGCGGTGGGTGAACCGCTTCCCGTCGAGGGGGTTGCTCTCCGGTTCGTTGCGCATGCGGAGCTCGAGGGGGTCCATGGCGAGCTCGTGGGCCAGCGCGTCCATCCCGGACTCCAGCGCGAAGGTGCCCACGGCCTCGCCCGGTGCGCGCATGGCCGAGTTCGGGAGCGCGTCGAGCGTGGCGGTGCTGTGGCGCACGAGGATGGTGCGGGCCGCGTAGATGTGCTGCGACTGCCGCCCCACCGTCTCCGGCATCCCGCCGACGCGGCCCACCTGCGAGATCCCGGTGTGCACGATGGCGGTGAGCTCGCCGTCTCGCTCCGCGCCGAGCGCCACGCGCTGGATGGTGGGCGCGCGCCCGCCGACGGTGCGGAAGACGGCCTCGCGCGACAGGGCCAGCCGCACCGGGCGCTTCGCCACCCGCGCCGCCATCGCGCAGAGCACGGTGCCCGCCCAGACGAACCCCTTGCCGCCGAACCCGCCGCCGATGTTCGGCGCGATCACGCGGACACCCTCGAGGGGCACGTCGAACCGCAGCGCGAGGTGCCTGCGCACGAAGTCGATCGCCTGGGTGCTGTCGTGCACGGTGAGCCGGTCGCCGTCCCACACGGCGGTGGTGGCGTGCGGCTCGATCGCGTTGTGGTTCTGCGGTGGGGTGGTGAACCGCATGTCGACCGAGACGGGGGCGGCGGCGAGGGCCTGCTCGGCGTCGCCCTTGCGTCCTCCCTCGGGGAGGATCGGGATCCCGCGGGCGGGCTCGGCCGACCCCTCGGCGGCCGCGAAGTCGGTGACCGCGGGCTCGGCGGCGTAGCTCACCCGCACCAGGCGGGCGGCCTCCACCGCCGTCTCCAGGGTCTCCGCGACGACCACCGCGACGGGCTCGCCGTTCCAGTGCACCTCGTCGCTGCCGAGGTAGTTCACCTTCGTGCCCGCGGCCATCGTGCTCAGGTCGAACGGGTTGATCCGGGCCGCCGGCGGCTTCAGCGGCGGCGCGTTCCGGTGGGTGATCACGGCGAGCACGCCCGTGACCTCCTCGGCGGCCGCGGTGTCGATCGCCGTGATCCGGCCCCGCGCGATCGAGGCGTGCACGAGGGTGGCGTGGGCGATGTCCGGGTAGGGCCGGTCCGCGGTGTACTCGGATTCCCCCGTGGTCTTGACGGCGCCGTCGACGCGGTCGATCGACCGGCCGACCGCGGGTTCGGTCGCCGACGTGGGGCGGGTCCGCTCCGGTGCCTGGGTCATGCCGCGCCTCCCTCGGTCGCCAGCTGCCGCAGCGTCGCCACCACGGTGCGCTGCACCATCTCGATCTTGAACGCGTTGTCTGGCCGCGCCACGGCGGGCGCCAGTTCCGCGGCCGCCGCCTGCCGGAAGCTCTCCTCGGTGGCCGGCGCCCCGAGCAGGAGCCGTTCGGCCTCGTGGGCCCGCCACGGCGTGGTGGCGACGCCGCCGAGCGCCAACCGCACGTCCACGACGTCGCCGTCACGCACCTCGAGAGCCGCCGCCACCGACACCAGCGCGAACGCGAAGGAGGCGCGGTCGCGCACCTTGCGGTAGCGCGACCTGCGGGCCACCGGCGCCGCGGGCAGCTCGACGGCGGTGATGAGCTCGTCGGACTCGAGCGTGGTCTCGACGTGCGGGGTGTCGCCGGGCGCGCGGTGCAGCTCCGCGAGCGGGACGCGCCGCGTGCCCCGCAGGCTCTGCACCTCGACCACCGCGTCGAGCGCCACCAGCGCCACGGCCATGTCGGAGGGGTGCGCCGCGATGCAGTGCTCGCTGGTGCCGAGCACGGCGCTGCCGCGGTGGACGCCGCCGAGCGCGGCGCAGCCGGATCCGGGCTCGCGCTTGTTGCACGCGGCCGCGTGGTCGCGGAAGTAGGGGCAGCGGGTGCGCTGCAGCAGGTTGCCGCCCACCGTCGCCATGTTGCGCAGCTGCCCGGACGCGCCGGCGAGCAGCGCCTGGGAGAGCACCGGGTAGCGGGTGCGGACCAGCCGGTCGGCGGCGAGCCGGCTGTTGCGCACCATCGCACCGATGCGCAGGCCGCCGTCGGGCAGCTCGTCCACCCCGGCGAGCGGCAGCGCGCTGACGTCGACGACCGTCTCGGGCCGCTCGACGTCCTCGCGCATGAGGTCCACCAGGTTGGTGCCACCGCCCAGCGGCCGGGCACCCGCGGCGACCGCGCCCAGCGCGGTGGGGAGATCCGTGGCGCTGACGTACCCGAACGGCCTCACCGGGCCACCTCCTCGATGGCCTCGACGATCCCGTCGTAGGCGCCGCAGCGGCAGAGGTTCCCGCTCATCCGCTCCTTGATCTCGGGCTGCGTCAGCTCGATCTCCTCGGCGTCCACACGCGGTGTGACCACGCTGGGCATGCCGGCCCGGTGCTCGGCGAGCATCCCGAGGGCGGAGCAGATCTGGCCCGACGTGCAGAATCCGCACTGGAAGCCGTCCTGGCGGATGAACGCCTCCTGCAGCGGGTGGAGGTGGCCGGGCTGCCCGACCCCCTCGATCGTGGTGATGTCGCGCTCCGCGTACTGCACGGCGAGCGCGAGGCAGGCCACGATCCGCTCGCCGTCGACGAGCACGGTGCAGGCACCGCAGGCGCCCTGGTTGCAGCCCTTCTTGGTGCCGGTCAGCCCCAGGTGCTCGCGCAACGCGTCGAGCAGGCTGACCCGGGGGTCGAGCTCGAGGAGCTCGGTGGTTCCGTTGACACGGAGCTTCACGGGGATCACCCGGCACAGACTAAGGGAACGGCGTTGACTTAACAAGTCAACGCCGTTTCGCTATCGGCGGGTTAGGGTCGACGCGATGACCACGAAAGCCGGCTTCCTGCGCGCACGGCGGCCGGAGCAGAAGCAGCAGCGCTACGCCGCGATCCTCGACGCCGCGCGCGACCTCGCGGTGCGCGACGGTGTCGGCGCTGTCAGCCTCGCGGCGATCGCGGCCGAGGTCGGCATGCACAAGTCCGCGCTGCTCAGGTACTTCGAGACGCGCGAGGAGATCTTCCTGCGGCTCGCCGAGACCGAGTTCCAGGAGTGGGCGCCCAGCACCGCCGCCGCCCTCGCACACGCGGGGCCCGAGCCCGACGACGTGGCCGACGTCCTCGCGGGCTCGGTGGCCGACCGCCCCCTGCTCTGCCAGCTGCTGCTGCACTCACCGCTCACGCTGGAGCGCAACGTCTCGCTCGACGTCGTCCGCGCCTACAAGCAGGCCGTCCGCCGCTCCCTGGAGCAGATGGTGCCCGCGCTGCACCGGGCACTTCCCGCGCTCGACGAGGAGGCGTGCCTCGACCTGTTCGCGATGGCGGGGATCGCTGCCGCCGGGCTGTGGCAGGCGGCCCACCCGTCGCCGCAGGTGGTCGCCCTGCACGCCGAGGACCCGAACACCACCCACTACCCGGACTTCCGCGCCTCGCTCACCCGGTTCGTGCGGGTCTACCTCTCGGGCCTGCTGGCGGCGTGACGACAGGCGCCTAAGCGGCCACGGCGGGCGAGCGCCGCCAGCAGTCGTCGCGGCTGAGGGCGCACACGGCGAGCACGCGAACGGTGAGCCAGTCGGCGCGGTGCCAGCAGTCCCCCACGGCGGCACGCAGCCGGGCCGCATCGGTGCCCGCCTGGTCGAGCAGGCCCTTGGCGTAGCCGGCGAGCAGCACGGCACCCGCGGCCGCCGCCGAACCCTCGACACCGAGCAGCAGGATGTCGCGCACACCGGCGGCATGCTGGTCGACCGCGGCCATCAGCGCGGGGAGGGCAGCCGCGGCGCCGAGTCCGGCGTCACCCACCTGGTCCATCAGGCTCGCCAGCCAGCGCTCTGCGTGATGGTTGACCAGGAGGTCGAACAGTCCTGCCACGGCTGGGGAGGATATCCCGCCCGATCCGGCGATGGATTGGACCGTGACCGAACACGCAGTGACGTGCCCGGCTCAGAGCCAGATGCCGGGCCCGCCGAACGGACCCCTGGCCTCGCGGCCCGCGTCGCGCTCGCACGGCTCAACGGCGTCCGCGGTGCGCAACAGCCACCAGACCGACCCGAACGCGGCCACGACGACCACGGCGAACACCGACCCGGTCAGGGCGACCAGGCCGAGCACGATCGAGATCATCGCCCACTCCGGCACCGTCGTCTCGCCGGGACGGGCACACGGATCCTCCCCGGCGTCGTGCCGGCGCACGGCTTCGGCGAGCTGCTGGTCGTCGTCAGCGGTCCACTCCATGCCGCTCACCTCCCTTGTCGGGGGTACCCGCAACGGCCTACCACCCATGCGGCCGCTTCGCATCCGGCAACCGGGCGAGTCGCCCATAAGTGTTACCCGGCTGTCATGCCATCGCCCCGCGCGCGGCGAGATCGCCGGCGAGCGCGCCGGCCGCGGCCTGCAGCATCGGGACGATCCGCTCCACCGTCGCCCACGTGACGCGCGTGTCGGGCCCGGAGACCGACAGCGCGGGGGAGGCCGGGCCCCCGGGCACCGCGACGGCCACGCAGCGCACGCCCAGCTCCTGCTCGGCGTCGTCCACGGCGTACCCCTGCGCCCGGATGCGTTCCAGCTCGCGCTCCAGCCGATCCGGATCGGTGATCGTGTGCGGGGTCTGGGGGGCCATCCCGGTGCGGGCGACGATCGCGCGGACCTCCGTGGGCGGCAGCTGGGCCAGCAGCACCTTGCCCACCCCGGTGCAGTGCGCCGGGACCCGCCTGCCGACCTCGGTGAACATGCGCATCGAGTGCCGCGAGGGCACCTGGGCCACGTACACGACCGCGTCGCCGTCGAGCATCGCGAGGTTCGCCGTCTCCCCGGCCTGGTCGACGAGCTCGGCGAGCTGCGGGCGGGCCCACTCGCCGAGCATCCGCGACGCGGCGTCGCCCAGCCCGATCAGGCGCGGACCGAGCGCGTACCGGCGGGACGGCAGCTGGCGAACGTAGCCGGACGCCACCAGCGTGCGCACGATGCGGTGGATCGTGGGAAGGGGCAGGCCGGAGCGGGTGGCCAGCTCGGAGAGCGCGACGGCACCGCCCGCGTCCGCCATGTGCTCCAGCAGGGCGAACGCGCGGTCGAGGGACTGCACACCGCCGCCGCGGTCCGGCTGGCTCGCTGCGCCCACCGTGCTCCTTCCTGCGAGGTCTGGGGCCACCAGGTTAGGACGTGGCCGTCATTCCCCGGTCCAGGTGGCACGTTCCTTCCGGGCGAAGGCGGCAACCGCGGTCGCGAAGTCGGCGCTGCCGTACACGCGGGCCACGATGTCGTCCGCGTCCGGGAGCCCGGCCCGGCGCAGCCGCGTGAGCGTCTGCTTGGTGGCCCACATCGACAGGGGCGCGTGCGACGCGAGCGTCGCCACGGTCTCGGCGAGCGCAGCGTCGAGCGCCGCGCTGTCGTCGACGAGCTGGGTGACGAACCCGGCCGCGTGCACCTCGTCGGCGTCGAACAGCCGGGCGCGCAGGAGCATGTCCATGGCGCGCGAGCGGCCCAGGTGCGCCACCAGCAGCGCGGTGGTGTCCACCGACAGACAGTTGCCGAGCGTCCGCGCGATCGGCACGCCGAACCGGGCCGCGCGCGTGGCGATCCGCAGGTCGCACGTCGCGGCGAGCGCCAGCCCGCCGCCGACGCAGTAGCCGTCCACGGCGGCGACGGTGGGCACCGCGGTGTCCTCCAGCCTGCGCAGGATGCGGGTCATCCGCTCCTCGTACGCCACGCCCGCCGCGCCGTCGAAGCCGTCGAACTGGGCGATGTCGGTGCCGGACACGAACGACTTCCCGCCCGCCCCGCGCAGCACGAGCACGCGGATGTCCGGGTCGGCGTCGGCCTTCTCGCAGGCGTCGTGCACGCCCTCGTACATCGCGAACGTCAGCGCGTTGTGCGCCTGGGGGCGGTTGAAGGTCACCTGCAGGACGGGGCCGTCCTGCTCCACGAGGAGATCGCTCATGCCTACAGCCAACCCGGGGCGACGAGCAGCAGCCAGGTGATGGGCGGTGTGATGAGCACCATCGCGGCACCCCACTGCAGCAGCCGCTTGTACACGTAGTCGCGGTGCTCCTCGGGGGCGTTCGCCACGGTGAGGGCGCCGGAGGTGGAGTAGGGGCTGGAGTCGACCACCGACGAGGAGATCGCGAACGCCGTGATGACCCCGACCACGCCCAGCTGCCCGCCCATCAGCAGCGGGACGGCGAGCGGGATGAGCACCGTGATGATCCCGGTGGTCGAGGCGAACGCCGAGACCACGCTGCCGATGTAGAACAGCAGGAGCGCCGACAGCAGCGCGATGCCGATCCCGGCCACGCCCTCGCCGAGCACGTCGACCGTGCCGTTCTCCTCCATCAGCGAGACGTAGGTGGCGACACCGCAGACCAGCAGGACGGTGGGCCAGGCGACCTGCGCGACCGCGCCCTTGTACGCGGTCGGCGCGAGCAGCGAGAGCAGCACGGCCGCGGTGATGGCCAGGAACCCGACGTCGAGCTGGAACGCCAGCGCGCCCACCGCAACGCCGAGGAGCGCGACGAGCGTGAGCGACCGGTTGCGGTCGAGCTTGGTGACGGTGTGGTGCTCGCTGGAGAAACCGGCGCCGGTGGCACCCGTGGTGGCGCCGGTGTTCTTGGCCGCTCCGGGGCCGTCCTTCGTGAGGGCCGGGGACTCAGCGGCCATAGCCGGGGTGTCGGCCCGCCTTCCGATGAGCTGCCTGCCGCCGAAGAGGAAGAACATCGCGACGTTGAGCAGGGTGTTGTAGGCGAGGCTGCCCAGGAAGAGGAACAGCGGGTTGCCCGGCAGCCCCGCGGCGGCCACCACGCCGTTGGTGATCGACCCGAAGATGCTGATCGGCGAGAAGCCGCCCGCCGTGGCGCCGTTGATGATCGACAGGCCCATCAGCACCGGGTTGATGCGGTGCTGCACGGCGAGGCTGAGGCCGACCGGCGCGATGATCGCCACCGCGGCCGGTACGACCGAGCCGAAGGCGGTGAGCACGGCGGTGACCGCGAACATGATCCACGGGATGAGCACGATCCGGCCGCGCACCGCGCGCACCGATCTGTCGACCAGCCAGTCGACGGTGCCGTTGGCGCGGGCGATCGCGAACAGGAACGTCACCCCCACCAGGGTGACGAACAGGTCGCCCGGGAAGCCGGCGACGATCCCGTCGGCGACGTCGCCCGGGTCGCCCTCGAGCACCATCGTGCCGACGATGAACGCCGCGACGAGCGCGATCGCCCCGAGGTTGATCGGCACGGTGGTCGCGATGACGAATGCGACCACGAGGAGGAGGATCGAGATCAGGTGGATGGACATGAGCTCTTCCTCACGGCGGCGTTGTCGGAGGTTGTTCCGCATCGCGGAAGCCTGATTCCGGGCAGCAGTATGGTGGGGGTCACCTTCCGCGTCAACCGGAGGTGCGTCGGGCCGACAACCGGAGCATGCTGACCGGGCTGATGACGTCAATCACGATGCGGTAGGCGACTTCCGCGATACGACATAGGAGGCCGCGTGCACACCACCGGAGGCCGTCACTTCCTGCAGATCCCGGGCCCCACGAACGTGCCCGACCGGGTGCTGCGGGCGATGGCCGCGCCCACGATCGACCACCGCGGACCGGAGTTCGCCGAGCTCACCAAGGCCGTGCTGGCCGCGCTCGGCCCGGTGTTCGCCACCTCGGGGCCCGTCGTGATCTACCCGTCGTCGGGCACGGGGGCGTGGGAGGCGGCGCTGGTCAACACGCTCAGCCCGGGCGACCGCGTCCTGATGAGCGAGACCGGCCAGTTCTCCACGCTCTGGTCCGAGCTCGCGGGCCGGCTCGGGCTGCAGGTCGAGGTGATCCCCGGCGACTGGCGCCACGGCGCCGACCCCGCCGAGATCGGCCGCAGGCTCGCCGACGACCGCGAGCACGCGATCAAGGCCGTCTGCGTGGTGCACAACGAGACCTCCACCGGCGTCACCAGCCGCGTGCCCGAGGTGCGCACCGCGATCGACGAGGCGGGCCACCCCGCGCTGCTGCTCGTCGACACGATCTCCTCGCTCGGGTCCATCGACTACCGCCACGACGAGTGGGGCGTGGACGTCACCGTCGCCGGGTCGCAGAAGGGGCTCATGCTGCCCCCGGGCCTCGGCTTCAACGCGATCAGCGAGAAGGCGCTCGCGGCCTCACGCTCGGCGGGCCTGCCGCGCTCGTACTGGGACTGGGGCCCGATGATCGAGGCCAACGCGCGCGGGTTCTTCCCGTACACGCCGGGCACCAACCTGCTCTACGGCCTGCGCGAGGCCTGCGCGATGCTCGCCGAGGAGGGGCTGCCCAACGTCTTCGCGCGCCACCAGCGCCACGCCGCGGCCACCCGGGCCGCCGTGCGGGCCTGGGGCCTCGAGGTGCTGTGCGCCGACGAGCGCGAGCACTCCTCCTCCCTCACCGCCGTGCTGCTCCCCGAGGGCCACGACGCCGACGAGGTGCGCCGGGTGATCCTCGAGACGTTCGACATGTCCCTCGGAGCGGGCCTCGGCAAGCTCACCGGGAAGGTCTTCCGCATCGGCCACCTCGGCCACTTCAACGACCTCACGCTGGCCGGAACCCTCGGTGGGGTGCAGATGGGTCTGCAGCTCGCCGGGGTCCCGATCAAGCCGGGAGGTGTGGAAGCGGCACTCGAGCACGTGCGGGAGGCAAAGCGATGACCGAGCTCCAGCGGGCGCTCGACCGGGCACTCGACGGCGAGGTCCTGTTCGACGACTACACGCGCCACCTGTTCTCGCGCGACGCGAGCATGTACTCGATCACGCCGATCGGGGTGGTGGCGCCCCGCCACGCCGACGACGTCGTCACCGCCGTGCGCATCGCGGGCGAGCACGGCGTGCCGGTGCTCCCCCGCGGGGGCGGCACCAGCCTGGCCGGGCAGACCGTCGGCGAGGCGGTCGTGCTCGACTTCTCCCGGCACATGAGCACGATCCTCGACCTCGACCCGGAGGCCCGCACCGCTCGCGTGCAGCCCGGGGTGGTGCAGGACCAGCTCAACCGGGCCGCCGCGGCGCACGGGCTGATGTTCGGGCCCGACACGTCGACGTCCAACCGCGCCACGATCGGCGGGATGATCGGCAACAACTCCGCGGGCAGCGGGTCGGTCCGGTACGGGATGACGATCGACCACGTCCGCGAGCTGGACGTGGTGCTCTCGGACGCGTCCACCGCGCGGTTCGGGCCGGTCGACGAGGCCGAGCGCGCCCGGCGGGCGGAGGGTGACTCGCTCGAGGCGAGCCTGTACCGCGCGCTGCCCGCGCTCGTCGACGCGCACCGCGACGCCATCGCCGCCGGGTTCCCCAAGTTCTGGCGCCGGGCGGGCGGGTACCGGCTCGACCGGCTCACCGACTCGTTCGACCTGGCCCGTTTCGTGGTCGGCTCGGAGGGCACGCTCGTCGTCGCCACCGAGGCCGTGGTCGGGCTCGTGCCCAAGCCCACCAGGACCGTGATCGCGGTCGGGCACTTCCGGTCCACGCAGGCCGCCATCAACGCCACCCACGACGCGCTGTCGTGCGACCCGTCGGCCGTCGAGCTGATGGACCGCACCATCCTCGACCTGTCCCGCTCGAAGCACGAGTACGCCGCCCTCGGTTCGATCCTGGTGGACGACCCGGACGCGCTGCTCTTCGTCTCGTTCAGCGGCGACGACCCCGCGGAGCTCCGTGACCAGCTCGACCGGCTCGACGCGGCGTGGAAGCGCAACGGCCACAGCTACCACACGCTCCTCGCCGAGACCCCCGCGCAGCAGTCGGCGCTGCTGAAGGTCCGCAAGGCGGGCCTCGGGCTGCTGATGGCCGCGAGCACCGGCTCCAACCGGCCCGCCGCGTTCGTCGAGGACACGGCCGTCGACCCGGCCCGGCTCGCCGAGTACACCGAACGCTTCGCGAAGGTGCTCGACCGGCACGGCATGCGCGCCGGGTTCTACGGCCACGCGTCGGTCGGCTGCCTGCACGTGCGGCCGTTCGTCGACCTCTCCCGCCCGGAGGAGGTCGCGAAGATGCGGGCCGTGGCCGAGGAGGTCCGCGACCTCGTCGCCGAGTTCGGCGGCGCCAACTCCTCCGAGCACGGCGACGGCCTCGCCCGCAGCGAGTTCAACCGCAGCCTGTTCGGTGACGAGCTCTACGAGGCCATGCGCCGCGTCAAGGGCATCTTCGACCCGGACGGGCGGATGAACCCCGGCAAGATCGTCGACGCGCCGTCGATGACCGAGAACCTGCGTGAGCCCAAGCTGCCGCCCGCGGGCCCGCTCACCACCATGCTCGACCTCACGGTCGTGGCGGGCGGCGAGCACGGGATGCGCGGCGCCGCCGACCGCTGCCAGAACATCGGGCTGTGCCGCAAGGACGACACCGGCGTCATGTGCCCGTCCTACATGGCCACCCACCGCGAGGAGGACGCCACCCGCGGCCGGGCCAACGCGCTGGTCAAGGCGCTGTCCGAGCCCGACCCGCCCACCGCGCTCGGCGACGAGCGGCTGCACGAGGTGCTCGACCTGTGCCTCATGTGCAAGGCGTGCAAGAGCGAGTGCCCGCTCTCGGTGGACATGGCCACCCTCAAGGCCGAGGCCCTGCACCACAAGCACGGGACGAAGGGCATCCCGCTGCGGTCGCGGGTGTTCGCCGGCATCCGCGGCCTCAACCGCCTCGGCGCGGCGAGCGCCCCGATGGCGAACCTCCCCAACCGCGTGCCTGCGCTGCGGAAGGTCTTCGCGAAGGCCATCGGCATCGCGCCGGAGCGCCCGCTGCCGAGCTTCGCGAGCGAGACGTTGATGGCGTGGTTCCACTCCCGGGGAGTTCAGGAAAGCCACATTCAGGGCCGCACAGGCCCGGAAAGTGGCTTTCCTGAACCTCGGAGCCGCGGCCCCCTCACCTTCCTCGGCGACTCCTTCACCTCCTTCACCGAACCCGCGATCGGCATCGCCGCCATCGAGCTGCTGGAGCGGGCCGGCTGGGACGTGCGCCTCGAGTCGAGCGGCTGCTGCGGGCGGGCCGCGTTCTCCAAGGGCATGCTCGACCAGGCCAAGCGGCAGGCGTCCGGGCTCGTGGACGCGCTGGCGGGCACCGAGGGCCCGATCGCGGGCGTCGAGCCGTCGTGCGTGCTCACGCTCGGCGACGAGCACCGCGCCCTGCTCGGCGCGGACGACCCTCGCGTCGCGGACGTGTCCGGGCGCGCCAAGCTGGTGGACGAGCTGCTCGTCGAGGCGATCGACGACGGGTCGCTGAAGCTGCGGGAGGACGCCTGGCCCGCGGGGAAGCGGATCCTCTACCACGGCCACTGCCACCAGAAGGCCGAGGTCGGCACGGCGGCCACGGTGGCGTTGCTGTCGCGCATCCCCGGCGCGGAGGTCGTCGAGGTCGACGCCGGGTGCTGCGGGATGGCGGGCTCGTTCGGGTTCGAGGCCGAGCACTACGAGGTGTCGATGCAGGTGGGCGAGGACCGCCTGTTCCCCGCGGTGCGCGCCGAGCCGGAGGCCACGATCGTCGCGGCCACGGGGGTGTCCTGCCGCCAGCAGATCGCGCACGGCACCACCCGGGAGGCCCACCACCCCGTGGAGCTCATCCGCGCAGCCCTGGCCTGAGCTGCACGAACGGCACCCTCGTACCGCTCTATCGGACGAGGGTGCCGTTCGTACGCGGGAGCGCGGCCTCCACCTGCCCCACCGGGGCGCCGTGGCCCAGCACCGGGACCTCACCCACGCCGGCCGGCACGGAGACCTCCAGCTCGCCCACGAGCGCCGTGACCACCGCGGGCAGGGCGCGCGGGGCACCGTCGGCGATCTTCACGGCCAGCGCGCCGCCGTCGGGGAGGGCAGCGGCGAACACGCCCTCCGCACCGTCCTTCGCCACGATCCCGGGCACCGCCTCGACCAGGCGCGTGACGAAGCGTCCTGTGCCGCCGACCCACCACGGGTGCGCCCGCACGGCGTCCGCCACCCGGTGCTCGGACGTGCCGGGCGCGGCCGTCGCGATCCGCCGGAACGCGCGCGCCAGCCCGGTGGGGGTGCAGGAGAAGAGCGGGGCGCCGCAGCCGTCCACGGTGACGTGGGCCGGGTCGCCGTCGCCGGTCAGCTCGGCCACCGTGGCGCGGATCGCCCGCTGCAGCGGGTGGCCGGGGTCCCGGTAGCCGACGTGGTCCCAGCCCGCGGCCACGCACGTGGCCAGCATCGCAGCGTGCTTCCCGGAGCAGTTCTGGGTGATCGCGGTGGGCCCGTCCCCCGCGCACAGCCAGGCCGCCGCGGCGTCGGCGTCGAGCGGCAGGGCGGGGGTGTTGTCGAGGTGGGCCTCGCCGAGGCCCGCACCCTCCAGGATGCGGCACACCCCCGCGAGGTGCTCCCGCTCGCCGGAGTGGCTCGCGCACGCGAGCGCGAGCAGCTGTCCGTCGAGGTCCAGCCCGCTGCGCAGCATCGCGACCGCCTGCACGGGCTTGAGCGACGACCTCGGGAAGAACGCCCGGTCGGGATCGCCGTGGCGCAGCAGCACCGAACCGTCCGGCGCCAGCACCACCAGGTGCCCCCGGTGCACCGACTCCACCACCCCGCCGCGCACCACGCGGGCCACGACCTGCGCCCCGTCCTCGATCACACCGGCACGCTACGTCGCGTCCCTACGCCACCGGCGGTAGGGCGAGGCACTCCCGCGGACGGAGGTGCGCGGCGCCCGCGCCGGTTAGCGTCGGACCATGCGAACCGGTGGGCGTCCGAGCTGGTGGGCGGGGGTCCTGCCCACCGCGGTGCTGCCGGTGGCCGTCGCCTTCGTCACCATCGTCGGCACCTCGTTCACCCAGGAGTTCGGCACCGGCACCCGCTACCTCGACGTGGCCGGCAGGCTGCTGCTGCTCGCAGGCCCCGCCGCGCTGGTGTTCCGCCGGTGGAACCCGCCCGCCGTGTTCGCCGGGGTCGCCGCCGTGCTGCTGGTCTACCTCGCGGCCGGCTACCCGTTCGGGCCGGTGCCGCTCGCCTCGTTCGTCGCGCTCGGCACCGCCGTCGGCCGCGGGCACCGGCGGGCGGGGTACACGATCGCCGCCGTCACCTTCGCCGGCGTGGTGGCGTCGTACGTGCTGAACCACCCCGGACACGCGTTCCCCCTCGGCGGCGCGTCTGCATGGCTCGCGTGGATCGCCGCGTTCGTCGCGGCCGTCGAGCTCTGGCGGGCCCGGCGCGAACGCCGCGAGCAGGCGAGGGCTGCCGCGGCCGAGGTGGAGCGCCGCCGCGGCAGCGAGGAGCGGCTGCAGATCGCGCGCGACCTCCACGACGTGCTCGGCCACCACATCTCGCTCATCAACGTGCAGGCCGGGGTGGCGCTCTACCTGATGGACGACGACCCGGAGCAGGCTCGCTCGGCGCTCACCGCGATCAAGCAGTCGAGCCGGGACCTGCTGCGCGAGATGCGCTCGACCCTCGGCGTGCTGCGCGGGGTGGACGAGGAACCACCGCAGCACCCGGTGGCCGGGCTGGCGCGGCTGGACGAGCTGGTGGACGCCACCCGTGCGGCCGGGCTGCCCGTCGACGTCGAGATCGACGGGGAGCCGCGGGAGCTGCCACCGAGCGTCGACACGGCCGCGTACCGGATCATCCAGGAAGCGCTGACCAACGCCCGCAAGCACGCCGGACCGGCGCGGGCGTCGGTGCTGCTCACCTACACCGAGGACGGGATCAGGATGCGGATCGACGACGACGGCGCCGGCCCCGCGGGTGGGCCCGGCACGGGCAACGGGCTGCCGGGGATGCGCGAACGCGCCGAGGCCCTCGGTGGCACGCTCACGGCGGGCCCGCGCCCCGGTGGCGGCTTCCGGGTCGACGCACACCTGCTCACGACGGGAGGCGATCGGTGATCGGGGTCCTGCTGGTGGACGACCAGGCGCTGGTGCGCGCGGGGTTCCGCGCACTGCTGCGGGCGCAGCCCGACATCGAGGTGGTCGGCGAGGCCGAGGACGGCGCCACCGCCCTCACGATGGCCCGCGACACCAAACCGGACGTCGTGCTGATGGACATCCGCATGCCGGGTCGCAACGGCCTCGACGCCACGAAGGACATCGTGGCCGACCCGCGCCTGTCCGGCGTGAAGGTCATCGTGCTGACGACGTTCGCCGAGGACGCGTACGTCTTCGACGCCATCCGCAACGGCGCGAGCGGCTTCCTGGTGAAGGACATCGAGCCGGTGGAACTGGTGCACGCGATCCGCGTGGTGCACGGCGGCGACGCACTGCTGTCCCCGGTGGTCACGCGGCGGCTGATCGAGGAGTTCGCGGCGCGGGCCAAGCCGCCGCAGCCGGCCAAGCAGATCACGGCGCTGATGGACCAGCTCACCGACCGCGAACGCGAGGTGGTGGCGCTCGTGGCCGCCGGCCTGTCCAACGACGAGATCGCCGAGCGGCTCGTGGTGAGCCCGGCCACCGCGAAGACGCACGTCAGCCGGGCCATGATCAAGCTCGCCGCGCGCGACCGCGCGCAGGTGGTGGTGCTGGCCTACGAGAGCGGCCTCGTGCGGCCCGGCTGGACCGGTTAGACGAGCAAGTCCGAGCTCGATCAGTCGTCGAGGTCGGTGAATCGACGGGCGGGCGGCCGCGGACGGCCTCCTGATGGCGCCGCGCATCGTGCGGGGCCGCCCCTCCGGCAGGCTCCGCGGGCGGGCCGGGGCGCCTGCCCCTTTGCGCGCACGGCGCCACCAGGAGGCGGTCCTCCCATCAAACGAGGGCTCCCCAGCCGATTGATCGGTGAACCGGCCCGTTTCCCGACGGAACGCGTCGGGTTCCGCGCCGAAACAACGATCATGCTCCGGGGCGGGCGGCCCATGCCGCGTGTGATCAGCGCGAGCCGCGCACCAGGGCTGTCACAGCCGCCGTGAGGTCCTGCTCGGGCGGGTTGGTCGAACCGAGAAGCACGTCCCAGCGCGCACGGCGACAGCCTCGTGCTGCCCGAGCCCCCGAGGACCAGACGCCGCTCCGTGCTGACCGACGATCGAGTGGGAATCGCTCGTCAGGAGACCAGGCTCCCGGCTCCCCAGTAGAACGGCCCGGTGGTGGTGGCGCGGACGTCCACCCGCCAGCCGATCCGGGCCAGCCGATCCGCGAGCTCGTCCGGCCGGTGCGGCACCTTGACGGCCCGGTGCGGGGTGCCGTCGGTGAGCCGGCGCAGCACCGCGGCGGAGGCCTCCCCCTCGATGAGCTCCTCCGGCGTGCGGTACGCGTCGTCGACGAAGAACACCCGCCCGCCCGGCTCCAGGCAGTCCGCCACCAGCGCCCAGAACGACTCGAACCGCTCCAGCGGCACGTGCGAGATCCAGAAGCCGAAGAAGACCACGTCGTAGCGGCGGTCCGGCCGCCAGTCGAAGACGTCCGCCTGCACGAACCGCACACGGTCGTCCGCCACCCGGCTCGACGCGATCGCGATCATCTCGGCCGACGCGTCGACGGCCGTGACCGTCTCGGCGTGGCGCAGGAGCTGCCGGGTCCAGGGACCCTGGCCGCACGCGAGCTCGAGCACGTGACCAGCCGGCCGGAACGCCTCCAGCGCCGCCGACAGCTCCTCGCCTCCGTCGAACGGCAGCGTGTGGTCCTCGTACTCCGGCGCCACGGCGCGGTAGTAGGCCACCTGCTCGGCCAGGAGTCGATCGAGATCACCGTCGGGCACCCGGGCGCTCATGCCCTCGATGATGTCGGGTCGCTCAACCGGTTGACGGCCGGGTCCGCGCGCTAGATCGTGTGCGCAGCACACGAGGAGGTGGCTGGGGTGGACCCGGAGTCGACATCGCCGTCGAAGATCGCCGTCGCAGAGGCCGGGTCGCGCCCGGACCAGCTGCGAAGGGTCGCGCTCGCGAGCGCCGTGGGCACCACGATCGAGTGGTACGACTACTTCATCTACTCCACTGCGGCCGCGCTGGTGTTCGGCTCGCAGTTCTTCACCGACCTGGAACCGGCGTCCGCCACGCTGGCCGCCTTCGCCACGCTCGGCGTCGGGTTCCTTGCCAGGCCGATCGGCGGCGTCGTCTGGGGCCACTTCGGCGACCGGGTGGGCCGCAAGGCGATGCTCATCGCGTCGCTGCTGCTGATGGGGTTCGCCACGGTCGGGGTCGGGCTTCTGCCCACCTACGACCAGATCGGCCTGCTCGCCCCCGTGCTGCTGCTCGTGCTGCGGCTGCTGCAGGGGCTCTCCGCAGGCGGGGAGTGGGGCGGCGCCGCGCTCATGGCCGTCGAGCACGCACCGGAGGGGCAACGGGGCAAGTACGGCTCCTACTCGCAGGTCGGGGTTCCCGCCGGGCTGATCCTCGCCCAGCTGGTGTTCGTGGCCGTCGGCGTGCTCGACGACGAGCAGTTCGCGGCCTGGGGCTGGCGGCTGCCGTTCCTGTTCAGCATCGTGCTCGTCGGCATCGGCCTGTTCATCCGGCTGCGCATCGAGGAGAGCCCGGTGTTCACGGCCCTGCGGTCGCAGGACGTGCGGGCGCGGGTGCCGATGATCGACGTGATGCGCGAACGGCCCCGTGAACTGCTGCTGGCGTCGGTCAGCTTCATCGCCAACACCGCGATCGGCTACGTCTTCCTCGCCTACCTGCTCTCCTACGGCACGTCGGTGCTGAAGGTCGACCGCACCACGATGCTGGTGGTGGTGATCATCGGCAGTGTGTCGTGGCTGGTGAGCATCGTGGTGTCGGCCCAGTGGTCGGACCGGGTCGGCCGCAAGCCGGTGTACCTCCTCGGCTCGGTGCTGCTGGTCGTGTGGCCGGTGCCGTTCTTCCTGCTGGTCGACACGCGGTCGACGGCATTGATGATCGTCTCGGTGATCGTCCTGACGATCGGGCTGGGTGCCTCGTACGGCCCGCAGTCGGCGCTGTTCTCGGAGATGTTCGAGCCGCGCTACCGCTACAGCGGCGCCTCGTTCTCCTACGCCGTGGGCGCCGTGCTCGGCGGCGGGTTCGCGCCGCTGATCGCCACCGCGCTGCAGACCTCCACCGGCACCTCGCTCTCGGTGTCGGCGTACATGGTGGTGGTCGCGGTGATCAGCCTGATCGCCGTCATCTGCATTCGGGAGACCCGACGGGTGTGACCGTCTTGCGCGCCCGCGGCGCCGTGGCCAGCACGGAGCCGGTGAGGATCAGCGCGAACGCCACCAGGATCGACGCGGTGAGCGGCTCACCGAGCACCAGCACGCCCGCCGTCACCGCCACGGCCGGGTTGACGTAGGTGAACACCAGCGCCCGCGACGGCCCGACCTCCCGGATGAGGGCGAAGAACACGAGGAACGCCAGCGCCGTGCAGAGGACGGCGAGCCCGGCGAGCGCGGCGAGCACCCGCCCGTCGGGCATGGTCTGCGGCCAGGTGAGGGCAGCGGCGGGCGCGTAGACGAGCGCGGCACCGCCCAGGCACACGGCCGTCATCGGCAGGGTGGGCACGTCGGACAGCCGCCGCGCCGCGATGATCGGCGCGGTGGCGTAGCAGAGCGCCACCAGCAGCACCTCGACGATGGCCCACGGGCTCCCGCCGCCCAGCGCGGGGCCTGCCAGCACGGCCACGCCGATGATCCCGACCGCGAGGCCAGCCCATCGCACCGCCCCGAGCCGCTCCGCGTCGCCGGTGAGGCGGCCGATCAGCACCGCGACGATCGGCGTGGCGGCGATGAGCAGGCCGGTCATCGAGCTGCTGATGTGGCGCTCCGCGTCCGAGAGCAGCCCCCACGGGATCATGATCTCGATGGCCGCGAAGGCGAGCAGCGGGCGCCAGCGCAGCCGCAGCCACGCCGGTCGTCCGGCCCGGAGCGCGAGCGGCAGCAGGACGGCCGCGCCGACGGCGGTGCGCGCGAACACGAGCACCGGTACCGAGACGCCCTCCACGGCCACCTTGATCATCAAGTAGGGGATGCCCCAGAGCACCCCCATCAGCGCGAACAGCACCCACCCGCGACCGCTCACCGGCCGGCACCTCCGATCCGAACCCCCGCGTGCTCCCCGGCCACGTTACGGCCACGTGAACCCGCGGGCGACGGATTACGGCGCGGTGGTCGCCCGCCCCATGAAGGCGCCGTCCGGGAAGCCCTCCACCGCGATCCCGGAGAAGCCCATCCGGTCGTAGAACGCCCGCGCGCGGGTGTTGGCCGGGTCCATCTGCAGGTGCACACGGGGCACGCCCCTGTCGTTCAGGGCCCGCAGGAACGCGGTCATGAGCGCCCGGCCGTGCCCGGCGCCCTGGTATGCCGGCAGCAGGTCGATGTGCAGGTGGGCGGGGTGGTCGGCCACCTCCGCCACGAGCATCCGCTCCGGGTGGTGCAACACGACGGCGAGCTGTTCGAGCGGGGTGGCGGGCCGCTCCCGCAACGGGTACCGGTCGGCGAGCGGGGGCAGCCGCTCCTGCCGGAACCACCTCACGAAGGCCGGGGTGTCGGCGGTGCCGAGTACGTAACCGACGGCCGTGCCGCCGTCGTCGAGCACGAACGCGAGCTCCGGCTCGTGGTCGACGTAGGGCAGCGCGAAGATGTTCGCCAGGAGGTCGGGATCCGGCCACCGCTCGCGGGAATCCTCCCCGCCGTCACCGGTGAGCACGCAGACCTCGGTGACCGCGGCGCGGTCCTCCGGCCGGTAGGGACGGATGATCGGCACGGCGCAACGGTAGTGCCCACGGCCCCGTGAGTGGATACGAGTGCCGGAGCACTCGTATCCACTCACGGGGTGGTGAACCGGTGGGCCTCCACGATCACCTCGGCCAGCCGGCCCACGGCCGCCTCGAAGATCGTCTTCCCGTGCTCCGCGGTGGCAGCGGTGGGATCGCCGACGTGACCGTCGGGCCCGAAGTCGTCGCTCGTCCAACCGAACGACACCGGCTTGCCGAACCCGATGTGCTCGTAGTCGCGCAGCCCTTCGGGCACGTTGCGCCGCGCGAGCTCCATGTGCACCAGGTCGGGGCGCAGGTGCAGCATCAGCGACGTCTCGCCGTGGCCCGCGTGCACGCCCATGCCGAACTCGTTCTCCGCCGAGGTGCGCCCGCCCTGGTCGGCGGGCACCGAGAGGTGCGCGAAGAACGTGCGCAGCCCGAACCTGATCCGGATCTCCCGGCACGCCACCTGCCCGAGCGCGGAGTTGCCGCCGTGCCCGTTGACGAACAGCAGCCGCGTGATGCCCGACGTCGAGAGCGACCGGCCGATGTCCACGAGGGTGCGCATCAGCGTGTCCCAGGACAGCCAGATCGTGCCGGCCGACCAGTGGTGCTCGTCGGACTTCGTGTACGCCAGGCCGGGGAGCAGCACCACCGGCGCGCTGCCGGCCTCGGCCACCGCGCGCACGGCCGCCTCGGCCGCCTCGGTGGCCGTGACGTAGTCGGTGGACACCGGCAGGTGGGGCCCGTGCTGCTCGATCGCCCCGAGCGGGAGCACCGCCACGGTGTCGGCGGGCAGCGCCGCCACCTGCGGGCCGGTGAGGTCGACGAACCGGGGCACCATCAGCGCACCCCGATGTTCACGCGGGTGTCCACGGGCGGGGTGGCCGTGAGCTTGCCCGGGTTGAGCAGGCCCTTCGGGTCGGTCACGCGGGCCGTCTCGATGGCCAGCTCGACGTTGCGGTCGACGTACCACTGGTGCGGAGAGTGGACGCCCACGCCGATCGCGTCCAGCTTCGGGATCCCGGCGAGCACGGCCTCCTCCCCCCGGTACTCGGCCACGATCATGGCGCCGGGGCCGTGGCCGAACAGCTCCAGGTGCAGGTGCACCGGCCCCTCGTACACGGCGCGCACGGCGTCGGGGTCGTCCCAGATCGGGGTGCCGCCCGACTCCATGTGGAAGTACGTGCGGTCCGGGTTGCCGCGCTGGAAGAACCAGACCGGATGGTTGTAGGACATGCCCGAGAGGCGGTCGGTCTCGGCGTAGTCGGGAAGCGTGGCGACGTGCTCGCCACCCACGGCCATCCGCCGCTCCACCTCCGCCACCGTGGACGCCTCGGCGATCACGCGCAGGCTGTGGCGCGTGGGGTCGAGGTCCATCGGCGCCGTGAGCGTCGGCACGAGTGCGGGCTCGTCGCCCGAAGCGAGACGCGGCAGCTGGGGCAGGTCCAGCAGCGAGCGGTGCACCGCCACCAGGTCGGCGTAGGAGGCGAAGCTCCCGTAGACGGCCGCCCACTCGCGCGCGGGGTCGGTGCGGATCTCGACGTCGACGAGGATGCCGGTGACGCCGTAGGTGTGGACGTAGGCGGCGAGCTCGTCGCCGGTGATCCGGCGCATGGTGCCGCTGCCGTCCATGGGCGCCACGAGCGCCGAGACGACGAACCCGTCGGCGGTGGTGCGGTGCTCGATCGTGCCGGTGCCCGCCGACCCGCCGCCGATGAAACCGCCCACCGTGGAGCTCTTGGTGGACGGGTACATCCAGATGTCGCGCCCGGCCGCCCGGCCCACCTTGTCGATCGCGGTGAGCCGGGCGCCCGCGCCCGCCGTGATGGTGCCGCCCGGGTTCACCGTGATCGAGTCCAGGCCGCGCAGGTCGAGCAGGATGCCGCCGTCGAACGGGGTGGCCTGCCCGTAGTTGCCGGTGCCCGCCCCGCGCGGGGTGACCGGTACGTCGTGCTCGTAGGCCACCCGCAGCACCTCGGGCACGTGCTCGGGCTGCGTCGGGCGCACCACGGCGTCGGCGAGGTAGCGCCCGGCCGGCACCTTCTCCTGCAGCACCGGCGACATGCGCGACCAGTCCGACGAGACCTTCAGGATCAACGCCGGGTCGACCGAGACCGTGCCGACGCCGAGCCGCGCGATCTCGGCGACGGCCTCGGCCGTGCGCTCCGCAACGCTCACGGGGTTCCCATCTTGATGTTCGGATCGACGAAGTCGTTGGTGTAGAGGCTCGTCGGGTCCGGGATCTCGGTGATCGTGCCCTGGGCCTGCAGGATCGGCCCGAACGTCGACACGATCTCCTGCATGCGGGCCGGGTCGAGCTGCCCGAACACCCCCGACGCGGGGTCGTCGTGCACGAAGCCCTGCTCCACCTGGGCCTTCGCGGAGTACTCCGCGACACCCGCCGAGTAGCTCCAGCCGGTCTGGTACGCCTCGACGAGCTCCACGATGAGCCGGTTCGTCGGCGCCGGGTCGGCGAGGTAGTCGATCTGCGACTGCTGCATGATCGGCACCAGCTTCTGCAGGCACGGGCGCAGCTCCTCGAGCTTGTCGGCGCGCACGGCCAGCGGCTCCGGGTAGATCGAGTAGCCGTAGTTCGCCAGCGGCTCGAAGCCGACCGGGCGCCCCCACTGCGAGATCTCGTTCTCGTAGACGTACGGCTCGGCCGTGGCGAACCCCTGCTGCAGGATCGTCGGCTCGGACACGAACCGCGCGGGCGTGCCCTCGTAGCTGGTGTCGACCTGCGACTGCTGGATGATCCCCCTGTTCACCAACAGCGCCGGGATGATGTCACCCGCGGTGACGACCGGCGTGCCCGCGGCGGCGACCTCGCGGATCGTGGTCGCGCCCGGGTGGGACTCCGGGTCCCACATGAGGATCTGCGGGCTCACCGTCAGCTGCGAGGCGACGGCGACGGTGGGCTGCTCGGCGAACCCCGCGAGCGCCGCGTCGCTGTTGACGGCGCCGAGCGTGATCGCGTCGTCCAGGTACATCAGCGCGGGCACCGGCTGGAACCCCACGTTCGGCCCGCCGGGCCGCACCTCGACGTCCACCCCGGTGTCCACGCCCTGTGTGACGAGCGAGCCGGTGACGGACTTCGCGTCCGCGTCGATCGTGTAGTCCGGGCCGATGAGGGAGTACATCGAGCCGTGCTCGGCCTCGGGCTGCCAGTCCTGCTGCAGCACGACCGTGGCGGGGCAGACCCCACTGAGGTCGAGCGGGCCGCCCGCCTCCGCGGCGGGGGCGGCCGGAGCGGACGCCGCGCCGGACTCCTCCCCTCCGCCGCCGCACGCCGAGAGCAGGAGCGCGGCCGCGAGCGCGGTCGCGGCGATGGGGCCGGATCTACGGGTCATGGGGAGCTCCAGTGGTGGGGACGGGTCAGCGGGCGACTCGGCCGTACCAGCGGCCGACGACCGCCCGGTCGAGCACGGCGAAGATCGTGAAGATCACGACGCCGAAGAGCGCGGTGAGGGTGACGGAGGTCAGCAGCGCCTCCATCTGCAGGCGCTGGGTGTACACGCGCAGGAGGCCGCCGATGCCGGGTGCGCCCTGCTGGAAGAAGTAGTCACCGACGATCGCCCCGATCACGGACAGGCCCGCGGCGTTGCGCAGCCCCGTGAAGATCGACGGCACGGCGGCGGGGAACTGCAGCTTCGTCAGCCGCTGCCACCGGGTGGCCTTGTTCAGCGTGAACAGGTCGTGCGCCGCGGCGCTCGCCGACTGCAACCCGAACAGCGTGTTGGCCACCATCGGGAACAGCGCGATGATCACGCAGACCGCCACCCGGGCGAGGAACGAGTACCCGAGCCAGATCCCGATCAGCGGCACCAACGCGAGGATCGGGATCGTCTGCAGGATCACCGCGTACGGGTAGAGCACCTTCTCCGCCCACGACCACTGCGACATCACCACGGCGTAGGAGATGCCGAGCACCACCGCGATCGCGAGCCCGACGAGCGCCACCGCGAAGCTGCGGGCGAGCGCCTCCATCATCGGGCCCATCAGCTGCGGGTTGGAGAAGGCCTCGCCGTACACCTGGTGCGGGGGCGGCAGCAGGAACCGCTGCTTCGCGGGGAGCACCAGGTAGGTCACGGCGTACCAGACCGCCACGAAGCCCACGAGCGCTCCGACGATCGGCAGGGAGCTGCGCACCGCCGAACGCGCGGCGGAGCGCGGCGGCACCGCCTCCGGGGCGGGTGCCTGCACCCGCGTCTCGACCGTGGTCATGAGTGCTCCCCCAGTGCCGTCGAGACGCGCCCGGTGATCTCGCCGAACTCGGCCGAGTACCGCAGCTCCGGTTCCCGCGGGTAGTCCCACGGGATCGGGATCTCCGCCACGATCCGGCCCGGCCGCCCGCTCATCACGAGCACGCGCGTGGACAGGTACACCGCCTCCGACACCGAGTGCGTGATGAACAGCCCCGCGAACCGCTCCTGCCGGAAGATCCGCTGCAGCTCGGTCTGCATCTGCAGGCGCGTGATCTCGTCGAGCGCGCCGAACGGTTCGTCGAAGAGCGCGAGGTCGGGCTCCGCCACCAGCGCGCGGGCCAGCGACACGCGCATCCGCATGCCGCCGGAGAGCTGCCGCGGGTGCTGGGACTCGAACCCGGTGAGGCCCACCAGGTCGAGCGCCGCCTGCGCCCGGCTGCGCCGCTCCTCGCGCGGCGTGGAGCGCAGCTCCCCCACCAGCTCGACGTTGCTCAGGGCGCTGCGCCACTCCAGCAGCGTGGCGTCCTGGAAGACGTAGCTGGTGGCGCGCGCGGACACCTCCACCGCGCCGCTCGTGGCGTCCTCCAGACCCGACGCCAGCCGCAGCAGGGTCGACTTGCCGCAGCCCGACGGGCCGACCACGGTGACGAACTCCCCCGCGTGCAGGGCGAGGCTCACGTCGGTGAGCGCGACGGTGCCCGTGGGGAACCGCTTGCTCACCCCCTGGAGTTCCAGGGTGCGGGTGCGCTCTGCGATTTCGGTGGTCACGATCGCTACCTCACATCGGACAGCGGTGGCGGGGCAAGGTCGGGTCCGACACGGCCCGGCAGGTCGACGGCGCGGGCGGTGCGGGTGTCGGCCACCACACGCCCGCCGGACACCACCACCCGCGCGTCCACCGCACCGGCGAGGACGTCGCCCAGGTCGCCGTCGGGGACGAGCACGAGGTCGGCCGCGGACCCGGGCGCGGTGCCGGCAGGCGGCAACCCGAGCACGGTGCGCGCCCCGGTGGTGACCGCGGCCAGCGCCTCCTGCGGGCGCAGGTGCGCGGCCGTCATCAGCAGCGACGTGGTCTCGAACGGGTCGGCGCGCCCGGCCGGGTTGAACGGGTCGCGCAGGTTGTCCGCGCCGGCGGCGAGCGGGACGGCGGCATCGAGGATCTGCCGGACCGCGGCGATCCCGCGCGGCACGGCGTGCGTGGCATCGCGGCCCTGCAGGTACAGGTTCGTGATCGGCAGCGTGACGATGCCGAGCCCGGCGCGCGCGGCCAGTTCCAGCACCCGCTCCAGCCGGTCCGGCGGCAGCATGCCCAGGCGCACGCAGTGGCTCGCCGTGACCCGCTGCTGCAGGCCACGGGCGATCACCTGTTCCGCGAGGTCGACGATGTCCAGGCCCGCGTCCTCCGGCGGGAGCCCCGTCTGCTCGTCGGCGTGCAGGTCCACCGGCAGGTCGAGGCGTTCGGCGAGGTCGAGCATGCGCGCGGTCTCGCGGCGCGGATCGGGGGCGATGTGGGGGCACCCCCCGATGACGTCGACGCCGCGGGCAGCGGCCTCGGCCAGCACCGCGTCCGGCGTGCCGTGCCCGGCGAGCATGCAGACCTGCAGCGTGACCCGGCCCCGCAGCTGTTCGCGCACCGCCACCAGCGCGTCGATGCCGCGCATCGGGTCGCCGGACTCCGGGACGTCCACGTGCGAGCGGATCGCGGTGATCCCGTTCGCGACGTAGCGGCGCACCGCGGCGAGCGCCCGTTCGGCGATGTCGGCGGCGTCGATCCCGGCCACCAGCGCCTTCCACTGCGCGATCGCGGCGGACAGGTCGTTGCCCGCGGCGGGGTCGACCCGGGGCGCGGTGAGCGCCTTGTCCAGGTGGGCGTGCGGCTCCACCGCGGACGGCAGGACGCGCCAGCCGGTGGCGTCGACGTCCACCCCGTCGTCCGCCCCGGGTGCCGGGTTCGCGCTGATGCGGCCGTCCACCACCTGCAGGTCGGTGACCGTGCCGTCCAGCAGACGCACACCGCGCACGGAGCGCAGCCGCACGCCCGACAGCTGCGCCGCGTCGTCCGGCGCCCCGATCGGGCGGATCCGTGCCGTATCGATAGCGTCCTCCTAGACCGCGCTCTACCTGCACAATATTGATGGGGTCAACATCGGTGGACGTTAGGGAGCCCATGTTTCAGCGACGTTGCCGCGTGCGCGCGGCGATGTGAAACCGTGCACGCCACGAGCGAGCCCGAACGCGCCGCGGACGCCCGGCTCGGCCGCGCCATCCGCGCCGCCCGCCACGACCGCGGGATGACCCTCGCCCAGGTGGCCGCGCACGCCGGGCTCTCCCAGCCGTTCCTGTCGCAGCTGGAGCTCGGACGCACCCGCCCGTCCATGCGTTCGCTGTACCGCATCGCCACCGCACTCGGCACCACCCAGCAGGCCCTCCTCGGCCGCGCCGCGGGCCCGCCCGCCACCGAGGCGGTGCGCGGCGACGCCGCCGCGCTCGTCGAGGTGGAGGCGGGCGGCGCCCGGCTGCTCCTGCACGACCCGGCCGGCGCCGACGTCACCGAGTTCGTCGGCTCGCCCCAGGAGTTCGGCGAGTTCTTCCGCCACGAGCGCACCGAGCTGCTCTACGTGGCCCGCGGCACCGTGGAGGTCGAGCTGCGCGAGAACGGCACCAGCCGGTTCAGCACCTTGCACACCCGGGATTCGATCACCTACCCCGGCCGCGTGGACCACCGGTTCCGGCAGGTCGGCCCCGAGACGTGCGTCGTGGTGCTCGTGCACTCGGGGGCGCCCGATGCCTGAGGAGGTCTCCGGCGACCCCCTCGCCCTGCTCGCCCGCTGGGCCGAGGCGGGCGCACACCGCACCATGACCTTCGCCACGGCCGACGCCGACGGCGTGCCCCACGCCCGCACCGTGCTCGTCACCGGCATCGGCGCCGACGGTGTGCGCTTCCACACCTCCACCCCCACCACCAAGACCCGCGACATCGCCGCCAACCCCCACGCCTCCGCCGTTTTCCACTGGCGCGAGCAGGAACGGCAGGCGGTGCTGCAAGGTCGCGCCGTCGAGCTCGACGCCGCCGCCTCCCGCGCGGGCTACCTCGCCCAACCCCGCAGGCTCCAGGTGCTCGCCTGGGCCATCCGGTCCCTCCTCCCCCACCTCCGCGCCCCCGACTACGCCGTGCCCCCCGGCGTCATGGAGGAAGCCTTCGCGGCGGCCGCCGCCGACCCCGCCTCCCACGAGCCTCCGGACACCTGGACCACGATCCGGCTCGAGCCCGACCGCATCGACTTCTGGCAGGGCGGCACCGAGACCTCGCCGTCGACGAAGACCCGGTTCGTGCGCGACGGGCAGGGCTGGCGGAGCTTCCCGGTGCTGCCCTGAGGATCGCGCGGAGCTGGGCGTCGCGTGGGCTCGCACATCGGTTGTGGTGCCCGCACACCGGTTGCAGTCGGTGTGCGGGCGCGAGGGGTTGTGTGCGAGCGACGCGGGTACGGCCGCTGACGCGCCGGCACACCGGTTGTGGGGTCCGCACACCGGTTGCAGCCGATGTGCGAGCACCCGAAGTTGTGTGTCAGCAGACCGGCGGCGACCGCGGCCAGGCCGACACCGGCTGTGGGGGGCCCACACACCAGTCGCAGCCGATGTGCGAGCACCAGAGGTCGTGTGCGAGCAAGCCGAGGACCGCCCCGACCCGCCGGCACAGCGGTAGTGGGCCCCCCAACCAGCTGCAGCCGATGTGCGAGCACGCAAAGTTGTGTGCGATCAGACCGAGGCAGCGACGAACGCGCCGGCACACCAGTTCTGGTGCCCGCACACGGTTGCAGTCGGTGTGCGGGTGCGAGGGGTTGTGTGCGAGCGACGCGGGTACGGCCGCTGACGCGCCGGCACACCGGTCGTGGTGTCCGCACATCAGTTGCAGCCGGTGTGCGAGCACGCGAAGTCGTGTGCGAGCAGACCGGGGACGGCCACGACCCGCCGACACACCACCAGTAGTGAGGCCCACACCCGGAATCGATGTGCGAGCACCAGAACTTGTGTGCGAGCGCGCCAGGGGCCACCGCAACCCCGTCGGCACACCGGTTGTGGTGTCCGCACACCGATTGCAGTCGGTGTGCGAGCACCGGAGGTTGTGCGCGAGCAGCCGCCGAACACGCCGGCGCGGCCGCCGATCGTGCCTACCGCTCCGGGCGCCCGGCGAGGAGGGCCCGGAGGGCTTCCGCCACCTCCCGCTCCGGGCCCCCGACGAGCTCCCCGTCGCGCACGACCACCCGGCCCGCCACCACCACGTGCCGGGGCCGCCGCCCGGGGGTGGCCCACAACAGGCCGGCGAGCGGGTCGGCGACGCCCGCGTCGGCGACGCCGGTGATGTCCCAGCAGGCGAGGTCGGCGGCGCAGCCGGGGTCGAGGCGGCCGAGCTCGGGGCGCCCGAGGCCGGCGGCCGAGCCGGCCGTGGCCCAGGTGAGCACCTCGCGCGCGGTGACGGGCCGGCCGGCGAGCGGGGCGACCTGCATCGCGAGGCGGGCGTCGGCAAGCAGGTGGCCTGCGTCGTTGCTGCCGCCGCCGCTCGTGCCGAGCCCGACCGGGACGCCCGCGTCGGACAGCGCGGCCGCCGGCGCGACGCCCCAGCCCATCGGCACGTCGCAGCCGGGGGCGTGGGTGGCGCTCGCGCCCGCCGCTGCGACCCGGGCGATTTCGTCCCCGGTCACGCCGCACAGGTGCGCGATCGTGACGTCGGGGGCGAGCCAGCCCCACTCGTCCAGCAGGTCGAGGGGGCGGCGGCCGTAGCGCCGCTCGGCCACCTCGACGTCGACCTGCTCGTTCGCCTGCGTCCGCCGGCGCAGTCCGTGCCGTCGTGCCACCTCGCCCAGCAGCGCGAACGTCTCCGCTCCGTCGCTGTGCACGCCCGCCGGGCCGACGGCGACCTGCACCATCCCGGTCGGGTCGCCGCCCAGTGCCGCCGCGATGGCGTCGGCGGACGCCGCCGCGTCCTGCGGGTCGTCGCGCGCGCTGCCGCGGACGAACACCAGCCGCGCGCCCAGCTCCCCCGCCGCGGCGGCTACGGCGCGGGCGATCCCGACCCCGTCGCCCGCAGGCCAGGTGAGGTGGTGGTCGGCCACCGTCGTGACGCCGCACAGCAGCGCCTCCGCCAGGCCGGCCGACGCGGCGGCGTGGGCCAGCTCGTCGTCGACGCCCACCGCGGTGTACGCCGCGGCCATCCGCGGGAGCCAGTCGCGCATCGGCACACCACGCGTGCCGGGCAGCGTGCGGAACGCGGTCTGCAGCAGGTGGTGGTGGGCGTTGACCAGCCCGGGCGTCACCACGCACCCCGAGGCGTCCAGCACCTCGCCGTCGACACCGCCCGCCACGACCCGGCCGTCCGGCCCGCAGGCGACCTCGCCGCCCGGGAGCTCCGCGCTCCCCGTCCACACCAGCTCGGCACCACGCACGATCAACACGGGGCAGTTCTACTCCGTGCCGTCGTCACCGGGCGCGCCGCGGCCCAGCCCTGCGAGCACGTCGAGGGTGGTGGCGAGCACGTCGAGCGGCGGCGTCGCGAGGGCCAGCCGTACGGCGCTCGGCGCGTGCCCGGCCCCGGCCGCGTACGAGGCCGCGGGCGTGACGGCGATCCCGCGGCGCGCGGCCGCCGCCACGAACGTCTCGGCGCGCCACGGCGGCGGCAGTTCCCACCAGCAGTGGTACGCGGCCGGGTCGGCGCGCACGGTGAACCCGGCCAGCCGCTGCGCCACCAGCGCCTGTCGCCGCGCCGCGTCCTCGCGCTTCGCCCGCTGGATCTCGGCCACGACGCCGTCGGCCATCCAGCGGGTGGCGGCCTCCACCGAGAACGACGGGGCCAGCCAGCCACCCGCGCGGATCGCCCCGCGCACCCGCTGGTGGCGGGCCGTCGGTGGCACGACGAACCCGAGCGTGGTGCCGGGTGCGACGCGCTTGGACAGGCTGTCGACCACCACCACGTGCTCCGGCGCAAACGCGGCGAGCGGTGGGGGGTCGTCGCGCAGGAAGGAGTAGACGCGGTCCTCGATCGCGGGAACGTCCTGGTCCACGAGCACCGCGGCGAGCTCCCGCCTGCGCGCCACGGGCATGGTGGTACCGAGCGGGTTGTGCATCGTCGGCTGCACGAACACCGCGTCGAGGCGCCCCGCCGCCCGCACGGCGTCCGGCTGCAGCCCGTCGCCGTCCACCGCGAGCGGCACGACCTCCACGCCGAGCCGCGCCGCGATCGTGCGCGTCACCGGGTAGGTGAGCGCCTCCACGCCGAGACGCCCGCCGACGGGCACGAGCGCGCCGACCGCCGCCGCGATGGCCTGCCGCCCGTTGCCCGCGAAGAGCACCTGCTCCGGGTCCGGCGCCCAGCCCGGGCCGGCCAGCAGCTGCGCGGTGGCCCGGCGAGCGGCCTCCGTGCCCGCTGCCCGGCCCGGTGCCAGGCCGGCCCGCAGCCCGTCGGCCCGCACCAGCCCGGCCAGGGCGACGGCGAGGAGCTCGGCCTGCCCGTCGAGGATCGGGAAGTTCATCTCGAGGTCGACCACGCCCGGACGGGGCTCGGCGAGCACGGGCGACGGCGGCGGGGACGCTGCGCGCACGAACGTACCCCGGCCCACCTCCCCCGCCACCAGGCCGCGGCGGGCGAGCTCGGCGTAGGTGCGCGAGGCGGTGGAGACGGCGATGCCGCGGTCGCGCGCGAACCGCCGCTGGGTGGGCAGCCGGTCGCCCGCGCGGAGCCGGCCCACGGCGATGTCCGCGGCCACGGCGTCGGCCAGCGCCCGGTAGTCGTCCACGATTGCTCCGAGTTCATTGTCGCGCTTCAACTGCATTGCTTCGCCGCTTTGTACCGAGGAGACTCGGAACGGTCAACCGGGAGGGAGTCGGGATGCGCACGATCGCACTGGAACGGACCGTTCTCGCCTACGAGGACGTCGGCCCGGACCGTGGAGTCCCGCTGTTGCTCGTGCACGGCCACCCGTTCGACCGCTCGATGTGGGAGCCGCAGCTGCGGCGGTTCGGAGCCGACCGGCGGGTGATCGTCCCGGACCTGCGCGGGTACGGCGCCAGCGGCGGTGCCGTGCCCGACTGGGCTGCGTTCACCGACGACCTCGCCGCGCTGCTCGACGGCCTGCGCGTGCCGCGCGCCGTGGTCGTGGGGCTGTCGATGGGCGGGCAGATCGCGTTGGAGCTCTGGGCGCGTCACCCCGCCCGCGTGGCGGGCCTGCTGCTCGCCGACACCACCGCGGCCGGCGAGACAGCCGAGTCGCGGGACGCGCGCATCGCCCAGGCCCAGCGCCTCCTGCGCGAGGGCATGGACCCGTACGCCGTCGAGTCGCTCTACCTGATGGTGGCGCTCGACGCTCCGCCCGCCGTGACCGAGCACGTGCTCACGATGATGCGCTCCACCGACCCCGGCGGCGCCGCTGCCGCCCAGCGCGCCCGCGCCCACCGGCCCGACCGGCGGGCCGACCTGGCCGCCGTCGCGGTGCCGACGGTGGTGGTGGTCGGGAGCGAGGACACGTTCACGCCGGTGGCGGACGCACGCGCGATCGCCGACGGCGTGCCGGGTGCCGAGCTGGTGGTCGTGGACGGCGCCGCGCACATGCCCAACCTGGAGCGCCCAGAGGCCTTCGACGCGGCGCTGCAGCGTCTCCTCGACCGCGTCGGCTACGCGGTGGGCGACCTCAGCGAGGTGGACGGCGCGACGCCGTAGACCGCCTGGTAGCGGGCCGCGAACCGCCCGGGGTGGAAGAAGCCCCACCGCGCGGCGATCTCGGTGACGGTGCGCCCGTCCCGCACGTCGGCGGCCAGCAGGTCACGGTGCGCCTTGCGCAGCCGCGTCCGCACCATGTACTGGTGCGGCGTCTCGTCGAGAGCCCGGCGGAACCCCAGTTCCAGCGCGCGGACGCTCACGCCGACGTGCCGCGCCAGCTCACCGACGTTCAACTCCGCGGCACGCTCCTCGTCGATCAGCCGGATCGCCGAGCGCACCGCGTCGCTCGGAGCGGCGTGCGGACGCCTCGCGGTGGTCGGCCCCTCCTGCGCCAACCCGAGCAGCAGCGCGCTGCAGGCGTGCTCCGCGAGCAGGTGGAGCAGCCCACGCGGGACGTCCGCCGTCGAGCGGTAGCGACCGAGGGTCTCGACCAGCAGGGAGGCGGCGCTGCACAGGGCGTGTCCCCGGGCGAGTGAGAACACGCGGTGGGCGGAGCGAGCCGGCAGCGGCAGCTCGTCGTCGCGGAACGCGCGTGCCGTCGACGCGAGGAACGCCGTGGAGACGCGCAGCACCAGCACGTCGCACCCCTCGGCCCACTCGAAGCGGAGCGGGTCGTTCGCGCCGATGACAGCCATCGACGCCCCGGCACGCACCTCGGCCGGCCGCCCGTCGAGCCACACCTTCATGTGCCCGGTCAGCGGGATCGCCACACCGACGTACGGCGAGGACGCCCGCCTCTCGATCGTCGTGGCCGCCCCGTACCGCATGAAGCCGATGCCCACCGGCCCGGTGTCGGCGAGGGAGGCGAGCGCAGCGAACCGCGGCCGGTCCTCGGCGCGCACCACCAGGTGCCCCGGCGACAGCAGCTTGGCGACCTCCGCCTCCGCCGTCTCCGGGTCCCGGGTCTCGTACCGCTTGTACGCCTCGAGCTGCACCCCGCCCCCCTGTACGTCCGATCCTAGGCTCGCCCCCACAGCCGGGCGGCGTTCGCGGCGACGAGCTCGCGCCACGGGCCGTGCTCGGCGGCCCGCCAGCCCTTGTCGAGCGAGTCCACCTGAGCGGCCACCAGGTGCGGTGGCGTCCAGCAGAAGTCACTGCCGTAGAGCAGCCGGCTCGTGCCGACCTGGTCGACCAGCGTGTCGGCATGGACCGGCATCGGCGTGCCCGCGAGGTCGAACCACAGCCGTTCGAGGCCCTCGTCCACGGTGGCGGGCTCAGCGGACACCGCCGGGAGGAGCGACGCGAAGAGCCGCAGCCGGTCGATCAGGACGGGGAGCGACGCACCGCAGTGCGGCACGATCATGCGCAAACCGGGGTGATCGGCGAGGAAGCCCCGTATGAGCAGCGCCGACACGCTGCGGGTCGTCTCGGCGAAGAACTCCACCATCGGCTGCGGGAAGCCCAGCGCCGCGCATTCCCAGCCGACGGGCGAGGTGGGGTGTACGAACACGACCGCGCCTCTGCGGCCGAGCTCGGCGAGGAACGGGTCGAGCGCCGGATCACCGAGGTAGCGACCGCCGGCGTTCGTGGTGATCACCACCCCTGCCGCGCCGAGGTCGTCCAGTGCCCGGCCCGCCTCCTCGAGGGCCTCGTCGACGGCGGGCAGCGGCACCGAGGCGAAGAACCCGAACCGGTCCGGGCGCCGGGCGACGAGCTCGGCCGCGTGGTCGTTCACGCGCCGGCACAACTGGACCGACGCGGCGACGTCACCGAAGGACACCCCCGGCGAGGAGATCGACAGGACGGACCGACCGATGCCGTGCTCGTCCATGAGGCGGAGGTGGTCGTCCGGGGTCCAGCTCGGATATGCCGGCATCCCGTCGGGGAACCGGTGGCCCGCGGCTTCGGCGGCATCGACGTACCAGGGGGTGAGGAAGTGCGCGTGCACGTCCACGAGGGGGGCGCTCATCGGACTCCTTGCGCTCGGGCTGTGTCCGCCATGCTGCCGCCGCATCCGGGCTGATCGACCGAAGTGCGGATTCCGGCTTCCCCGACTTCGGAGAACGACCCGAAAGTGGCGGAACGGCCCACGGCGGGCGGCCGCGCTGGCAACATCAACTCCCGTGACCACGGCCGTCGGCATCCGCCCCACGTCGATGCACGTGTTCTGCGCGGTGCTGCTGGTCGCGATCCTCGCGCGGCCGCTGCTCGTCGACGCCCTGTCCGTGCCCGTGCTGCAGACGGCAGCCACGGTGTTCGTCGCCGTGTGCGTGCAGGCGCTGCCGTTCCTCGTGCTCGGGGTGCTGCTCTCCGGCGCGATCGCGGCGTTCGTCTCGCCCGCGGTGCTGCGCCGGGTCCTCCCCGCGCGCCCGGAGGCGGCCGTGCCGGTGGCGGGCGCCGCCGGGCTGGTGCTCCCCGGCTGCGAGTGCGCGTCGGTGCCGGTGGCGCGGCGGCTGATGGGGCAGGGCGTGCCGGACGCCGTCGCGCTCGCGTTCCTGCTCGCCGCCCCGGCGGTCAACCCGGTGGTGCTCGTGGCCACCGCCGTCGCGTTCCCCGGCGAACCGCGCATGGTGCTGGCCCGGGCCGTCGCTTCGCTCGCCACCGCGTGCGTCACGGGGTGGCTGTGGCAGCGCTTCGGCCGGGCCGAGTGGATCGCCCGGCGGGCCGCCCCACCCCATGCCGGCGGCGGGCGCTGGGCGGTGCTCGCCGAGACCGCGCGCCACGACCTCGTCTCCGCGGGCGGGTTCCTCGTGGTGGGCGCGGCCGCGGCGGCCGCGCTGTCGGTGCTCGTGCCACCGGAGTGGACGGAGGCGCTGGCCGGGCAGCTGGTGCTCGCCGTGCTGGTCATGGCCGTGCTGGCCGTCGTACTCGCGCTGTGCAGCGAGGCCGACGCGTTCGTCGCCGCGTCCCTCACGATGCTCCCGCTGCTGCCGCGGCTGGTGTTCCTCGTGGTCGGCCCCGCGGTCGACGTCAAGCTGATCGCGCTGCAGGCAGGCACGTTCGGCCGGGCCTTCGCCGCGCGGTTCGCGCCGCTGACGTTCGCGGTGGCCGTGTGCTGTGCCGTGGGCGCGGGGTTGGTGCTGCTGTGAGGCGCGACACCCAGCACGCGCTGCTCGTGCTGCTCGGCGCCGCGCTGCTGCGGATCGCGGCCGACGACACCTACCTGCGCTACGTCCGCCCCTCGCACCGCTGGCTGCTCCTCGCCGCGGGTGCGGTGATCGTGGTGCTCGCGGTGGTGGGCCTCGTGCGCGACCGCGCCGGGCCGCCCGCCCACGAGCACGGCCACACCCCCTGGCTGCTGCTCGCGCCCGTCCTGGTGATCGCGCTGGTGGCCCCGCCCGCCCTCGGCGCCGACGCCGTGAGCCGCGCGGGCGCGGGCAACCCGGTGGTACAGGACGCCGACGTGTTCGACCCCCTCCCTCCGGGAGCGCCCCAGCTCCCGGTGGCCGAGTTCGTGCAGCGCGCGGTCTGGGACACGGGCGGCTCCCTGCACGGGCGCGAGGTCGTCCTCACCGGGTTCGTGGTGCGCCGCGGGGCGGCCACCGAACTCGCGCGCATGACCATCGCCTGCTGCGCCGCCGACGCCCGGCCCCACCGCGTGCGGCTGGTCGGCGACGTGGCCGATCCCGCCCCGGACACCTGGCTGCAGGTGCGGGGGGTGCTGCAGGAGGGCAGCGCCACGTCGGTGACCGGCCACGTGCCGGCGCTCACGGTGGCGGAGGCGACGGTCGTGCCGGCGCCACCGGACCCCTACGAGTACTAGCGGCCACGGCCTCCCCAATGCCAGCAAGGTGGCCATACTGGCGTAATACGCCAGCAAAGCCACCTTGCTGGCATACGGACGAGGGGGCTAACCGCTGGGGGTCGCCTCCCGGGCGCGGACCCGGCGCACCACCAGGACCGCCAGCCCCACCGCCAGCAGCCCGAGCACCACGTAGCTGACGGGCCCGAGGTAGCCCTGCACCTGCTCCCAGTTCTCCCCGAGCGTCCAGCCGAGCGCGATGAAGGCCGCGTTCCAGACCCCGCTGCCGACCGCGGTGAGCACGGTGAACCGCACCAGCGGCATCCCGGAGATCCCGGCGGGGATCGAGACCACGCTGCGCAGGAACGGGACGCACCGCGCCAGCAGCACGACCTTGCCCCCGTGGCGGTCGAAGACCGCGTCGCCGCGCTCCAGGTCCTTCTGGCTCACGAACACGAACCACCGTTTGCCCGCGAGGCGGTGCAGCCGGTCGTAGCCGAGCCACGCCCCGAGCCCGTACAGCAGGAGCGCGCCGAGCACCGAGCCCGCCGTGGCCGCGGGCCACACCGCGAGGACGTTCAGCTCACCGGTGCGGGCGCGGAAACCCGCGAGCGGGAGGATCACCTCCGACGGGATCGGCGGGACGATGTTCTCGAGCAGGATGAGGAAGCCCACGCCGAGGGCTCCGAGCCGGTCGATGGTCTCGAACACCCAGTCGGTCACATTTCCAGAGTGCCCGACTCGTCCGGTCCCACGCAGCGCGTTGGAAGCGTCACAGGTGGGTACAGGGCCCCGTGAGCGTACGAACGGTGGGGATCGAAGAAGAGTTCTTGCTGGTGGACCCGGAGTCGGGGCGCCCGCGAGCGGTGGGGGCGGCGGTGCTCGCGGCGGGCGAGGACCTGGAGGCGGAACTGCAGCAGGAGCAGATCGAGACCTGCACCAGGCCGTGCCATTCGCTCGAGGAACTCGGGGCACAGGTGCGGGCTGCGCGAGCCGCGGCGGCCGCCGCGGCGCACGACGTGGGGGTCGCGCTGGCCCCGCTGGCCACCTCGCCGCTCCCGGTCGAGCCCACCGTCAGCCCGAAGCTCCGGTACGCGGAGATGTGCCGCCGTTTCGGGCTCACGGCGGCCGAGCAGCTCACCTGCGGCTGCCACGTGCACGTGGCCATCGACTCGCCCGACGAGGGCGTCGAGGTGCTCGACCGGATCCGGCCGTGGCTCGCCCCGCTGCTCGCGATCTCGGCCAACTCGCCGTTCTGGAACGGCGAGGACTCCGGGTACTGCAGCTACCGTGCGCAGGTCTGGCAGCGCTGGCCGTCCGCGGGCCCGTACGCCCCGTTCGGGTCCGCCGCCGCGTACCGCGAGCTGGTCGACACCGCCCTGGCCACGGAGACGGTGCTCGACGAGGGGATGATCTACCTCGAGGCGCGGCTGTCGCGTCAGCACCCGACGGTGGAGATCCGGGTGGCGGACGTCTGCCGCGAACCCGACGAGGCGGTGCTCGTGGCCGGGCTCGTCCGGGCGCTCGTGCAGACCGCGGCCGACGCCGCGAAGCGGGGCTCCGCCCCCGACCCCGTGCGCACCGAGGTGCTGCGGCTCGCGGAGTGGCGGGCGAGCCGCTGGGGTCTCGATGCCGACCTGCTCGACCCGCGCACCTGGCAGCCCGTTCCGGCTGCCAAGGCGCTGGACGCCTTCGTCGAGCACGTGACGCCCGTTCTCGAGGACTCCGGCGACCTCCCCCTGGTGCGCGAGCTGATCGACGACCTCGCACAGCGGGGCACCGGGGCGCGGCGCCAGCGCGAGGTGCTGGGCCGCACCGGTGACCTGTCGGCCGTGGTGCGCGACGCGCTGCACCGGGCCCCCTGAACGCGGGGGCCCGGCGCCGCGTCGGCTACGCCGCGGCCTTCGCCCGGGCGCGGAGGCTCTCGGGCACCTCGAAGCGCGGGCCGTGGCGGCGCGCCAGCTCGTCGGCCCGCGCCACGAACCCGGCGACGCCACCCGGGTAGCCCTCGACGTACTGCACGACGCCCCCGGTCCAGGCGGGGAAGCCGATGCCGAAGATCGACCCGATGTTGGCGTCGGCGTCGGTGGTGAGCACGCCCTCGTCGAGGCACTTCTGCGTCTCGATGGCCTCGACGAACAGCATGCGCTCCGACAGCTCGTGCAGGTCGACGTCGTGGTTGGTGGCACCGAACTCGGTGCGCAGCCCGGGCCACAGGCGGGTCCGCTTGCCGTCGGCGTACTCGTAGAACCCGGCGCCCGTGCTCTTGCCCTTGCGGTCGAACTCGGCCACCAGCCGGTCGATGACGGCCTCGGCCGGGTGCGGCTGCCAGGTGCCGCCCGCCGCCTCCACGGCCGCCTTCGACTCGTTGCGGATCTTCTGGGGCAGCGTGAGCGTGAGCTCGTCCATCAGCTGCAGGACCGGCGCGGGGTAGCCGGCCTGCGCCGAGGCCTGCTCGATCGTCTGCGGGTCGATGCCCTCGGCGATCATCGCGACGCCCTCGTTGAGGAAGGTGCCGATCACCCGGCTGGTGAAGAAGCCGCGGCTGTCGTCGACGACGATCGGCGTCTTCTTGATCCCGAGCGTGACGTCGAACGCCTTGGCCACCGAGGCGTCCGAGGTGCGCTCGCCGCGGATGATCTCCACGAGCGGCATCTTGTCGACCGGCGAGAAGAAGTGCAGCCCGATGAAGTCGCCCTGGCGGTCGAGACCCGCGGCCAGCTCGCTGATGGGCAGGGTGGAGGTGTTGGAGCAGAGCAGGGCGTCCGGCTCGACGACCTTCATCGCCTCGCGGAAGACCTCCTGCTTGAGCTGCATCGACTCGAACACGGCCTCGATGATCATGTCGCAGCCCGCGAGGTCGTTGTAGTCGGCGGTGGGGGTGATCCGCTGAAGGAGCGCCTCGCCCTTCTCGAGGGTCGTCCTCCCGCGCTTGACGCCCTTCGCGACCAGGCTCTCCGAGTAGCCCTTGCCCTTCTCGGCCGCCTCGAGGGAGACGTCCTTGAGGACGACCTGCCAGCCGGCGAGCGCGCACACGTACGCGATGCCCGCGCCCATCATCCCGGCGCCGAGCACCGCCACCTTGGTGGGCTGCCACTTCTCGTGGCCGTCCGGCCGGGACTTCCCGCCGTTGATCGCCTGCAGGTCGTAGAAGAACGCCTTGGTCATGTTCTTCGCCGTCTGCCCGATGGCCAGCTCGGTGAAGTAGCGGGCCTCGATGCGGAAGGCGGTGTCGACGTCGACCTGGGTGCTCTCCACGGCCGCGGCGAGGATGTTGCGCGGGGCCGGCATCGGCGCGCCCTTGAGCTGCTTGCGCAGGTTGGCCGGGAACGCGGGCAGGATCGAGGCGAGCTTCGGGCTCGACGGGGTGCCGCCGGGGATCCGGTAGCCGGGCTGCTCCCACGGCTGCTTCGCCTCGGGGTTCGCCGCGATCCAGGCGCGCGCCTTCTGCAGGGCCTCCTCCGGCGTGGCGGCCAGCTCGTCGATGATGCCGATCTCCAGCGCCTTCGCCGGCTTGTGCCGCTGGCCCTGCACCAGGACGTTCATCACGGCGTTGGCGATGCCGAGCATCCGCACCGTGCGCACCACGCCGCCACCGCCGGGCAGCAGGCCCAGCGTGACCTCGGGCAGCCCGTACACCACGCCCTTCGCGTCGAGCCCGATCCGGTGGTGGCAGGCCAGCCCGATCTCGAGCCCGCCACCGAGCGCGGTGCCGGTCATGGCGGCCACCACCGGCTTGCCCAGCGTCTCCAGCTTCCGCAGCTGCTTCTTGACGGTCATGGACTTCTCCATGACCGCAGGCGCGTCCGCGGGGGTCGCCTTGCTCAGGGTGTCGAGGTCGCCGCCCGCGAAGAACGTCTTCTTCGCCGACGTGATGATCACGCCGGTGAGGTTCTCCCGGTCGGCGACGAGCGCGTCGACGCACTCGCCCATCGCCTCGACGTAGCGGTCGTTCATGGTGTTGGCGCTGCGGCCCGGGTCGTCGAGGGTGACGACGACGATCCCGTCCTCGCCCTTCTCCCAGCGGACGGCCTTCTGCTCGCTCACGTTCGAAGTCCCTTTCGTCAGGAGAGGCGCTCGACGACGGTGGCGATGCCCATGCCGCCACCCACACACAATGTGGCCACGCCGAAGCGCTGGTCGCGGCGCTCGAGCTCGTCGATGAGGGTGCCGAGGATCATGGCGCCGGTGGCGCCCAGCGGGTGGCCCATGGCGATCGCGCCGCCGTTGACGTTGACCTTCTCGTGCGGCACGCCCATGTCCTTCATGAAGCGCAGGACGACGGCGGCGAAGGCCTCGTTCATCTCGAACAGGTCGATCTGGTCGGCGGTCATCCCCGCCCGGGCGAGCGCCTTGCGGGTGGCGGGTGCGGGGCCGGTGAGCATGATCGTCGGGTCGGCCCCGGACAGCGCGGTGGAGACGATCCGGGCCCGCGGGGTGAGCCCGGCGGCCTTGCCCGCCGCCTCGGTGCCGACCAGCACGAGCGCGGCGCCGTCGACGATGCCGGACGAGTTGCCGGCCGTGTGCACGTGGTTGATCTTCTCCACCCAGTGGTAGCGCTGCAACGCCACGGCGTCGAACCCGCCCTGGTCGCCGATCATCTCGAACGAGGGCTGCAGCCCGCCGAGCGCCTCCAGCGTGGTGCCGGCGCGCACGTGCTCGTCGCGGTCCAGCACGGTCAGGCCGTTGCGGTCCGTCACCGGCACGACCGAGCGGGCGAAGTACCCGTTGGCCCACGCCTTCGCCGCGCGGGTCTGCGACTCCAGCGCGTAGGCATCGACGTCGTCGCGGCTCCAGCCCTCGAGAGTGGCGATCAGGTCGGCGCCGATGCCCTGCGGCACGAAGCCCGTCTCGTAGGAGGTCTCCGGGTCCATCGCCCACGCGCCACCGTCGGAACCCATCGGCACCCGGGACATGCTCTCGACTCCCCCGGCGAGCACGAAGTCGGCCATGCCCGCGCGCACCTGGTGGGCGGCGCTGTTGACGGCCTCGAGTCCGGAGGCGCAGAAGCGGTTGAGCTGGACGCCCGCTGTGGTCTCGGGGAGGCCGGCGAGGATGGCCGCGGTCTTGGCGATGTCGCCGCCCTGGTCGCCGATCGGCGAGACGACGCCGAGCACCACGTCGTCGATCGCGGTCGGGTCGAGCTCCGGGTAGCGGGCGCGCAGCTCGTGGATGAGGCCGACCACGAGCGACACCGGCTTCGTCTCGTACAGGGAGCCGGAGGCCTTGCCCCGGCCACGAGGCGTGCGGATGGCGTCGTAGACGTACGCCTCGGGCATCTCTGCCATGGGAAACCTCTCCTCGACCGGGTCGGACCTCACCTCGTTTGTTACAGCAGCACTGTCACATAGGTCAAGCGGTGTCGTAACCTGCGCCTCATGTCGGCGCCACTGCTACCCGTCCAGGGCCAGCTCCTCACGATCGACCAGCTCGCCGACCGCACCGGCATCACGGTCCGCAACATCCGCTACTACGCCGCCCGCGGGCTGCTCCCGCCGCCGCAGCTGCGCGGCCGCACCGGCCTCTACGGGCCCGACCACGTCGCCCGGCTCGAGCTGGTGAGCGAGCTGTCCGCGCTGGGGTTCACCCTGTCGGCGATCGAGGGCCACCTGGAACGCATCCCGCCGCACGCCGGCCACGCCGAGCTGGCGCTGCACCGCGCGCTGCTCACGCCCTGGGTGCCGGAGGAGATCGAGGAGGTCGACCGCACCGAGCTGCAGAAGCGGGCCGGGCGCGCACTGTCGGCCGAGGACCTCGACGCGTTGGCGGACCTCGGCGCCGTCACCCCGCTGCCCGACGACCGGTTCCGGCTGCACGGCGCGGGAACCCTCGGGAACGCGCTCGCCGTGCTCGACTCGGACCTGCCGACCGACGTGTGGCGCCGCGCGCACGGTCTGATCGAGAAGCACACCACGGCGCTGGCCGAGGATCTGATGGCGATGTTCCAGGACGAGGTGCTGCAGCCCTACCGCGACCGCGGCCGGCCTGCCGACGAGCGCCACCGCCTCGCGGCGGCGCTCTCGCAGCTCAAGCCGGTCACGGTGATGGGGCTGGTCACGGCGTTCGGGCGCGCGGTCAACCGGACGATCCGCGACCGCCTGGGCGATTGAGGGGAAGGGACGGACAGTGGCCGACTCGCAGGAATGGACCTTCGAGGGGCATGCGGGCGAACTCACCGCCCGCACGTGGCCGAACGAGAGGGCGCGCTACACCGCGCTGCTCTGCCACGGGTACGGCGAGCACATCGGCCGGTACGAGCACGTCGCCGACGCGCTCGTGCGCCACGGCGCAGCGGTGCACGGCGTCGACCACATCGGGCACGGCAGGAGCACCGGCGAACGCGTGCTGATCCCGGACTACGAGGCCGTGGTGGACGACGTCCACGAACTCTGGACCCGCGTCCGCACGCCGGAACTGCCCACCGTGCTCGTCGGACACTCGATGGGCGGCATGATCGCGGCCCGCTACGCCCAGCGCTACGGCCACGAGCTCGCCGCGCTCGTCCTCTCCGGTCCGGTCCTCGGCCGCTGGGACGTCGCCACCGACCTCCTCGGCCTCGACGAGATCCCGGACACCCCCATCGACCCCGACACGCTCTCCCGCGACCCGGCCGTCGGGAAGGCGTACGCCGACGACCCGCTCGTGTGGCACGGCCGCTTCCGGCGCACCACCCTCGAGGCGCTCGTGACCTGCCTCGACCGCATCCGCAGCCACGGCCCGCTCGGCGCACTCCCCACGCTCTGGGCGCACGGAGCCGACGACCAGCTCGTCCCCATCGACGGCACCCGCGAGGGCATCGACGACCTGCGCGGTGTCGTGTTCGAGGAGAAGGTCTACCCCGGCGCCCGGCACGAGATCTTCAACGAGACGAACAAGGACGAGGTCCTCGCCGACGTCACCCGCTTCGTCGACCGGGCGCTCTGACCATGGGCGATGTCTTCACGCTCCCCCTCACCGTCCGCTACATGGAGGTCGACGCCCAGGGCGTGGTGTTCAACGGCTGGTACCTCACCTACTTCGACGAGGCCATGTCCGCCTTCCTCACCGCGCGCGGCCTGCCGTACCAGAAGATGCTCGAGTCGGGCCACGACGTGCAGCTCGTGCGCTCGGAGATCGACTGGCGCGCGGGCCTTCGGTGGCAGGACAGCGTGGAGGTGGCCGTGTCGACCGCGCGGATCGGGCGCACCAGCTTCGCGCTCGACTTCGAAGTGCGCCGCGACGGCCACGAGGTCACCTGCGCCGGACGCACCGTCTACGTGGTGGTGGCCACCGACGGCTCCGGCAAGCGCGAGATCCCGCCGCTGATCGCGGAGGCCCTGGGCGAGCCGGCGCCGCTGCACACCGGCGGTTCAGGAACGCCACGTTCCTGAACCTGCAGGACAGGAACGTGGCGTTCCTGGACTCCGGCGACCCGCCTCGCGATCGCTACGCCTCGAGCCGAACATCGGAGCTCCCCCGGAGTCGGACCGGCGATCGGACCGAGCAGCACACGGCGGCCCCGGCGACAGCCGCCAGGCACTGCTCGACCGACCACGGCCGGTCGAACGCACCGAGCAGCACATCCCAGCACCCACGAGGACACCCAGGTACTGCTCGAGCTGACCAGACCGTGTCCGCCGGCTCGGCCACGAGGGGCTTCCCAGCGCCAGACCGGTGATCACACCGAGTCGCACTCAGCGGCCCCGCGGACAGCCGCCAGGTACTGCTCGACCCGACTGCGCTCCCACTCTCCCGCCGATCAAGGGCAAATGGTCGCTCCTGAAGATCATCAAGCGACCATCTCCTCTTGATCGCGCAGATCAGCGCGGCCCCACCCCGGCTCGACCGGCGATCACATCGAGTCGCACACGCCGGCCCTGAGGACAGCTGCCAGGTACTGCTCGCAGCGGGTTGAACTCACCGAGCCGCACATCTCGGCGCCCACGAGGGCAACCAGGTACTGCTCGCGCGGATCAGACCGGTTCGGCTGTCGGAGTTCCTCCCGTGGCCAGACGGGCGATCGCGCCGAGTCGCACACAGCGGTCGCGGGGCAGCCGTGACGTACTGCTCGACCCGGCTTCGCCACGGGGCCTCAGCTCAGCCGGGCGTCCACCCACCGCAGCGCGGCCTCGCCCTGCACCCGCTGGAACGCCCGCACGCGCTCGAGGTTTCTGGGCGGCGGCAGCACGGACTGGTGCAGGAAGAATCCTGTCAGGGCGACGAGAACTGCGGTCACCGCGTCCGGGTCGGCGGCCCGCGCGGGCGGGTAGGCGGACCAGACCTCCTCCGCGTCGGTGCCCGTGGCCGCGGCGCTCGGCAGCAGGAACAGCAGGTCGAGCCACGGGGCGCCGATCATGGCGTGCGGCCAGTCGACGAAGACCACCCGATGCGGGGTGAGCAGGATGTTGTCGGCGCGCAGGTCGCCGTGCACGAGCGATTCGCCCGCGGCGGCGTCCGCCCAGCCCTCCTCGATCGTGGCGAGCTCGTCGAGCCGGGCCAGGACGGCGGGACCGAGCGGGGCGGCCACGGACGGGTCCGCGGCCATGGTGCGCCAGCCCCGGAACCCGCGTTCGTCCATCGTGGCGACCGGCGGCCGCGCGACCGGGCTCGGGGTGACCCGGTCGGCGAGCACAGCCATGGCGTCGACGACGCGCGCGAGCTCGGCCGGACGCCACGGCTCGGCGGGGCACTCGCCGTCCACGTCCTCGACGACGAGCGCCACCCACTCACCGTCGTCGTAGCTGCCGAGCAGGCGCGGCACGGGCAGGTCGGGCGGGAGCGCGGCGAGCACCTCCACCTCCCGCCGGTGGAACCGCGGGGCGTCCGGGTTGCGCAGCGCACCCACGGCCTTGGCGAACGCGCGCCTGCCGTCGGCGAGCACGAGGCGGGCGGCCAGGCCGGGTGAGAACCCGCCGGGCTGCGAGGTGGCCGCCGCGACCGGCGCGCCGAGGATCTCCTCGATCGCCGCGCGGACGCGCCCGGGGACCTCGTCGAGCCCCAGCCGGGCTCCGCCGCCGTTCACCATGGCCCAAGATCACCGGGTGACGCGCTCGCTGTCCAGCCGATTTCCCCCGGAGAGCTTGCGGACCGCGCGGTTGAGCATCGCCCGCACGACGATCGGGTGCACCGGCCGGACCAGCGCCGAGTAGGCCCGCCCGCGCCGGTTGTGCAACAGCACGGCGGTGGTGAGGAGCACACGGTCGGGTTCCCGGCGCACCGACACCCGGAAGTCGAGGTGGTTCGCGTCGCTGCCGAGCAGCACCTCGTCGTCGGTGAAGGCGAGCGTGTCGAAGGCACCGCGACCGGCGCGGTCGATGCCGACGAGCCCGACGAGGAGCTCGCGGAGCCCGAGCGCGGCCAGCACCCACCGCGGCGGGTCGCGGAACACCGCGTCCGCCCAGGCCTGCGGGTCGAGCGGGGTGCCCGGCGGGGCGGCGACGGCGTGGGCGTCCGACCAGTCGACGCGCGGCAGGGCACCGACGATCAGCCCGGTGCGCACGGGCTCCGCCTCGCACGCCCGCGGCACCTCCAGCAGGCGGAGCAGCCGCACCCACGGTGAACGCCGGGCCGGCCGCGCCGGCTCGACCCCGACCGCACGCTCGGCGTTGTCCAACAGCTCCTCGAGCACCGCGTCGTGCGCCCACCGGATACCGAGCGCCCAGGCAGGCCGCATCACCCCGAAGACCCGCCCTTCGACGACGTGGCGCACGAGCGTGCGATCGGGACCGGCGGGGTCCGCGGTGATCGTGTGAGTGCCGGCGAGCCCCTGCCCGGGCAGGAACTCGAACTCGACCTTGCGGCCGGACACGTGGCCGACCACCCGGTAGCGGATGGAGCCGTGCCCGCCGACGGCACCGACCGCGACCGGGCAGTCGAGCACCATCGGCTGCCATCCCGGGCTGGGCCACAGCTCGTCGTCCGGACCGCCGAGCCGGTCGAGCAGCGGCCCGACCCGCTCGACCGGAGCGGGGACGAGGCGCTCGTGCACATTCCGGATCATCCGCCCTCCTCCGTACGCCACCGTATGGTTTTTCCGTACGGTACCGTACGGAGGTGGCGGGGAGGAAGCGGCTGACGGCCCGGGACTGGACGGCGGCAGCGCTCGCGGCCCTCGCGCGCGGGGGGATCGAGGCCGTGGCCGTCGAACCGATCGCGGCGTCGCTCGGCGCCACGAAAGGCAGCTTCTACTGGCACTTCAGCAGCCGGGACGCGCTGCTGGAGTCCGCGCTCCTGGAGTGGGAGCGCACCGACACCGACGACGTGATCACGCTGGTCGAGGCCGAGCCGGACCTGCGGCGCAGGCTGCGGCGGCTGCTCGCCGTGGCACTGGGCGACGGCACGCGCGCGGGCGAGCGCGTGGAGCTCGCGCTGCAACCCGCGGCGGGCCACCCGCTCGTCGCCCCGGTGCTCGCCCGGGTCACGCAGCGGCGCCTCGGCTACCTCACCGAGCTGTTCGGCGAGCTCGGGTTCGGCCCCGAGGAGGCGCGGCAGCGCAGCCTGCTGGCGTACACGGCGTACCTGGGGCACGCGCAGCTCGCGCACGCCACCCCGGACGCCGCCCCCGCAGGCGCCGACCTCCCCGCGTACGTCGACGCCGTGATCGCCACTCTCACCGCCCGATAGCGCCGTCCGGGCCGTGCGTACCCTCGCCGCCGATGGGTTTGCGATTCAGCGTGCTCGGCCCGGTCGAGGCACACGAGAACGGCCGGTCCGTCGATCTCGGATCCCCGCGACAACGGTACGTGCTCGGGGCATTGCTCACCGACGCGAATCGCGTCGTCGGCACCGAGGAGTTGACGGCCCGGATCTGGGGCGACAACCCGCCGTTACGGGCCGTTCCCACATTGCAGAGTTATGTGTCACGGCTGCGATCGGCGCTGTCCTGCGAGATCCAGCGACGGCCCGGTGGCTATTCCCTCGTCGTCGACGAGGACGCCGTCGACGTGCACCGGTTCCGCCGCCTGTCGGCATCGGCCCGCAGCACCGACGACGAGACCGCGGCGGCCCGGCTGGCCGAGGCGCTGCGCTGCTGGCGGGGCCCGGTGCTCGCCGGCCTGGACACGCCGTGGGCGGCGCGCACCCGCGACGCGCTGAGCGCCGAGCGGTTCGCCGCGGAGCTCGACCTCTACGACGTCCAGCTCCGCCGCGGCGAGCACACGAGCGTGCTGGCCGAGCTCACCGCACGGGCCGAGGAACACCCGCTCGACGAACGACTGGCCCACCAGCTGCTGCTCGCCCTGTACCGCAGCGGCCGCCAGGCCGAGGCGCTGCAGCGCTACGAGGACGTCCGGTTGCGGCTGGCCGACGAACTGGGCGCGGATCCGGGTCCCGCGCTGCAACGGCTCCACCGGCAGATGCTCGACGCCACCCCGTCGCTCGACGTCCGGCCGCGCGCCCGCGAGCTGCCGGTGCCCCGCCAGCTGCCCGCGCCGCCGCCGGTGTTCTCGGGCCGTAGCGCGGAGCTCGCCGCTCTCGACGAGGCGCTGGCGCCCCTGCGCCCGGCGGGCCGTCCGGTCGCGATCTCCGCCGTCGGCGGCTCCGGCGGGATCGGGAAGACCGCGCTCGCGCTGCACTGGGCGTACCGCAACCTCGAGCACTTCCCGGACGGCCAGCTGTATGCGAACCTCCGCGGGTTCGACGGCGGGATCGGCGACGCCGCGGAACCGCTCCCGGCCGAGGCGGTGGTACGCAGCTTCCTGGACGGGCTGGGTGTGGAGGTCGAGGCCATCCCGCACGGCCTCGATGCCCAGGCAGCGCTGTACCGCAGCCTGGTGGCGGGCAAGCGCATGCTCGTGCTGCTGGACAACGCCCGCGACACCGACCAGGTCGTCCCGCTGCTGCCGGGCAGCCCGAGCTGCACCGTCCTGCTCACCAGCAGGCGCCAGCTCGGCGGACTCGTGGCGGTGCACGGTGCCCGCCCGATCACCCTGGACGTCCTGCCCGAGCCGGACGCGCGGACGCTCCTGGCCGGCCACCTCGGCCGCGAGCGTCTCGACGCGGAGCCGGACGCGGTGGCCGCCGTGCTGAAGGCCTGCGCCGGGCTGCCGCTCGCGCTGAGCATCGTGGCCGCCCGGGCCGGCACCCGGCCCGGCTTCCCGCTGTCGGCGGTGGCGGCCGAGCTGCAGGACGAAGGCCGCCTGGACGCGCTGGACGCCGGGGACCCCCGCGCCGACCTGCGGAGCGTGTTCTCGTGGTCCTACCGGACGCTGCGCCCCGAGGCCGCCCGGCTGTTCCGGCTGCTCGGCCTGCACCCGGGCCCGGACATCGGCCTCCCGGCCGCGGCCAGCCTCGCCGGCGTCGGCGTCCGGGAGGTGCGTGCCCTCCTCGCCGAACTGGTGCGGGCGAGCCTGCTCACCGAGCACCGCCCCGGCCGCTTCACCCTCCACGACCTGCTGCGGGAGTACGCCGCCGAACGCAGCGGCGCAGACGACACCGACGCCGAGCGGCACGCCGCCGTCCGCCGGGCGCTGGACCACTACCTGCACACCGGCATCGCCGCCAGCTCGATCATCACGCCCACCCGCAAGCGGATCGACGTCGCCCCGCCCGCGGACGGCGTCTCACCGGAGGCGCCTGCCGACCTGTCGCGGGCCAGGGCGTGGTTCGCCACCGAGCGCCCGGTGGTGCTCGCCGCGATCCGGCTCGCCGCGCAGCTGGGCTTCGACACCCACTGCTGGCAGCTGGAATGGACGATCGGCGAGTTCCTCGACCGGCACGCGCACTGGCACGACTACGCCGATGCCTGCGCCACCGCGCTCGCCGCGGCGCAGCGCCTCGGCTCGCCCGCCGTGGAGGCGATCGTGCTGCGGGCCTTCGCCAGGGCGTGCACCCGGCTGGGTGCGTTCTCCGACGCGTACGCGCACCTGGAACGCGCGCTCGAGCTGTACCGGCAGCTGGGCGACCGCGCGGGCCAGGCCGCCGTGCACATCGGGTTCGGGCGCCTGCTCGAACCGCACGGCCGGCACACCGAGGCGCTCACCCACGCCGAGCAGGCACTGGAGCTCGCCCGCGCCGACGGCGACCGGGTGGGCGAGGCCTACGCCCTCAACGGCGTGGGGTGGTGCCACGCCCAGCTGGGGAACTACGCGGAGACCCTCACCCACGCCACGGCGGCCCTCCGGGTGGCGGGCGGGATCGAGGGCTGCCCGACGGCCGGGATGTGGCACACCCTCGGCTACGCGCACCTGCGCCTCGGGAAGCGGGCCGAGGCGATCGAGTGCCTCCGCCGGTCCGTGGCGGCCAGCCGGGCCACGCCCGACGTCAACGTCGAGGCGCTCGCGCTGAGCCGCCTCGGCGACGCCCACCGCGCAGCGGGGGATCTCGACGCCGCCCGCGCCAGCTGGCAGGAGGCGCTCGCGATCCACCGCGCCCGCGGCAGGCCGCGCGCCGCCGAAAAGATCGAACGAAAGCTTGCAGACGCCATGCAGAACCCTTGAATTGCCAGGTCCAGCCACTCACTCGAAAGCGTGACGGGAGCGTTCCCCCTTCGTTGGCCTCATGGATCGACCAACCGCTCCCCACTACTTGGAGGATTTGAGTGGACTCGGCACGCAGCCGACGCAGAATCGCCCGCATTGCAGCCGTCACCGGCGCAACCGCATCGATGGCGCTCGGCGGCACCATTCTCGCTTCTCCCGCTTTCGCGGACGAGGAACACGCATTCACGCTCGAGATCCAGGAGCCCGACCCGGTCGCTCCCGGGACCGAGGGCCTGATCACCTACGAGCTCACCAACGGCGGGGACGAGGCCACCGACGGCGTCCTCGTCAACGTCTCGCTCCCGCCGGACGTCGTGCTCAACTTCGACGTGACGCGCTGCCAGAAGACCGGCACGAACGAGGAGGGTGGCGACCTCGTCAGCTGCAACTTCAGCGACGAGTTCGGGAAGTTCGCGCCGGGCGAGTCGAAGACGTCGCAGGCCTCCTACACGGTGGCCGCGGACGCGCCGGAGTCGACGAGCCTCGGTGAGGTCGGCGCGCTGGCGGTGCCGCTCGAGAAGGGCGAGCCCACCGAGGACTGGTCCGACCTCTCGGGTTCGCACGTCGACACCGCGGAGATCACGACGGGCGCGGGTTCGGCCGGCACGTGGGACCAGCTGAGGGGCTTCTTCGGGCTCTGATCCACGGTCCGGAGGAACAGGACCACCGGCGGGGTGGGCGTTCGGGGTCGCCGGCGCCGCCCTCGGAGGGCAGGAAAGCCACATTCAAGGCCGCACAGGCCCTGAATGTGGCTTTCCTGAACCTCCCGAGTCCCGTCAGCGGCGGGTTACCGACGCCAGGTACCCGGCCACCCAGCCGTCGCCGATGTGCCGCTCCCACAGCGCCTCGACCAGCTCGTCCTCGTCGCGGTAGCGGTCGGTGCGCTCCAGCGCCCCGCGTCGCAGCTGCGCCTTGGTGGTGGCGAAGGTGTCGGACGGGATGTCGCCCGCGAGCGCCGCCGCCGCGGCCACGGCCCGCGACCCCAGCTCGGCGGCCGGCACGACCTCGTGCACGAGCCCGAGCTGCGCGGCCTGCTCCGGCCCGTACGTCTGCGCGCCCATCACGAAGTCGCGCGCTCCGCGTTCCCCCACCGCCTCGCGCAACACCTCCAGCGCGATGCGCGGGAACGGCACCCCCACCCGGAGCTCGGGCACCCCGATCTTGCCCCCGCCCTCGGCCATGAGCACGACGTCCGCGCACGCCGCGAGGATGCACCCGCCCGCGATCGCGTGGTTGTTGACGGCCGCGACGAGCGGCTTGGGCAGCTCGAACGCGGCGCGGAAGGAGTCGGCCAGCGCCGGGAGGAACTTCGCGACGTACGCGTCGCCGCCGTCGGTGCAGCGCTTGAGGTCGACACCTGCCGAGAAGGCTCGGTCCGATCCGGTGACCACCACCGCACGGGCCGGATCGTCCGCGAGTTCGCGGAACCGTTCGGAGAGCGCCTGGCACAGCTCGAGATCCATTGCGTTGACCGGTCCGTGCGCCATGCGCAGCACCGCGATCGGAACACCTTCGACATCCACGTCATCGCGTTCGAGCACGCGGTCGAACCTACCGACGGCCGCTTCACATGGCAGGCTGCGCATGCACGCATCCGGACAACGAGGTGAGGGATTGCCATGCCGCAGCAGGTCCGCGGGGTCGTCGCGCACAAGAAGGGCGCGCCGGTCTCCCTGGAGACCGTGATCGTGCCGGACCCGGGGCCCGGCGAAGCAGTGGTGAAGGTGCAGGCCTGCGGGGTCTGCCACACCGACCTGCACTACCGCGAGGGCGGGATCAACGACGAGTTCCCGTTCCTCCTCGGCCACGAGGCCGCCGGCGTCGTCGAGTCGGTCGGCGAGGGTGTCACCGACGTGGCGCCCGGTGACTTCGTGATCCTCAACTGGCGCGCCGTCGACGGCACCTGCCGCGCCTGCAGGCGCGGCGAGCCCTGGTACTGCTTCTCCACGCACAACGCGGCGCAGAAGATGACGCTCGAGTCGGGCCAGGAGCTCTCGCCCGCCCTCGGCATCGGCGCGTTCATCGAGAAGACGCTCGTCCACGCCGGGCAGTGCACGAAGGTCAACCCCGCCGTCAAGCCGGAGGTCGCGGGCCTGCTCGGCTGCGGCGTCATGGCCGGCATCGGCGCGGCCATCAACACCGGCCAGGTGGGCCGCGGCGACTCGATCGCCGTGATCGGCTGCGGCGGCGTGGGCGACGCCGCCATCGCGGGCGCCCGGCTCGCCGGCGCCTCCACGATCATCGCGATCGACGTGGACGACCGGAAGCTCGGCTGGGCCAAGGAGTTCGGGGCCACCCACACCATCAACTCGCGCGAGCAGGACGTGGTCGAGGGCGTGCAGGCGCTCACCGACGGCAACGGCGCCGACGTCGTCGTCGAGGCGGTCGGCCGCCCGGAGACCTACAAGCAGGCCTTCTACGCCCGCGACCTCGCAGGCACCGTCGTGCTGGTCGGCGTGCCCACCCCGGACATGACGATCGAGCTGCCGCTCATCGACGTGTTCGGCCGCGGCGGCGCGCTCAAGTCGTCCTGGTACGGCGACTGCCTGCCGTCGCGCGACTTCCCGATGCTCGTGGACCTGCACCTGCAGGGCAGGCTGCCGCTGGAGAAGTTCGTCAGCGAGACGATCGGGCTGGGCGACGTCGAGTCCGCCTTCGAGAAGATGCACAAGGGCGACGTGCTGCGTTCGGTGGTGGTGCTCTGATGCCGCCGATCGACCACCTGGTCACCTCCGGCACGTTCTCGCTCGACGGCGGCACCTGGGACGTCGACAACAACGTGTGGATCGTCGGCGACGACCGCGAGGTGCTCGTGATCGACGCCCCGCACGACGCCGACGCCATCGCCGCGGCGATCGGCGACCGGCGCCTCGTCGCCGTGGTGTGCACGCACGGCCACGACGACCACGTGCGCAAGGCGCCGGAGCTGGCCGACCGGTTCGGGGCGCCGATCCTGCTGCACCCGGGCGAGGCGCCGCTGTGGGAGATGACCCACCCGGACCGCAAGCCCGACCGCGAGCTGGCCGACGGCGACACGGTGAGCGCGGGCGGCGTCGAGCTGCGCGTGCTGCACACCCCGGGCCACTCCCCCGGCTCGTGCAGCCTGCACGCACCCGAGCTGGGCACCGTCTTCACCGGCGACACCCTGTTCCAGGGCGGCCCCGGGGCCACCGGACGGTCGTACTCGTCGTTCGACACGATCATCGACTCGATCCGCGGCCGGCTGCTGACGCTGCCCGGCGACACCGTGGTGCGCACGGGCCACGGCGACTCCACGGCCATCGGCGACGAGCTCCCGCACCTGGAGGAGTGGATTGCGCGAGGGCACTGACCCCGGGCAGGTCCGTCGGCCCAGGGCACCCTCGCGACGACCCTCGCCGCTCTCGAGCCGCTGAGCGCCGAGGAGCGGTAGCTCCGCCCGGCTCCGGGCCGCGGCGGAGGCTCACGACCTCCCGACCGCGGCCCCGGGCCTGGCCCAGGCCACCACCACGCCGACGAGCAGCAGCCCCGCCGCCGTGCCGAACGCCGCCGGGTAGCCGAAGGGATCGGCCACGGCGCCCAGGCCGAGCGCGCCCGCGCCGGTGCCCGCGTCGAAGGCGATGTTCCACACCGCGCTCGCCGCGCCGTAGCCCGCGCTGCCGAACGCGGCGAACAGCACGGTGAGGGAGTCGTTCTGCACCATGCCGAAGCCGAAGCCGACGGCGGTGGACCCGGCCACCACCAGCGCGCCCGTGCCGGTGCCCAGGGCCGCGACCTCGGCGATCATCCCGGCGGCCGAGAGCAGCATCCCCGGCACGAGCAACCGGCCGCCCCAGCCGCGCCGGTCCACGAGCTCGCCCGCCACCAGCCTGCCCAGCAGCGAGCCCGCTGCCGTGGTGAGCAGCGCCATGGGCACGAGCAGCCCGGCGCCCGGCACCGCGAGCGGCAGGAACGTGATCAGGCCGCCCTGCGCGATCGAACACGTGAGCATGGCGAGCACCGGGGCGAGTGCCGCGCGGGCCGTGGGCCGGGCGCGCGTGCCCGCCGCCACCACGACGGGTCCGCCGGACATGCGGATCGCCGGCACGAGCAGCGCGCCCAGCACCGGCGCCACCCCGGCCGCCACGAACACGGCGGTGAACCCCACCCGTTCGACGAGGGCCACCCCGGCCGCCAGCAGCACGAGCTGGGGCAACCCGACCGCGAGCCCGTAGCGTCCCGCGGCCCTCCCGTGCTGCTCCCGCGGCACGAGCTCGGCCACGAGGGCGCTGCCGGCCACCGTGGCCAGCCCGAACCCCACGCCGCGCAGCGCGGACAGCAGCAGCACGGGTGCGAGGTCGGCCGACAGGGCGAGGAACGGCGTCGGGGCGCCCAGGAGCGCGCAGCCCGCCGCCAGCACCCAGCGGTGGCCGAACCGCACGAGCATCCACGGCACCGCGAGCTGGGTTGCGACGGTGGTGGCCATCAGCACCGCGGTGGTGGCCCCCGAGCCGAACGCCCCCGAGCCACCGCGCTCCGCCCAGAGCGGCACCACCGGCAGCAGCAACGCGTACCCGCTGAAGCAGAGCACCGTGGCACCGAGCATGAAGCGGAACGGGGCGCCGGCAATCCCGGCAGGAGCGCTCGTCGGTACCACGCCCCGAGCCTAGGCATGGACGGTTGACGCGACCGCCGGTGGCCGGGGCACCCTGGTCCGGTGCCGCTCCCCGACACCGACTTCCCCGCGGATCCCTACCCCGGCCGCGTGCCCGGCTTCTCGTTCGCGCACGTTGACGAGCGGTCGCACCCGCTGCGGCGCGACCCGCGGCACGGCTGGACCGTCGACGGCCACCCCCTCGACCACTGGCTCGCCCGACACGGCGGGGCGCCCCGCGCGCAGCGCGTGCCCGTGCTCGCGTACGGGTCCAACCGCTGCCCCAGCAAGATCACCTGGCTGCGCCGGGCGCTCGGGATGGGCGAGGGACCGGTCGTGGCGCTGCGCGTCCGCACCCGCGGGATCGCCGCGGTGTGGGCGAGCGGGCTGCGCAAGCGCGACGGCCAGCGCCCAGCTGTGCTCGCCGCGGCGCCCGGCGTGGTCGAGGAGCACGTGGTGTGGCTCGCCACACCCGACCAGATCGCGGTGCTGGACCGCTGCGAGGGCCGCGACGAGCGCTTCCGGCTGGCCCGGCTGCGCACCGGCGAGGTGCACACCGAGGACGGCGGCACCCCGGTCGTCGAGCCGTGGTGCTACGTGGCGCACGGCGCCGTCCGCCGCCCGCTGCGGGTCGACGGCGCCCTCGTCCGGTGCGCCGACCTCCCGCAGGAGGCGGCGCAGGGGCTCGCCGGCGCACCGGCCGACGACGGCCTCGACGCCCCCACCGTGACCGGCGCACCCCATCCCGACGAGTGGCCGCCCGCTCTGTTCGCCTACGGGCTCCTGAGCCCGGGAGAGCGCTCATGGCACCTGCTGGCCCCGCACGCCGCGGGCGCTCCGTGGCGAGCCACCGTGGACGGGACGGTCTACGACACCCGCCTCGGCTACCCGGCGTTGCGGCGGGGCACCGGCGACCGCGCTCCCGGCTGGGTCGTGCCGCTGCGCGACCCGGCGGCGGTGCTGCCCGCACTCGATGACCACGAGGGCGCGCAGTACCGCCGCGAGCGGGTGGTGACCAGCGACGGCACCACGTGCTGGGCCTACGTCTGGGCGGAGTCCTTCGACGGGCTCGCGCCCCTGCCCACCGGCTGGTGAGCGGGCTCAGGCCAGCCGCGGGGTCAGCGCCGCTGCGGCCGCCGCGCCGGGCAGCGGCTTGCGCGCGCTCTCCGTCACCGCGATCACGGCCGCCAGCGAGATGACCGAGGCCACGACGATGTAGATCCCCGGCATCGCGTTGTTGCCGGTGCTGATCACCAGCGTCTCCAGGATGAACGGGGCGGTGCCACCGAAGATCGATGTGGACAGGTTGTAGCCGATCGAGAAGCCGCCGTAGCGCACGTCGGTGTTGAAGAGCGCCGGGAGCGTGGCCGACATCGTGCCGAGCAGCAGCACCAGCAGCAGGCCGAGGATGGCCAGCCCGGCCACCGTGCCGAGCACCGTGCCCAGCGCGAGCAGCATGAACGCCGGGTAGCCGAGCAGGATGAACCCGACGCACGCCGTGACGATCAGCGGCTTGCGGCCGATCCGGTCGGACAGCGCACCCACCGGGATGATCACGAACATGATCATCAGCATCATGCCGAGGATGTACAGCAGCGCCGGCGTGGCCTCCAGGCCGAGCGTGGTCTGCAGGTAGGTCGGCATGTAGAAGAGGATCGTGTAGACGGCCACGTTGTAGAACAGCACCAGGCCCATGCAGACCAGCACCGGCCGCCAGTGGTGCACGAGCGTGTCCTTGAGCGGGGAGTCCGACACCTGCTGCTGCTCCTCGAGCTCCCGGAACGCGGGCGTGTCCTCGAGCTTGCTCCGCAGGTACAGCCCGACGAGCCCGAGCGGACCGGCGATCAGGAACGGGATCCGCCAGCCCCACGTGGCCATGGCGTCCGGCGACAGCCCGAGCTCGAGGATCATCACCAGTCCGGCCGCGAGCACGAACCCGCCCGTGGTGCCGAACTCGAGGAAGCTGCAGTAGAAGCCGCGCCGCTTGTCCGGCGCGTACTCCGCGATGAAGGCGGCGGCCCCGCCGTACTCACCGCCCGTCGCGAAGCCCTGCACCAGCCGGGCGAGCACCAGCAGGATCGGCGCCAGCCACCCCACCATGCCGAACGTCGGCAGCAACCCGATGGCGAAGCTCGCCGCCGACATCACGACGATCGTGAGCGCGAGCACGCGCTTGCGCCCGATCCGGTCGCCCAGCGGGCCGAGGATCGTCCCGCCCAGCGGCCGCACCAGGTAGGCCACCGCGAACAGGGCGAAGGTGAGCGCCACGTTCGAGCCCGAGTCCCCGCCCGGGAAGAAGCTCGTGGCGATGTAGATCGCCACGTAGCTGTAGATGCCGTAGTCGAACCACTCGACCAGGTTGCCCATCGCGGCGGCGCCCACCGCCTTGCGCACGGTGCGCTCGTCGACCTCCGGTGAGGCGTTCTCTTCCGTTGTGGCCATATTCCTAGGTACCCCCCTTGCGGTTTGCCGAACGACGCTAAGAGGGGTGGAGTGGGCCCGCAACAGCTGGCACGGCGCCCTGGGCCTACGGTCGAGCGGTGCTGGAGATCGTTCGGGTCGGCAAGCGCTTCGGCTCCCGCCAGGCGCTGGAGGACGTCTCGTTCACCGTCGAGCGCGGTGAGGTGTTCGGCTTCGTCGGCAGCAACGGCGCAGGTAAGACCACCACGATGCGCATCGTGCTGGGTGTGCTCTCGGCCGACTCGGGCGAGGTGCGCTGGAACGGCCGCGCGGTGGACGCCGACCTGCGGCGGCGCATCGGATACATGCCCGAGGAGCGGGGCCTCTACCCGAAGATGCGCGTCGGCGACCAGCTGCAGTACCTGGCCCGGCTGCACGGCCTGGGCCGCGCCGACGCCGCCGCGGCCGTGACGCGCTGGACCGAGCGGCTCGGCGTCGGCGACCGGCTCGGCGACGAGGTGCAGAAGCTCTCCCTCGGCAACCAGCAGCGGGTGCAGCTGTGCGCCGCGCTCGTGCACGACCCGGAGGTGCTCGTGCTCGACGAGCCCTTCTCCGGGCTCGACCCCACCGCAGTCGAGGTGATGAGCACGGTGTTGCGCGCCAAGGCCGACGCCGGCGTCCCGGTGATCTTCTCCAGCCACCAGCTCGAGCTGGTGGAGCGGCTCTGCGACCGGATCGGGATCATCGCGGACGGGCGCATGGTCGCCGTAGGCAGCGTGGCCGACCTGCGGGCGCGCGGCGGCGCCTCGGCGGTGCTCGACGTCGAGGGCCCGCCGGCGGGATGGGCGACGGACCTGCCCGGGGTCGAGGTCCTCGTCGACGGCGACGGGCACACCCGCCTGCGCCTCGCCGCGGGCACCGACGACCAGGACGTGCTGCGCGCCGCGCTCGCCGCCGGGCCGGTGCGGGAGTTCCGCCGCTGGCGCCCGCCGCTCACCGAGCTCTACCGCGACGTGGTGCGGGCGAGCCCGGCACCCGGGGACGCGGCGGCATGAGCGCGCCCCTGCCCGCGCGGAGCGCGGTGCTGCTCGTCGCGCGCCGGGAGTTCGTCACCCATGTGCGCTCCCGCAGCTTCGTGATCGGGATCGTCGTCACGCTGGTCTTCTTCAGCGGCATCTTCCTGCTCGGCGCGTACATCGGCGGGCAGACGGCAGGCCACTCGCTCGGCCTCACCCCCGGGTCCGCACCCCTGGGGCCTGCCCTGGAGCACACGGCGCACCTGCAGGGCGTGCAGCTCACCGTGCGCGAGGTCGACGACGCCGCGGGCCGCGAGCAGGTGCGCACCGGCGAGCTGGACGCCCTGCTCACCGGGGCGCCGGGCAGCTACGACCTGGTCGGCCTCGACTCCGTCGACGGCGACCTGCAGGCGATCGTCCTCACCGCGGTGGAGCAGCAGGCGGTATCGGCTGCGCTCGCCGGGGCCGGGGTCGACCCCGGGCAGGTCAGGGACGCGTCCGCGCTCGACGTCTCCACCCTGGAGCCGGCCGACGACGCCCGCGGCCAGCGGCTCGCCGTGGCCGTCGTGGGCACGATCCTGCTGTTCTTCTCGCTCAGCGGCTACGGCAGCCTGGTGGCCACCGGTGTGGTGGAGGAGAAGCAGAGCCGCGTGGTGGAGCTGCTGCTCGCCACGATCACCCCGTGGCAGCTGCTCGCGGGCAAGGTGCTCGGGCTGGGCGCGGTGGGCCTGCTGCAGCTGGTGATCCTCAGCGGCATCGCCGCGTTCGGAGCGGGTGCCGCCGGGCTCCTGGTGGTGCCGGGCGCCGCGGTGGGCATGTTCGTGATGGTCGTGCTCTGGTACCTGCTCGGGTTCTTCCTCTACGCCTCGCTCTACGCGGCCGTGGGCTCCACGGTCTCGCGGCAGGAGGAACTGCAGTCCGTGGTGGCACCGATGATCTTCCTGCTGCTGATCCCGTTCATCCTGACGCTCAACCTGCTGCCCAACGACCCGCGCAACGGGCTCGCCACCGTGCTGTCGTTCATCCCGTTCTTCTCCCAGACCGTGATGCCCGCGCGCTACGCGCTCGGCGTCGCGTCCCTGGGAGAGGTGATCGTGGCCGCGGGGATCGCCGCGGCCACGATCGTGGTGGTGGTGCGGGTCGCCGGGCGCGTCTACCGGAACTCGGTGTTGCGCACCGGCGCCCGCGTCAGCCTCCGCGAGGCCTTGGCCGGCACACCGTCCTGACGCTGCCGTCGATCAGCCGGCCGGCGCCGGGCGGGGCCGCGGCGACGGGCGCCGCGGTGCCTGCTCGGCGGGCGCGGCCTGCGGCTGCAGGGCGGGCGCCTGCGGTGCCGCGCCGGACTCCGCGAGCCGAGGTGGCGGCCACCCGGTGTCGGTGTCCGCACGGGCGGACCGCCACGACCTGACAGCCCACACCGCGATCGCCAGCAACACGGCGAGCACCAGCCAGCGGCCGCGACGGCCCCGGTGCCCTTCGACACTCTCCATCGACCTCATCCTTCCGCCGGATGCGCCAGAAGAGTAGGCCGCCCGCCGCATCCGCGCGCCGCGCCCCGCCGTCCGGATCGGGTCAGCGGCCCGCCATCGGCACGTACGGGCGCTCCGTGGAGCCGACGTACAGCTGGCGCGGCCGGCCGATCTTGGTGGTCGGGTCGTTGATCATCTCCCGCCAGTGGGCGATCCACCCCGGCAGGCGGCCGAGGGCGAACAGCACCGTGAACATCTTGGTGGGGAAGCCCATGGCCCGGTAGATCACACCGGTGTAGAAGTCGACGTTCGGGTAGAGCTTGCGCTCGATGAAGTAGTCGTCGGCCAGCGCGCGCTCCTCCAGCGCCTTCGCGATGTCGAGCAGCTGGTCGTTGACGCCGAGCTTCTTCAGGATCTCGTCGGCGCTCTGCTTCACGATCCGGGCGCGCGGGTCGTAGTTCTTGTAGACCCGGTGCCCGAAGCCCATGAGGCGGGCACCGTGCTCCCGCTTCTTCACGCGCTCGACGAACGCGTCGACGTTGCCGTCCTCCACATCGCGGATGCGCTGCAGCATCTCCAGCACCGCCTGGTTGGCGCCGCCGTGCAGCGGACCGAACAGGGCGTTGATGCCCGCCGAGATGCTCGCGAACAGGTTGGCCTGCGAGGAGCCCACCATCCGGACCGTGGACGTCGAGCAGTTCTGCTCGTGGTCGGCGTGCAGGATGAGCAGCACGTCGAGCGCACGGACGAAGTCGGGGTCGACCTCGTACGGCTCGGCCGGGAACCCGAAGGTCATCCGGAGGAAGTTCTCGACCAGGCCCAGCGAGTTGTCCGGGTAGAGGAACGGCTGGCCCATCGACTTCTTGTAGGCGTACGCCGCGATCGTGGGCACCTTGGCCAGCAACCGTACCGTGGACAGCTCCACCGCGTCCTCGTCGAACGGGTCGAGGCTGTCCTGGTAGAAGGTGGAAAGCGCGCTGACGGCGCTGGACAGCACCGGCATCGGGTGCGCGTCGCGCGGGAACCCGTCGAAGAACCGTTTCAGGTCCTCGTGCAGCAGCGTATGGCGGCTGATCCGGTTCGTGAACGAATCGAGCTGCGCCTGCGTCGGCAGTTCCCCGTAGATCAGCAGGTAGCTGACCTCCAGGAACGTGGAGCTCTCGGCCAGCTGGTCGATCGGGTACCCGCGGTAGCGCAGGATGCCGGCGTCACCGTCGATGTAGGTGATCGCCGACGTGCACGCGGCGGTGTTTCCGTAACCCGAGTCGAGCGTGGTCAGCCCCGTCGACGACAGCAGCTTCGAGATGTCGAACGCGGACGCACCCTCGGTCGCGGGCCGGATCGCCATCTCGTACGCGCCGCCAGGGTGGTTCAGGACAGCGGCGCTGGTGGTCTCGTCGGCCATGTGGAGGTTCCCTCACACTCATGTTTCCGTGGTTGGCCGCAACGCTAGTGCTCCGGATCGAGATTGCGCCCGTCCTGGCGTTGACGCGTTCATCACGGCTGACGTCATGTGCCGTGAACAGCCCGGTAACGCCAGAAGACCGGGAACACCGCCACCACCACGACGGCACCGACGACCACGAGGACGCCACCGATCGACGCGGCAACGCCCGGCCCCCACCAGTCGGCGGCGGGCCCGTGCCACATGTCCGCCACCCTGGGCCCACCGGCCACCACCACGGCGAACACCCCCTGCATGCGGCCCCGCATCTCGTCGGTAGCCACCGTCTGCAGGATCGACATCCGGAACACGCTGCTCACCAGGTCACCCGCGCCTGCGAGGGCGAGGAACAGCACCGCGAGCCACAGCGAGCCGGCGAGGCCGAACAGGGTGATGCCGACACCCCACACGCAGATCGCGATCGTGACGGCCACCCCCTGCCGCCGCACCCGGTGCAGGCTGCCGGAGAACAGGCCTGCCACCACCATCCCGGCCGGGATCGCGGCGAACAGGGCCCCGTACGCGACGCCGCCGCCCGGCGGGTCGCCGAACACCGTCTGCGCGATCTCCGGGAACACCACCCGCGGCATGCCGAACGCCATCGCCACGACGTCCATCAGGAACGAGACGAGGAGCACGGCGTGCAGCGCGGCGTACCGGAAGCCCGCGGCGATCTCGCGCAGTCCGGCCCGCCTGCGCTCGCCGTTGGTCTCCGGCGGCACCGGCGGCAGCTTCCAGGTGGCCCACAGCGTGGCGAGCAGCGCGATCGCGTCGAGCAGGTAGAGCGTGGGGAGCCCGATCGTCGGGATCAGGACGCCGGCCAGCAGCGGGCCCGCGATCGCACCCGTCTGGAAGACGGTCATGTTGAGCGTGTTCGCGGCCGGGATCTGGTCCAGCGGCAGCAACCGCGGGATCACCGCGTTGCGCGCGGGCTGGTTGACCGCGAGGAACGCCGTCTGCACCGCGAACAGCACGAGCACCAGCCACACGCCGCCCACACCGCTCGCCGCCGTGACCCACAGCGCCAGCGACGACAGCGCGATCCCCGCCCCGCTGAACAGCAGCAACGTGCGCCGATCCATGGCGTCGGCGATCGCGCCACCCCACAGGCCGAACACGACCAGCGGCACGAGCCCGAACAGCCCCGTCAGGCCGACGTACGCCGACGACCCCGTGAGCTGGTAGATCTGCGCGGGCACCGCCACCACCGACAGCTGCGCGCCGATCACCGTGACGATCCCGGCCGTCCACAGCCTGCGGTAGGCCGGGGTGCGCAGCGGCCGGGTGTCGGTGAGCACCCCGCGGATGGCGCGCCCGATCCGGCGGGTGGTGGAGTCGCCGCGGCGCGCCGTGGGGCTCGTCGGCGCGTCCGGTCCGGTGGTGATCGGCTTCGTGGGGCCATCCGGACCGGACGTTGTCATGCGACAACGAGTACCACCAGAGGACCGCGCAGCGCGCCCCGGCCGACGTCCGGAGTGCCCGGCCTCACGATCGGACCGGGCGGATCCCCCCGCCCTGGGACCTCAGGGGGCGAGGCGGCGGATGCGCCAGATGCGGCTGTGCGCATCCAGCTCGTAGCGCAGCCGGTCGTGCATCCGGTTGCGCCGGCCCTGCCAGAACTCGACCTGCTCGGGCAGGATCCGCCAGCCACCCCAGTGCGGAGGCGGGGGCACCTTCTCCTCGCCGGCGAACCGCTGCGTGGCGGCCTCGAGCGCGTCGTCGAGCACCCGCCGGTCCCGCACCTCGGACGACTGCGCCGACGCCCAGGCACCCAGCTGGGAACCACGGGGGCGGCTGGCCCAGTAGGCGGCGTTCTCGGCGGGCGTGACCAGTTCGACGTTGCCGCGGACGTGCACCTGCCGGTGCTGGGCGTACCAGGGGAAGGTGGCCGAGGCGTACCGCGTGGCGCGCAGCTGGTGACTCTTCACGGACGTGTAGTTCGTGTAGAAGACGATGCCGCGCGCGTCGAGCCCCTTGCAGAGCACCGTGCGCGAGGTCGGTTTGGCGTCCTCGTCCGTGGTGGCCAGCACCATCGCGTTCGGTTCCGCGACGCCGTCGGTGATGGCCTCGTCCAGCCATGCCGCGAGCTGCTCGTGCCACGTGGCAGCGAGATCACCCACGTCCAGCTCGTCCGTACGTGCGTAGTCGACACGCATCGTCGCAAGCTGCTCCGCCATCGACGCCTCCCCCGGGGTAGCGGACCCACCACGCTATGTGCAACGCCACCCGATCGGCACCCCCGGTGACCGAAGCCACCCGGACGCCCATTGCACCACCTCCGGATGCAGCGGGATGGTTGCGCCAACCACGACGAGGAGGACGCGTGACCACTGCGCCGACCGCACCCGGTTCGGACCAGGGTTCGGAGGCGGTACCCCCGCCTCCGCCCGGTTTCACGCCCGGCCTGGAGGGCCACGTCGCCTTCCGCACCCGCATCGCCGAGCCCGACAAGGACGGGGGCGCCCTGCGCTACCGCGGCGTCGACGTCGAGGACCTCGCCGGGAAGGTCACCTTCGGCAACGTCTGGGCGTTGCTGGTCGACGGCCGGTTCGGTCCCGGCCTGCCGCCCGCCGAGCCGTTCCCGATCCCGGTGCACACCGGTGACGTCCGCGTGGACGTGCAGGCCGCGCTCGCCATGCTCGCGCCGTACTGGGGCTACCGCCCGCTGCTCGACATCGGCGACGAGGAGGCCCGCGACCAGCTCGCCAGGGCGTCGGTGATGGCGCTGTCGTACGTGGCGCAGTCGGCGCGCGGGATCGGCGTGCCCGCGGTGCCGCAGTCGCGCATCGACGAGTGCTCCACGATCACCGAGCGGTTCATGACGCGCTGGCGGGGCGAACCGGACCCGAGGCACATCGCGGCCGTCGACGCGTACTGGGTCTCGGCGGCCGAGCACGGCATGAACGCCTCGACGTTCACGGCCCGCGTGATCGCCTCCACCGGCGCCGACGTCGCCGCGTCGCTGTCCGGTGCGATCGGCGCGATGTCCGGCCCGCTGCACGGCGGCGCACCGGCCCGCGTGCTGCCGATGATCGAGGAGGTCGAGCGCACCGGCGACCCCGAGGGCCTGGTCAAGGGCATCCTCGACCGCAAGGAACGCCTGATGGGCTTCGGCCACCGCGTCTACCGCGCCGAGGACCCGCGCGCCCGCGTGCTGCGCCGCACCTGCCGGGAGCTCGACGCCCCCCGCTACGAAGCCGCCGCCGCGCTGGAGCAGGCCGCGCTCACCGAGCTGCGCACCCGCCGTCCCGACCACCCGATCGAGACGAACGTCGAGTTCTGGGCCGCCGTGATCCTCGACTTCGCCGAGGTGCCGCCGCACATGATGCCCGCGATGTTCACCAGCGCCCGCACCGCCGGGTGGTCGGCGCACATCATGGAGCAGAAGCACGAGGGCAAGCTGGTGCGCCCGAGCGCGCAGTACATCGGCCCCGGCCCGCGCCGCCCCGAGGACGTAGAAGGCTGGGCGGAAATCCGCTGATCAGGCCCCGTGAGTGGATACGAGTGCTCCGGCACTCGTATCCACTCACGGGCGCGTAGCGCGCACCGCCAGCGAGAGGAAGCCCGCCACCACGCAGAGCGCTCCGCCCGCATACCAGGCCGTGTCGTAGGCGCCCAGCTCGTCGCGCACGATGCCCGCACCCAGCGCCATCGCCGCCGCACCCACCTGGTGCGAGGCGAACACCCACCCGAAGACCACGGGCGCGGCCGCGCCGAACAGCTCCCGGCACAGCGCCATCGTCGGCGGGATCGTGGCCACCCAGTCCAGGCCGTAGAACACGATGAACGCCACCATGCTCGCCTGGATGTCCGGCCCGAACAGCGCCGGTAGCGCCAGCAGCGACAGCCCGCGCAGCACGTAGTAGACGAGCAGCAGGTAGCGCGGGTCGACCCGGTCGGTGAGCCAGCCGGACGCGATCGTGCCCGCCACGTCGAAGATCCCGACGAGGGCGAGCAGTCCCGCGGCCACCGTCTGCGGCATGCCGTGGTCGTGCGCGGCGGGCACGAAATGCGGCTGGATCAGCCCCATCGTGGTGGCCCCGCAGATCATCATCCCGGCCGCCAGGTACCAGAACCCCTTCGTCCGGGCCGCGTCGGCGAGCGCCCGCAGCGCCAGCCGGGCGGCACCGCTGCGCACCGGGTCGACGTCGTCGGCCGGGGTGCCGCCGTAGGGCGCCACGCCGAGGTCGCGGGGCCGGTCGCGCAGCAGCCACATGACGAGCGGAGCCACCGCGAGCGCCGAGAACGACACCGCGAGCGAGGCGGGCCGCCAGCCGTGGCTCTCGGCGACCTGGGAGACGAGCGGCAGGAACACCAGCCCGCCCGCGGCACCGCCCGCCGTCAGCACGCCCGACACCAGGCCCCGGCGGGCGACGAACCAGCGCCCGGTGACCGTGGCCACCAGCGCGAGCGCCATCGCACCCGTGCCCAGGCCAACGAGCACGCCCCAGCAGAGGATCAGCTGCCAGCTCGCCGTCATGAACACGGTGAGGCCGCTGCCCGCGGCCACCACCACCAGCGCCGCCGAGACGACGCGGCGGATGCCGAAGCGCTCCATCAACGCGGCGGCGAACGGAGCCGTCAGCCCGTAGAGCGCCATGTTGACGGCGGCGGCCAGCGAGATCGTGCTGATGGACCAGCCGAACTCGTCGTGCAGCGGATTCATCAGCACGCCGGGCACCGCCCGGAACCCGGCAGCGCCGACGAGGGCGAGGAAGGTCACGGCGGCCACCCACCAGGCGGGGTGGATCCGGGTCGATCGCGCGCTGTCGAGCTGTGTCACCCCACGAGCATCACGGGGCGGCGCGCGATCCGACAGTGGCCCGACGGTCAACACATGAAAGAATCGGGCCATGCACGACCGGCACGAGGTCGCGGTGTTGGCGCTGCCCCAGGTGGTGGCGTTCGAGCTGGGCCTCCCCCACAAGCTGATCGGCACGGCCGTCGACGACGCGGACCGGCCCCTCTACCGGGTGCGCGTCGCCACGCTCGACGGCGGGCCGGTGCGCACGTCAGCGGGGTACCGCGTGCTCCCCGAGCACGACGCCTCCATCCTGCGCACGGCCGACACCGTGATCATCCCGGGCATCTACGGCGGGTCGCCCATGGAACGCGGGGCTCTCGAGCCCGACGTCGCCGGGGCGCTCGACGGCCTGTCCGCCCGGATGGTCTCCATCTGCACCGGCGCGTTCGTGCTCGCCGCCGCGGGCCTGCTGGACGGCCGCCCTGCCACCACCCACTGGATGCACGCCGACGCGTTCCGGGCGCTGTTCCCGCAGGTGAAGCTGGACGCCGACGTCCTGTACGTCGACGACGGCGACGTCCTCACCTCCGCGGGCAACGCCGCGGGCATCGACCTGATGCTGCACATCGTGCGGCGCGACCACGGCGCGGCCGTGGCCAACCGCGTGGCCCGCCGCAGCGTCGTCGCACCGTGGCGCGAGGGCGGTCAGTCGCAGTTCATGGAGCCGCTGCCCGAGGTCGACGGAGCGAGGACGGCCCCCACCAGGTCATGGGTCCTCGAACGGCTCCATGAACCGCTGGCCCTCGCCGACCTGGCCGCGCACGCCGCCATGAGCGTGCGCACCTTCACCCGCCACTTCCGCGAGGAGACCGGCATGAGCCCGGCGCGGTGGGTCGCCACCCAGCGGGTGGCGGCCGCGCGCCGGCTGCTGGAGTCCACCGACCTCCCGGTGGAGCGCATCGCCGCCGAGACCGGGTTCGGCACCACCGCGTCGCTGCGCCAGCACCTGCACGCCGCCATCGGCGTGGCGCCGCTGGCGTACCGCCGCACCTACCGCGGGTCGGCCGGGTAGCGCGCCAGCTCGACGTCGAGACGTTCCCGGCGGATCCGCTGGTCCACGTAGAGCAGCCCGGTGACCCCCACGGTGAAGGGGGTGGCGAACGTGCCGACCACCGTGGAGCCGATCGCGACCCGGGCCAGGTCGACGAGGTCCGCCGGCCGGTCGACGAGCGCGCCGAACACGCCCAGCACGACGATCGCCGCCACGCCCACGATGAGGCCGGCCAGCAACAGCACGCCGAAGGTCCGCCACCACGCCCCGTGCACGAGCCGGGCCGACCGCTTCAGCGCGTCCACCACGCCGATCGGCTCCAGCACGTACGCGGCGCTCGCGAACGCCCACAGCACGCCCAGGTAGACGATGGCGACCAAGCCTGCCAGCAGGAGGAGGAGCCCCAGCGCGATCCCATTGCCCGATCCCGTGGCCGCGGCGACGAGCCCGAGCATGCCCACCACGAAGATCCCCACGACCACCAGCGAGATCAGCAGCATCAGCCCGATCAGGCCGAGCAGCCGGGGCGCGACCACCTTCACGGCCTGGCCCGCCCCGATGTGGCGGCCGATCACGGCCTGGCCGAGCGCCACGAACAGCACGCCGGTGAGCGCGGTGCCGAGCACGATGCCGAACAGCCCGCTCCCGAACCCCCCGAACACCGCGCCGGCCAGCCCCGCGACCCGCCCCCGCTCCAACTCCGCGGGGTCGATCGACGGCAGCGCGAACTCCAGGCCGAGCTGGAGCACCTGGCTCACGAAGACGACCACCGCGCTGAGCCCGATCGTCAGGGCTGGGTTGGCCCTGATGAAGCGGCCGGCCCCGGCCAGCACGTCACCTGTGGTGAGCGGGCGCAGGGGCACGACCCCCGGCTGCGGGACCGACCCGGGCGGCCCGTACGGCGGGTAGGCCTGCTGCCCGGACGTGCCGTAGCCCGGCTGCCCATGACCCTGCTGGCCGTACCCGGGCTGCCCGTACCCGGGCTGCCCATGGCCCTGCTCGCCGTAGCCCTGCCCGTACCCGGGCTGCCCGTACCCCGACTGCCAGTAACCGGACGGCTGCCCGTAGCCCTGCTGTCCATACGCGGGCTGCCCGTACGCCGGCTGGCTGTACCCGGGCTGGCCATACCCGGGCTGGCCATACCCGGGCTGGCCATACCCGGGCTGGCCATAGCCGGGCTGGCCGTAACCAGGCTGGCCGTACCCGGGCTGCGCATGTCCCTGCTGCCACTGCCAGTACCCGTAGGGCTGCCCGTACTCCTGCTGTCCATACGCGGGCTGCCCGTACCCGGCCGGCTGCACGTCGGTCTGCTGGTGACCCGGCGGCGTGCCCAGGTGCGCGGTGGGGTCGGGCGCCGCCGCTCCCCCGCCGTCGCCAGGGGCCGCGCCGCCGTTCTCCCCCGGCGGCGCACCACCGGCGCTCGCGGCAGCTGAATCGGCTGCACCCACCACGGTCGTCTCGTCGGATGCGTTCCCCGCGACCGTCGCGTCGTCAGCGCTCCCCCCGGTCGCGGCATCGGCCGATGCCGGATCGGCGGCGCGCCCCGCGGGCTCGGCCTCACCAGCGCTGCCCGCGGCGCTCGCGTCGGCCGCGCTCACCACGGTCGTCGCGTCGGCGTCCCCCGCGCCGCCCGCACCACCAGGTTCAGCGGAGCCGGCGTTCACGTCCGCCGCGCTCACCACCGTCGCGTCCGCGGCATCCCCCGCACCGCCCGCACCACCAGCTTCAGCGGAGGTGGCTCCTTCACCGGCAGCGCTCCCGGCGGACGCCGCGTCGGCGGCGGGTCCCGCACCGGCTGCGTCGGCGGCCGGCTCCACGCTCGCCGCCTCTCCGCCCCCCGGGGAGCCCGCATCTCCGGTGTTCGCCGGGGTCCCGGCGTCGGCGGCGGGGGCGGGCCCCGCACTCGCGGACGAGCTGCCGGCCGACCCGGCAGCCGGCTCGTCGCGGGACGGGCCGGCGGCGGGCTCATCCGCGCGCGACTCCCCGGACGAGCCGGCGGCGAAGGGGCCGGCCGGCGGTTCACCCGCGGGATCCGGCTGCGGACGCGCGGCCGCGCCCTCGTCCTCCGGCTTGTCCGATGCGTTCGACATCTCTCCGCGTGCTCCTTCAACCGACGATCACTTCCCATCGTGTCAGCGAACGGCGGCACGCGTGCACCCACTGCAGCCGGGCGCGTCGGCGCCGTGACTTCTCCCACGCGGGGCGCCGTTCGCGCCGGGCCGGCCGCCCGTGAAGTGGACATCGGGGGTGTGAAGTGCGGTTTCTCCGCCCACCGGGAGGACCCGCACCCGTTCGGGCGCCGGCGCGGCTGAGACACTGGGGAGGTGACCGTTTCCTCGTCCACCGACCTGCAGATCCCCGCCGACCTCAAGCCCGCCGACGGCCGGTTCGGCTGCGGACCCTCCAAGGTCCGCCCCGAGCAGCTCGCGGCGCTCGCCGGGGCCGGTGCGGCGATCATGGGAACCTCGCACCGCCAGAAGCCGGTGAAGTCGCTGGTCGGGCGGGTGCGCTCCGGGTTGCGTGAGCTGTTCTCGCTGCCGGAGGGGTACGAGGTCGTCCTCGGCAACGGCGGGTCCACAGCGTTCTGGGACGCGGCCGCGTTCGGCCTGGTGCGCGAGCGCGCGCTGCACCTCACGTACGGCGAGTTCTCCTCGAAGTTCGCCGACTCCACCCGGGGTGCGCCGTTCCTCGCCGAGCCGGTGGTGGTGAAGGCCGAGCCGGGCAGCGCGCCCGAGCCGACCACCGACCCCACGTGCGACGTGCTGGCCTGGGCGCACAACGAGACGTCCACCGGTGTGTCCGTGCCGGTCGTGCGCCCGGAGGGCGCCACGGCCGACCAGCTGGTGCTCATCGACGCCACGTCCGGCGCGGCCGGCCTGCCGGTCGACGTGAGCCAGGCCGACGCCTACTACTTCGCGCCGCAGAAGGGCTTCGCCTCCGACGGCGGGCTCTGGGCCGCGCTGATGAGCCCCGCCGCGCTGGAGCGCGTGAGCGAGCTCGCCGCCACCGACCGCTGGATCCCGCCGTTCCTCTCGCTGGCCACGGCGGTGGACAACTCGGTCAAGGAGCAGACCTACAACACCCCGGCGATCGCCACGCTCGTGCTCATGGCGGAGCAGATCGACTGGATGCTCGGGCTCGGCGGCCTGGACGCCTGCGTCGCGCGCACGGCCGACTCGTCCGGGCGGCTGTACGCGTGGGCCGAGAAGTCGGAGTTCGCCACCCCGTTCGTCGCGGAGCCCGCCCACCGGTCGCAGGTGGTCGGCACGATCGACTTCGTCGACTCCGTCGACGCCTCCGCGGTGGCGAAGGTGCTGCGGGCCAACGGGATCGTCGACACGGAGCCGTACCGCAAGCTGGGCCGCAACCAGCTGCGCATCGGCATGTTCCCGGCGGTCGATCCGGCCGACGTCACCGCTCTCACCGCCTGCATCGACTGGGTCGTCGAACGGCTCTCGTGATCACCCGTACGAGCGCTGCGTAGTCACAGCAGTAACATCCGTCCCAGCTCAACCCTGGTGACGTCGGCGCGCCTCCGACGCAGGGCGCGATCCGGCAACTAACGTCACCCGGACGGGGAGAACGAGAGCGGGAGGGCCGCTGATGCGGGCGCTGCGGGTCGTCGGGATCACCGAGGGCGGCGGTGAGTTCTCCGTCGTCCTCGAGGACCCGGTGCGACGCGAGCGGTACACCGTGCCCGCGGACGAGCAGCTGCGCGCCGCCGCCAGGGGGGACCTCACCCGGCTCGGACAGATCTCTATCGAGTTGGAGAGCCAGTTGCGTCCACGTGAGATCCAGGCCCGCATCCGTGCCGGGGCGTCCGTGGAACAGGTCGCCGCCGCCGCCGGGGTCCCGTTGCAGAAGATCGAGCGGTTCGCCTACCCCGTGCTGCTCGAGCGTTCCCGCACCGCGGAGGTGGCCCAGCGGGCCCACCCCATGCGCGCCGACGGGCCCGACACCCGCACGCTCGGCGACGTCGTGGCCCACACCTTCGGCCTGCGCGGCCAGGAGTACGCCGACGCGGAGTGGGATTCCTGGAAGGGCGAGGACGGCAAGTGGGTCGTCTCCCTGTCCTGGCACGCCGGGCGCTCCGACAACCGCGCCCACTGGACGTTCCAGCCGGGCGCGCACGGCGGCACCGTCACCGCCGTCGACGAGCACGCGAGCGATCTGATCGAGGGCCTGCCCGCGCGGCCGCTGCGCACCGTCGGGCCGGTCATCGACATCGCCCGCTCCGAGGAGCCCGCACCCGCACCCGCCCCGGGTCCCGAGGAGGAGCTGCGCGCGGTGGCGTCCGACCCGGTGCGCGGTGCGCGGATCGACCCGCCCGCCGCCGCGGAGGCGCGCACCGCCGAGCGCACCCCGCCCCGCACCGCACCCGAGCCGCGCCGGCCGGTGCCGCCCACCCAGCGCCAGGCCCCGGCCGAGCCCTCGCGCACCGAGCCCGCCCCCGCGGAGGCGGACCGCGACCGGCGGCCCCGGCGGCAGGCGAACGACGAGGCCGTGGTCGCGCCGAGCAGGCCGGAGCGCACCGAGGACGCCCGTCCAGGCTCCGCGAAGCCGGCCGCGCGCAGGGACGCACCGGAACGCCGCCGCCCGGAACCCGCCCGTCCGGAGAAGGCGCCGAGCGCGCCCGCCGAGCCCGTCGCGGAGAAGCCCGCACCCGCGGAACCTGCCGAGAAGCCCGGCGACGGGAAGCCCGCTGCCGAGAAGCCCGCGGAGAAGCCGGCGGCGGAGAAGCCCGCCGCCGAGCCGGCCGCTGCCGCCGCGGCAGCGCCGCCCGCCGGGAGCAAGCGCACGAAGAAGGGCAAGCCGGTGATGCCGTCCTGGGACGAGGTGCTGCTCGGGGTGCGCGGACAGCGGTGAGACAACCGCTGCCGATCGGTAGCGGTGCGCGCCCCTTGTCTGGGCGTCAGCCGAGCTGCCCGAGCAGCAGCACCACCCACGCGATCACGAGCCCGGCCGCGGTGCCGATCGCGGGCCAGCGCCAGAACGGCGTGAACCGCAGCAGGTGCAGCGACGGGGCGAGCCCGATGGCGACGAGGATGTTGGCCGGCACCCAGAGCAGCCCGAACGCCTCGGCGAACGCGCTGCTCACGGCCACGTCGCCGACCACGACGACCACCGCCGTGAAGGCCGAGATCGTGAGCCCGGTGGCCCACGGCGTGGGCTCCGCGTCGTCGGTGCGGCGCGGGATCGGCCCGGTCTGCGGGGCGGGCACGGCCTCCACCCGCCCGGAGACGGGATCGGTGTAGGTGACGGTGCGGCCGAGCGCGTCGGCGAGCCGTACGGCCAGCTGCCGGCCCCGGCGCTGCAGCATCTCGCGCTCCGCAGGCCCGCCCGAGCCGGCGACCCGCACGGCGAACGCCGCCCACTCCCGCAGCGCGTCCTCGAGCTCGCCCGGCAGCGGCGGATCGCCTGCCCGGCGCTCGCCGAGCAGGACCCGTCCCCCCGAGGCGAGCCGCACCCCGCCAGCCTAGGTTCCCGGCGTCTCGCCGGCAGCGCGGCAGCCGTGACCTGACGAAGTCGACACGCTCGGCCTGGATCTCCAGCCCGAGTGGGCGCCCGCCCGGCCGCTCGGCGACCACCAGGGTGGTTCCCGACCCTGCGAAGGGATCGAAAGACCAGGTCGCCCGGCCCGGAGTACTCCTCGACGAAGACCTCGACGAGCGCCTCGGCGTAGCACTCGCCGTCCTCGAACCCATGGGCCCGCTCGGGCTGCGGCGGCTCCGCCTGAAGGGACCCGACCGGCTGCACGGGAGAAGGACAGGCGCAAGCGCCCCTGCCGGGTCACCGCGGTCGCATCCCCCGGAGTGCCTGCACCAGAGCGCTACGCGGCCTCGGTGAGACAGAACTCGTTGCCCCCGGGATCCAGCATGGTGGTCCAGGTGTCGAACTCCTCCAGCACCGATGCACCGAGCTCGACCAGCCGGCCGACCTCGGCCGTACGGTCCTGGACCGTGATGTCGAGATGGACCCGGTTCTTGGCCCGTTTCGGCTCCGGCACCTGCTGGAAGCAGAGGATCGGGCCAGGGCCGTCGACCATCACGGTGGGATCGGTCTCCGGGGTCAGCCCTTTCTCAGCCAGTCGCGCGATCTCGTCGTCGTCATAGGGACGAACGGCGTAACCGTCGAGAAGGGCGGCCCAGAAGCGGGCCAGCCCCGCCGCGTCCCGGCAGTCGAACACGATCTCCCGGATCTTCGTCATGGGCCGTGCCTTCCTCGACGGGATGCGAAACGACGCCAAGGTATCCGGACGAAGCGGACGGGAAGCGGCGGCGTCAGGCCGGCGATCCCAGCACGTGGAAGGCCACTGCGGCCGCCGTCGCCACGTTCAACGAGTCGACGCCGGGGGCCATCGGGATCCGCAGCCGCAGGTCGGCCGCGGCCATCGCCTCCGCGGTGAGCCCGGGGCCCTCGGCCCCGAGCAGCACGGCGACCCGCTGCCCCGCCGGCCCGCCCGCGGTGAGGGGCCGGGCGTCGGCTGCGGGGGTGAGCGCGGCGACGCGCAGGCCGGAGGCCCGTAGGACGTCCAGCGACGCGGGCCACGGGCCCGGCAGTTCGGCGAACGGGACGCGCAGGACGTGCCCCATGGACACGCGCACACTGCGGCGGTAGAGCGGGTCGGCGCAGCGCGGGCCCAGCAGCACCGCGTCGACGCCCAGCGCCGCGGCGTTGCGGAAGAGCGCTCCCAGGTTCTCGTGGTCGTTCACGCCCTCCAGCACGGCCACGAGGCGGGCGCGCCGCAGCAGCGCGGCGGCGTCGGGGGGCGCGGCCCGGTCGGCCACCGCGAGCACACCCCGGTTGAGGTGGAACCCCACGACCGCGGCCATCGTGTCCGCGTCGGTGGCGTAGGCGGGCACGGGAAGCCCGGCGAGGTCGTCGGCCAGCTCGGCGAATCGGCGGGGCACGCCCAGGAGCGACCGCACCGGGTACGGCGACTCGATCATGCGCCGCACCACCACGACACCCTCGGCGATCACCAGGCCCCGGCCACCTGGCCGGTCGGGGCGGCGGTCGGCGGTGGTGAGGTCGCGGAAGTCGTCGACGCGCGGATCGGCCGGGTCGTCGACGGGAGTGATGGTCGCCACGGCGCTCCATCGTCCCAGGCTGCGCCGGTCGGGCTGCAGCGGTCATCCGGTCGGCCGTAGCGAAGGGATCACCACGGGTGCCAAGGTGGACAGCCCGCGCGCGTCGCGGCCGCCGCCGCGGCCGCTCGCCCGCGAGCATCGAGCGGAGCTCCGGGCACCACCCGGGGTCGGGAGGCAGCGCAGGCATGGGCCAGGACGTCGACCGACGGACGTTCAGTCGACGCGATCGCCAGCGCTACCGTGCGAAGGTGCAGCGCTGTCTCGACGCGCTGGCGATCATGCTTCGCGACCACCCGTTCGCCCACGACGAGCCGATGACCGGGCTCGAGGTGGAGCTCAACCTGGTGGGCCACGACCTCGCGCCGTCGCTCGCGGGCGCCGACGTGCTCGACGCGATCGGCTCGTCGCAGTTCCAGTCCGAACTGGGGCGCTGGAACCTCGAGCTGAATCTGCCGCCGCGCCCGCTGCCCGGCGACGAGTGGGGCCACCTCGAGCGCCACCTGGTCGAGGAGCTCGCCGTGGCCCGGGCCAAGGCGGTCGACTGCGGCGCGCAGCTCGCCGTGATCGGGATCCTGCCCACGCTGGAGCGCCGCCACCTCGTGGTCGACGCGCTCTCCCCCGACCAGCGCTACGCCACGCTCAACGAGCAGATGCTGAGCGCCAGGGGCGAGCCGATCCGCCTGGACATCGCGGGCGACGACCCCTCCGGCAAACACGGCGTCGCGCCCGAACACCTGCAGGCCGACTTCGACTCGATCGCGCCGGAGGCGGCGTGCACGTCGATGCAGCTCCACCTGCAGGTGCACCCCGACTCGTTCGCCGGCTACTGGAACGCCGCGCAGTGCCTCGCGGGCGTGCAGCTCGCCGTCGGCGCGAACTCGCCGTTCCTGCTCGGTTCGAGGCTGTGGGCCGAGACCCGCGTGCCGCTCTTCGAGCAGTCCTGCGACGTGCGCACGCCGGAGCTGCGCAACCAGGGCGTCCGGCCACGCGTGTGGTTCGGCGAACGCTGGATCACCTCGATCCTCGACCTGTTCTCCGAGAACGGGCGCTACTTCCCGGCGCTCATGCCCGTCACCGAGGACAGCGATCCGATGGCGGAGCTCGAGGCCGGCCAGGTGCCGGGCCTCGACGAGCTGCGGCTGCACAACGGCACGATCTGGCGCTGGAACCGCCCGGTCTACGACGTGGCCGACGGCGTGCCGCACGTGCGCGTGGAGAACCGGGTGCTGCCCGCCGGACCCACCGTGGTGGACATGGTGGCCAACGCCCTGTTCTTCTACGGCCTGCTGCGCACGCTCGTGGAGGCCGAGCGCCCGCTGTGGAGCATGATGTCGTTCGAGGCCGCCGAGGAGAACTTCACCACCGCCGCCCGCCACGGGCTGGACGGCCCCCTGTACTGGCCGGGCACCGGCTGGATCCGCCCCGACGAGCTGGTGCTGCGCAAGCTGCTCCCGCAGGCGGCCGACGGGCTGGCGCGCTGGGGAGTCGAGAGCGACGTCACCGACCGCTTCCTGTCGATCGTCGAGCAGCGCTGCGTCACCCGCCGCACGGGCGCGAGCTGGCAGCTCGACACGGTGGCCGCCCTCGAGGACGGCGGCGCCGACCGGCCCACCGCGCTGCACGGCATGCTCACGCGCTACCTGGAGTGGTCGGCCGCCAACGAGCCGGTGCACACCTGGCCGGTCCCCTGACCGCGATCACGACCGCCCGCGTTCACGATCGCAAACCGCTCCCCCGGATCCGGCCCACGACGGCCACGGTCCTTCCTACCGTCGACGTCGTGCTGCGCCCGACCGATGGGGGAACCATGCGCGATCCCGCCCGCCCCGGCCGCCCCGCCGTCCCCGCGGGCCGGTGACGGCCGTGGCCCGGTTCCGCCTCTTCGGCCGTTCCCCGGGGCAAGCCCACCCCGAGCCGGGCACGCACCCCGCGTCGGGCCCCGAGGCGCCCCCTCCCGGCCCCCGCTGGGCCGGCACGGCCTGGCCCACCGGGTGGGCCGCGCCGCACGTCGCCGAACCCCCCACCGACCCGCGCGGCTTCGCCCCGGTCCCGCCGCCCCGCCCGGCCTGGCAACCCGGTCCCTCCCCCACACCCGATCCGGCCGAGGCCGCGGCCCTGGCCGGCGCGTTCGCGGTCGACTACCTGTCCTGGGACGAGGAGGAGCCCGCCCGCCGCGGCCGGGTGCTGCGCGACTACCTGGTCGTCCCGGGCGGCGACCCGGCCCGCATCGGGTGGAACGGCGAGGGCAGGCAGCGCGCCGACTTCGCCCTCCCCGGGCGGGTGCGCTCCGACGGCGACGGGCGCGTGCTCGTCGACGTCCGCGTCCGGGTCACGCCGTACCGGGCCGTCGGCGAGCACGAGGGCCGACCCTCCGGCGCCGACGCGGAGCAGGCGCAGGTGGGGGTGCCCGCCGTGGCGCCGGCGCCCACCGGTCGCGGGTGGCGCAGCCAGGCGTCGCGCTGGGTACGGCTGTCGGTGCCGGTGATCTGGGAGAACGGCAGGCTGGCCGTCGACGCCTGGGAGGAGACGCTCGGCGAGGACAGGCCACCTCCGCCCGTCCCGCCCGCCGGCTGGGGCGGCGAGCACACCCTCGCCGAGGACGATCCCTTCGCCGAGCTCTCCGGGGGTGCCCGATGACCCGCGTGCGCCGCCCGGTGATCGTCGGCGTCGGCCGGGGATGCGGCGCCCGCACGCTCGCCGCGGCCCTGCACGCGGTCCACGGGGGCATGCTCGCTCCGGGCTCGGCCGGGGAGGCCGACGTGCTGGTCTGCGGGTCCGACGGGCAGTCGCTCCGGCAGGCCGCCGCGATGGCGTGCGCGCCGTCGGGGCCGCGGCCGGTGCTCGTGCTCACCCCGCTCGTCCCGGGCGCCCCCGCGTTCCCCCCGCCCCCCGGGTTCGGCGCCGTGATCGCGCTCCCGCACGTGCGCCGCTGGGTGGCGGCCGACGCTCGCGCGGAGGCCGCCGCCGTGCTCGCCTACGCCCCCGAACGCCTGCCTCCCGACGTGCGCGGCTACGCCGCGGGGCTGCACCGGATCGTGTCCGCCCTCGTCGGGTCGGGCCAGCTGCAGCGCGCGGTCCCCCCGCTGGTCTCCCGGCCCGCGGGCGTCACAGGCACGTCCGCGACGCTGTGGCGGGGCCTGCACCGGCCCGCGCCGGTGGCGCCGCCGCGGCCGGTCCCGCGCACCCCGGAACCCGACGACGAGGCGCTGGAGGGCGACCCCGTGGCGGCCGGGCGCGGACGGTAGGCGGGCCCGCCCACCCGGGCGGGGTACCCAGGCCGGGTGAAATGGCGGCCCGCGCGGCCGGGGGTGTGTCGCCCACGTCTACCTGATCGATCGCTTGGGAGACGTCTGATCGTCCGGGTCAAGCGGGCCCGGCACCGGCGCAATCATGATCATCTCGCGGTCCCGGTGGGTGGGCCGCGTCTCCCGAATGGGGTGAGCGGATACCCCGGCCCGCTCTGAATCGGTCATGCACACTGGGCTCCGCAAACCCGGGATCACGTTCCCGGACGTTTGCCGGAGCGGGCCGGCACTTCGACGACGAATCCGGTTCCGCGTCACCCCTGCCTTCTCGGCGCGGTCCCGCGCCGAGTTCGGAACTGCCAGGAGAGAAAGTGCACTTCGAATTGAACGACGCCGGCACCACGACGATCTGCGGCGAGGCCCTGCGCCCCGTCTCGGACCAGGAGTGGGTCTGCGTCGGACACCCCGCGCACGAGGACGACCACCTCGCGCACGACGGCACCCGCTGGTGAACGGCATGCTCACGGTGGGCACGACCGAGACCGTCACCTACCGCGTGGGCCGGGAGAACATGGTGCAACGACTGCTCCCCGGCGTGCCGGAGTTCATCCACAAGCCGGAGGTGATGGCGAGCGGCTGGCTGCTCGGGGTGTGCGAATGGCCTCCCATGCTCGCCATCAGCAGATTCATCGAGGCCGACGAGTGCTCACTGGGCACGCGTTTCGAACTCACGCACGTGGCGCCGGTTCCGGCGGGAGCGACATTGACCGTGACGGCCCACTGCACGCTCGCGGACGGTCGGTACAGCGAATGGCAGGTCGACGCCCGCGACGACGTGGAACTCGTCGCCTCGGGAGTGCTGGGTTTCTGCGTGGTCGGCCTCGCGCGGTTCACCGCGCGGCGGCTGGACCCCAAGTCGGCGCTGCTCCAGCAGCAGCAGGCCCTCGGCCGCCGGGTGCCGAAGCCGATCCTGGCGGGCGTCGCGGCGATGGCCTGACCCGGCGACCCCCGATGCGGTGACCCCACCCCGATGTGCCAGCAAGGTGGCTTTACTGGCCGATTACGCCAGTAAAGCCACCTTGCTGGCGTTCGGGGGCGGGGTACGGGGGGCGGGGCAGGGCGGCGGGGCCGCCTTACCTCGCCCTCGCGAATGGGACCGCTGTCTCGTCCTCGATCGCGGCGGCCGGTGTTCCTGACGGCGGTTCCCACAGCCCCCGCGCGTGCAGCACCGGCAGCACGCCCTCACCGACCCACCAGGCCTCTTCCAGGTGGGGGTGGCCGGACAGCACGAACTCGTCGATGCCCAGCTCGTGGTACTCCGCGATCCGGTCGGCCACCTCGGTGTGGCTGCCGACCAGCGCCGTTCCGGCACCGCCGCGGACCAGGCCGATGCCCGCCCACAGGTTGGGTGCCGCCTCGAGGCGCTCGAGCGAACCGCCGTGCAGTTCGCGCATCCGGCGCTGGCCCTCCGACTCGCTGCGGGCCAGCCCGGCCTGGGTCTGCGCGATGACCGCGGGGTCCATGGCGTCGAGCAGCGCCTGGGCGTGGGCCCACGCCTCCTCGGAGGTGTCCCGGGCGATCACGTGCAGCCGGATGCCGAAGCGGACCGTCCGGCCCCGCTCCGCCGCGAGGCCCCGCACCCACGCGATCTTCTCGGCCACCTGCTGGGGCGGCTCGCCCCAGGTGAGGTAGACCTGCACGTGCTCGGCCGCCACCGCGCCCGCCGCGGGCGACGAGCCGCCGAAGTAGATCTCGGGCACCGGATCCGGGACCTGCTCCAGCGACGCACCCCGCACGCTCAGGTGCTCGCCGGTGAAGTCGACGGTCTCGCCCCGCCACAGCGCGCGCACGACGTGCAGGAACTCGCCCGTGCGGGCGTAGCGGGCGTCCTTGTCCAGGAAGTCGCCGTACGCCTGCTGCTCGGCCGGCGCACCGCCCGTCACCACGTTGACCAGCAGCCGTCCGCCGGAGTGGCGTTGGAAGGTGCCGCCCATCTGCGCGGCCAGGGTGGGCGTCAGCATCCCGGGCCGGAAGGCGACCAGGAAGCGCAACCGCTCGGTGGCCTGCGCGAGCATCGCGGTGGTGAGCCACGCGTCCTCGCACCACATCCCCGTGGGCGTGAGCACGGCGTCGAAGCCGACGGCCTCAGCGGCCTGGGCCACCTGCGTCAGGTACCGCAGCGTGGGCGGACGGCGCCGGGCGGCCGAGCCGACACCCGGGTGCTGGTTGCCGAGCAGGCGGCTGTCGCCGTACGTGGGCAGGAACCAGTGCACGCGCATGGCACTCACACCTTCTCCGGATCGCCTGGACGGGTCGGACCGGCCCATCAAACCCGATCGACCGGCGCATGCAATTGGCCGGACTTATCCGAGCCGATTCCACGGAAATGTTCGTACATTTTACGCACAGCGGGCCGCATCACACGGGACGGACCACGACCGCGCACGCTGATACGTTTCGAATGCGGTGGCGCATTCTTCCGATGCCGCCACCGCGTCCCCGGCACCCAGCCGCTTCCCGACGAAGAGGAGCCCCGGCCCTCATGACCGACTCCAGCACTCGCCACCCCGTGGGCCTGGACACGTCGCACGGGGCACGGCACCGGCTCACGACGCTGCGCACCTTCCTGCCCGAGATCGCCCTGCTCGTGGTGGCGGCGGTGCTGTGGCTGCAGACCGCCTGGTTCCGGGCCGGACAGCCGCAGGACCTCGGGCCCGCCTTCTGGCCGCGCCTCCTGATCGTCCTGCTCGCCGTGTGCACCCTCGCCCGGGTGGGCCAGAAGGCCCGGGCGCTCCGGTCCGGCGGCACCGACCCCGACGAACCCCGCTCCGAATCCGATTCCGACCCCGGGAACGACGAGCCGGCCGCCGACGGCCGGCGCGCGGCAATCGCGATACTGAGCATCGTCGGATACGTCACCGCGGCGATCTACCTCGGATACCTGATCGCCACCGCCGCATTCGTCGTGGGCTTCCTCCTCCTTTCCGGGAGGCGCCGCACCGTACTCAACACGGCACTCGGAGTGGCGGCCGCACTCACGTTCTCGTTCCTCTTCCTGAAAGTCGTGTACATCTCGGTGCCGAGCGGCGTCGGGATTTTCGACACCTTCACCGTGGGCGTCTACGAACTGATCGGGATCTACTGACGATGGACACCCTCGCCGGCGTCGTCCAGACCATCCTGTCCTTCGACGTCACCCTCTGGGCGCTGCTCGTCCTCGGCACGCTGCTCGGGCTGCTCATCGGCGTGCTGCCGGGCCTCACGTTCGTGATGGGTGTGCTGCTCATCCTCCCGTTCACGTACGGGATGGACGTCGACGCGAGCTTGATCGTCATGGTCACCGTGTACGTCGCGGGCACGTACGGCGGGGCGATCACGGCGATCCTCCTGCGCGTACCCGGGGAGCCGAACCACGTCCCGCTGCTCTGGGACGGCTACACGATGAGCCGCCGCGGCCAGGGCGCGCAGGCCCTCGGGTGGGCGGCCACGTCGGCGCTGGTCGGCGGCCTCGTCTCCTGGCTGTTCCTGGCCTTCGCGGCGCAGCCCTTCGCGCAGATCGCGCTGAGCTTCTCCTCGGTCGAGTACTTCGTGATCGTCCTGCTCGGTCTCACCAGCGTGCTCGCGCTCTCCCAGGGGTCCGTGCTCAAGGCGTTCATCTCCCTGATCGGCGGCATGCTCCTCGCCACCGTCGGCGTCGACTCCGTCTACGGCGAGCTGCGCTTCGACTTCGGCAGCCCGGTGCTGCAGAGCGGCGTCGACTGGATCGTCGTGATGATCGGCGTGTACTCGCTCGGCGAGGTCGTCACGCGGTTCGCGAACCGGTTCGGCGGCGACGCCACCACGCAGCAGCCGGAGCGGATCCGCACGGTCGTCCCCGGGCCGAAGGCGTTGTGGGAGCGGTCGGGCAGCCTCGGGCGCGGGGTGCTGATCGGCTCCCTGATGGGCACCGTCCCCGGCGCCGGGGCCACGGTCGGCTCGTTCGTGGCCTACGGGCTCGAGAGGCAGTTCGGCAAGTACCGGCGCGATGTCGGCAACGGATCACCGGCAGGCGTCATCGGCCCGCAGGCGGCGTCGACGGCCACGGTCGCAAGTGCCTTCATCCCGATGCTGGTGCTCGGCATCCCGGGGAGCGCATCGGCCGCCGTGATCCTCGGCGCGCTCCTGCTGCACGACGTGCAGCCCGGCCCGGACATCTTCCGGACCCAGCCCGAACTGATCCACACGATCCTGGCGGCGCTCCTCGTGGGCGTGGTGCTCATGTTCGTGGCCGGTCTCCTGACCGCCAAGCCGATGATCCGCATCCTCAAGGTGCCCGAGCCCTACGTGGCCGTGTTCATCGTGCTGTTCTCGTTCATCGGCGCATTCGCCCTGCGCAACTCGATGGCGGACGTCTGGCTCATGGTGGCCTTCGCCGGCCTCGGGACGCTCATGAACCGCTTCGGTTTCCCGATCTCGCCACTCGTGCTCGGCGCGATCCTCGGGCCGCTGGCCGAGCGATTCTTCCTGACTTCCATGATCTCGTACGCCAACGACCTCACGGTCTTCGTCACCCGGCCCATCAGCGGCGCACTGATGGGTGTCTGGGTCCTCGTCGTCGCGCTGGTGGGCCTGCAGGCCTTCCGGCGGTCCCGCACCGCGATCACGTCTCGACACGAGGGAGATGCACGATGAACCGCAGACGCACGGGACGGAGGTCCACGACGCTGCACGCCGCCGCCGTCACGGTCGCCGGGGCGATCCTCGCGGCCGCCTGTGCCACCCCGCAGACGGCCGGGCCGGACCGCGGCGCCGAGGGCGGTGCCCCCGCCCTGCCGGACCGGCCCATCACGATGATCGCCGCCTTCGGCGCGGGCGGCGGGTCCGACCAGGTCGCCCGCGCCGCGGCGCAGGTGATGGAGCGGTCGCTCGGCGTCAGCGTGCCCGTGGTCAACGTGCCCGGCGCCACCGGCAACGTGGGACTGAACAAGCTGGTGACCGGCCGTCCCGACTCCATGGCGGTGCTCATCCAGGACACGCTCGCCACCGTCCCGCTCGGCACGTCGCAGTTCCAGCTCGACCAGATCAAGGCCGTGTGCCGTCTGCAGAACATGCCGTCGGCCCTCCTCGTCCGCAAGGACACCTTCGGCGGCACGTGGGACGGCCTCGCCGCGGCCGCGAAGGAACGGCCGAACGAGGTCAAGGTGGCCACCGTCGGCCGCGGGGGCGTCGACGACCTCATGCTGGCCGCACTGACCGAGTCGCAGACCACCGCGTTCCGGGCGGTGCCCTTCGCCGAGCCGAGCGAACGCTACGCGGCACTGCTCAGCGGCTCGGTCGACGCGCTCTACGAGCAGCTCGGCGACGTGCGCCAGTACCTCGACTCCGGCGACTTCGTGCCGGTCGTCCTGTTCGCCGGCGAGCCGATCGCCGCCTACCAGGGCGTGCCGAGCGCCACCGACCTCGGGATCCCGGCGGAGTTCGTCCTCCCGCAGTTCCGGGGCGTCGTGGTGCACGCCGACACCGACCCGGCCCTGATCGACCAGCTCGACGACGCCTGCGCGGAGGTGGTGGCGGACCCGACGTTCCAGGGGTTCCAGGAGCAGGTCTTCTCCACCTCCGACAGCTACCTCCCCACCGCGGAGTTCGAGCAGTTCCTCCGCGATCAGGAGAAGGTGATGGGCGAGCTGCTGCAGCGCTACAACGTGGCGGGCTGACCCCTGGAACGCCTGTGGGGCCCCGGCCGGATCGGCCGGGGCCCCACTGGTTTCCCGAACTGACGCGCCGCTCCCACCACGAAGCGACGAGCTGAGGTTAGCCTACCCTCTTCTCGACGCGCAACCCCCGTCACGCAACGCCGAACAACCCGCGCAGCGGCCCCACCGCGAAGTACGCCGCGAACGCCACGGCCACCACCCACATCAGCCAGTGCACCTGCCGCGCCCGCCCGGTGGCCGCCGCCAGCACGACGTAGGAGACGAACCCCGCCCCGATCCCGTTGGCGATCGAGTAGGTGAAGGGCATCACCACGATCGTGAGGAACGCCGGGAGCGCCACGCGGAAGTCGGTGAGGTCGATGTCGGTGATCTGCCGGATCATCAGCGCGCCGACGACCACCAGCGCGGGCGCCGCCGCCTCGATCGGCACCACCGTGTAGAGCGGCGTGAAGAACATCGCCAGCAGGAACAGCACCCCGGTGAGCACGCTCGCGAGGCCGGTGCGCGCCCCCTCCGCGATCCCGGACGCCGACTCGACGTACACGGTGTTGGACGACGACGAGGCCACCCCGCCCGCCACCGCACCGGCGGCGTCGACCACCAGCGCGGCCCCGATCTTCGGCAGCTGCCCGTCGGCGCCGATGAAGCCGGCCTGGCGGCCGAGCCCGGTGATCGTGCCCATCGTGTCGAAGAAGTCGGCGAGCACCAGCGAGAACACCAGCAGCACCACGGTGAGCAGGTCGACGTGGGTGAACGCGCCGAACGAGAACGCACCCACGAGCGAGAGGTCCGGGATGCCCACCACGCTGTCCGGCAGCGCGGGCACGGAGAGCCCCCAGCCCTGCGGGTTCGTGCCCTCCGAGGGCCCCACCTGCGCGATCGCCTCCACCACCACGGCCAACACCGTGGTGACGGCGACGCCGATGAGGATCCCGCCGCGCACGCCGCGAGCCACCAGCGTGCCGGTGACGAGCAGCCCCACCGCGAACACGAAGGTGGGCCACGACGCGATCGAGTTGTCGATTCCCAGCCCCACCGGCACCGTGGTGCCCGCCGCGTCGGGCACCCGCCGCACGAACCCGGCGTCCACCAGGCCGATGAAGGCGATGAACAGCCCGATCCCCACCGCGATCGCCGCCTTGAGCGACTGCGGCACGATGTTGAAGACCGCCGTGCGGAAGCCCGTGGCGGCGAGCGCCAGCACCACGAGCCCCTCCACCACGATGAGCCCCATGGCCTCCGGCCAGCTCATCTGCGGCGCGAGCGTGAAGGCGACGAACGCGTTCAGCCCGAGACCGGTGGCGATCGCGAACGGGTAGTTCACGATCAGCCCGAACAGGAGCGTCATCACACCGGCCACGAGCGCCGTGACGGCCGCGACCTGCGCCACCGGGAGGACGTTGCCCAGCGCGTCCGGTTTGGCACCCGGCCCGTCCGCCGTGAAGCTGCCGATGATCAGTGGGTTCAGCACGACGATGTAGGCCATCGTCACGAACGTCACGAGGCCGCCGCGCAGCTCCCGGCCGACCGTGGACCCGCGTTCGTCGACGCGGAAGAGGCGTTCGATCACGCGCGCAGGGTAAGGGCCCCGTGTCACGGGCGCTATCCGCGTACTCTCCTCGGCGTGATCTCGCCCCCGCCGCTGTCGCCCCGGCTGTCCCGGCCGGCGGTCGTGGCGGTGGTGGGCAGCGTGCTGTGGCTGGTGGCCGCGGTGGTGCTCCTCGTCGCCGCGCTGCTGGGCGTCCGCCCGCTCGACATCTGGTTCACCACGTGCCTGGCCGGCGTCCTCCTCGGCGCCGTGGGCTACGGCATCTTCGCGTGGCAGCGGGCGGCCGCGCGCCGCGGCTCCCGTACGGCACAGCAGGGCCTCGAGTAGCCCCGAGCCGTACATGACGGTCGTGCCGAGCGCCCTGACGTGCTGCTCAGAAGGATCATCAGCAGCCAGAAGTACCTCAGCGTCGCTAGGCCGCGCTGACGTACTGCTCGGCGCGATGCGAGCGTGCGATCCGCCGCCCGCGGGGCACAGGTCCCGCGAGCAGCACTCCACGGTCCCGACGAGCACCCTGATGTACTGCCCACCCAGCCCACCGAGAGATCACCAGCACCTGAGCGCCCCACCGACCGCACCGATGTGCTGCTCGGCGTCCGGAGTCCGCTCACCCACGCCTCGATCGGCCCGGCCTCGCCTCCCCGCGGCACCGCCCACGATCGGCGAGCCGCACCCCACGGTCTCGACGAGCACCCTGACGTGCTGCTCACCCCGACTGCCAGAGGCGAGAAGCACCTGAACGCTCCTTGATCGCATTGAGGTACTGCTTGTCGCCGGAGCGGGTGCGCCGATCGACCGGCCTCCGCGTGATCCCGCGAGCCGCTCCTCCCGGTGGTGACGAGCGCCCTCGTGTGCTGCTCACGATGATCAACGGTCGCCAGAAGTACCTCGGCGTCGCGTCGGTCGCGCTGGGGTGCGGCTCGGCGCGGGAGCAGCACGACTCGCGCGTGGCGCGGCCGGCGGTCGTGACGAGCGCCCTGGTGTGCTGCTCGCGCTGCCGACGCCCGCATAGGGTTCCGGTATGACCGATCGACCGACCGCAGTTGTCACCGGCGCCAGCTCCGGCATCGGCGCCGCCACCGCTCGCGCCCTGGGGAAGGCGGGCTTCCACGTCGTGCTCGGGGCGCGCCGGGTCGACCGGTGCGCCGAGATCGCGGCCGAGATCGACGGCACCGCAATCCGGCTGGACGTCACGGACGGCGACTCGGTGGCAGCCTTCGCCGCGGCCGTGCCGGACTGCAGGCTGCTGGTCAACAACGCGGGCGGCGCGAAAGGGCTCGAGCCGGTGGCCGAGGCCGACGAGGACGCGTGGCGCTGGATGTTCGAAGCCAACGTGATGGGCACGCTGCGCATGACGAAGGCCCTGCTGCCCGCGCTGCTGGCCTCCGGCGACGGGCACATCATCACGGTGACGTCGATCGCGGCGATCGAGGTCTACGACAACGGCGCCGGGTATACGGGTGCGAAGCACGCGCAGTCGGTGCTGCACCGCACGCTGCGCGGCGAGCTGCTCGGGCAGCCGGTGCGGCTCACCGAGGTATTGCCGGGGATGGTCGAGACCGAGTTCTCGCTGGTGCGATTCGACGGCGACGAGGAACGGGCCGCGGGCGTCTACCGGGGGATCACGCCGCTCACGCCGGACGACGTGGCCGACGTGATCGCGTTCGCCGCCACCCGGCCGTCGAACGTGAACCTCGACCAGATCGTGCTGAAGCCGCGGGCCCAGGCGAGTGCCACCCGCGCCCATCGCACGGACCGATAGGGCCGGTCCGGAAGAAGTCTTCCTTCATCAACGACGCGGCCGGGTGCCATCGTCCTCATCGCGCCGCCCACGCCCGAGGGGCGGCACGGAGGGGGAGCGCCCGATGATTCGCCTCAGTTGTGACGGTTCCGCCCACCGCGAGTCGCTTCCCGCGCCTGGCTGGGCACGGTATCCCAGCAGGTTCGCGGCCGCTGCGGTCGCAGCGTTGGGGCTCGTGGTGGCGCTCCCCGGTTCCGCCATGGCGGCCGACGGGAAGGTTCCGTTCGAGGAGGGGGGCATGGTGGTTCGCGTGAGCCCCGGAGGTCAGAAGGCGGTGGCTGACGGGCTGCCGCTGACCGCGCAAGCGGTGATGTGCATGACCACAAGTCCTGTGGGGTGTGCGATCAACTCGGTGATCTTGGGAATGGTCTCTCACGTCCTCGAGGAGAACGCCGTGTGCCCGGACGACCAGTGGCGCGAGATCGAGATCGGGATCGTCGACACCGGCCCGAACCCGCCGACGATCGGCAGCGGGGTTGCGATCACGCCGTGGGCGCAGAAGTCGAGCAGGTGCGTTGACGCCTGATCCATGAGGCGATCTTGACCGGCCCCACCGGGGATGATTGCCTGACGGCCGGACGTCACGAAGGAGAGCCGGCTGATGCGAGACCTGCTCGAACCCGGAGCCGAACTGGAGAAGGTCGCCACCGGATCGATCTGGGCCGAGGGCCCGGTCTGGCTCCCCGGGAGCGCCGCGGTGCGCTACAGCGACATCCCCAACAACCGCATCCTGGAGTTCTCCGAGACCACCGGGGAGCTCAGCGTGTACCAGGAGGGCGTCGAGTTCACCAACGGCCGCACGCTCGACCTGGACGGCTCGGTGATCCAGTGCTCCCACGGCAGGCGGCGGGTGGAGCGCGACCGCGGCGGCGTGGTGGAGAACGTGGTCGACCGGTGGGCGGGCGTGCGGCTCAACTCGCCGAACGACGTGGTGGTGAAGAGCGACGGCACGATCTGGTTCACCGACCCGTCGTACGGGATCCTGAAGCCGACCGAGGGTCACGAGGGCGAGCTCGAGTACGGCGACCACTACGTGTTCCGCTTCGACCCGCGCGACGGGTCCGTGGTCCCGGCCGTGATCGACGTCGAGACGCCGAACGGCCTGGCGTTCTCCCCCGACGAGTCGCTGCTCTACGTCGCCGACTCCGGAGCGTCCCCGCCCGGCGGGGAGCGCGACCCGGACCGCCCCGGCGGCCACTCCATCCACGTCTACGACGTGTTCGACGGGCGGCTGTGCAAGAACGGGCGCGAGTTCGTGGAGGTCTCGCCGGGCGTCCCCGACGGGTTCCGAGTGGACGAGCACGGCAACGTGTGGACGTCGAGCCACGACTCCGTGCAGGTCTTCGACCCGGCGGGCACGATGCTGCTGCGGATCCCGGTGCCGGAGAAGATCGCCAACCTGTGCTTCGGCGGCGCCGACGGCCGCACCATCTACATCACGGCCAGCACGAGCCTCTACCGCATCCGCAGCACGGTGCGGGACGCGGCGGCGCTGCTGCGCGGCGCCTGATCACCCACCCGCCGTCTCGTCGGTGGGGCGGTTCTCCCGGGCCGCGTCCGCCGGGCGCGGCCCGCCGGCCGCCTCGTCGACGCGCTGCTCGGAGTCGCGCAGGATCTCCCTCGCCTCGGCCCGGCGGTCCTCACCGCCCTCCTCCACCCGCGCCTCCTCGGGCAGCGGCGTGGCACGGCTGTCGACCTGGTCGTTGAGCTCGTCGGGGCGCATGCCCGCGCGTACCCGCGTCCCGACCGGCCTACTCGCCTGCGCTGCTCAGCTCCCGAGGGCCGACAGGCCCTTCCACTCCTCCCAGGACAGCGTCCAGTCCCAGATGTCGCCGTCACGCGCCGAGAGCGCGACGTTGGTGCCGCTGACCTCGACGGGGTCGCCGTAGATCGCGGAGTCGTAGTACGACTTGGCGTTCGCCGGGGACAGGTTGATGCAGCCGTGGCTGACGTTCGACGAGCCCTGCACCCCCACCGTGGCGGGCTGGGCGTGCAGGAACTCGCCGTTGTTGCTGATCCGCACGGCCCACTTCATGTTGACGTCGTAGTCGAACTGCTGGCTGATCATCCGCCGCTCCGGGAACTTCTCGGTGACGACGTGGACGCCGGTGCGGGTGTTGCGCCGCGGGTCGGAGTCGAGGCCGTAGCTCGCGGGGAAGTCGAACACCTGCTTGCCGTCGCGGATGACCTGCACGCGGTGGCTCGAGGCGTCGGCCTTGACGATCTGGGAACGGCCGATCTCGAACGTGCTGGTGACGTCGGCCGCCCCGTACTTACCGCCGCCGTACGGCACGCCGAACAAGTCGGCGGTGACGGTGACCGTGGTGTAGGCGGGCCAGTACTCGCGGGGCCGCCAGTCCACCCGCGAGCCGCCCCCCTCGTCGGGCAGCCAGCCCCAGGAGCCCTCGACGGGCACCGACGTCTCGACCGACAGCGCCCGCTCCACGGCCGCGCGGTCGTCGACGTGGTCGTTGAACTGGATGCGGATGGGCGCCGCCACGCCGACGGTGCGCCCGTCGCCGATGTTCAGCGTGCCGCGCACCACCTTCTGCGGCGTGAGCGTGGTGAACGAGCCCTTCACCGGCACGACGGCACCGTCGCGGCCGGTGGCGGAGCCGCTCCAGGTGTAGGTGGCGCCGTACTCGAGCTCCTCGGTGCTGCTCCACCCGGTGCCGTTGCCGTCCGGCTCGCCCGCGACGGCCGCGCCGTCCGGGCCCGTCAGCGTGACGCTGTCGAGCGTGCCGTCGGTGACGGTGATCGTGGCCGACGTGCGCGGGTCGACGTCCTTCGCGTCGGGGCCGGGTGAGTAGGCGAGCGTGGCCGGCGGTTCGAGCACCGGTGGCACCACGGGCTCGCCGACCCGCCCCGACGGGTCGGCCGTGGCGATCGTCACCACACCCAACAACGCGACCACGACAGTGGCCAGCGCGAGCAGGATCCTGCGCAAAACCAGTCCCCCTTGCCAGAGCTTCCCCACTGCACGGACGCCCCGCGGACGCGACGGTTGCCCGGCAGCCAGCCCCGGATCCAGATTACGCGGCGCTCAGATCACGCAGCCGACGAGAACCGGTTCGGGCGACAGTGTGACTCCCCACCGTGACGACACGCCGTCGCGCACCTCCCGGGCCAGCGCGAGCAACTCGGCGGTGGTACCCCGGCCGCGGTTGGTGAGCGCGAGCACGTGCTTGCCCGAGAGGCCCACCCGCCCGCCGGGTCCGGGGTGGCCGCGCCGGAAACCCGCCCGCTCGATCAGCCACGCCGCAGGCACCTTGGCCAGGCCGGGCCCCGCGGGATAGCGGGGCGCGCCGTCCGGCACGTCCCCCTCCGGCAGCACCGGGTTGGTGAAGAACGACCCGGCGCTCCACGTGTCGTGGTCGTGGGCGTCGAGCACCATGCCCTTGCCGCGGCGCAGGTCGAGCACCGCCTCCCGGGCGGCGGCCGCGGGCACCTGCCCGCCCACCTCGACGCCCAGGGTGCGCGCGAGCTCCGGGTAGCGCACGGGCGCGCTGTCGGCCGTGCCCGGCAGGGCGAACCGCACGCGCAGCACCACGGCGTCGTCGCGGCCCTTCAGCACGCTCGTGCGGTACGCGAGCCCCAGCTCCGCGGCCGGAACGTGGGTGCGCACGGCGCCGCTGCGCCGGTCGTAGAGATCGACGTCGACGAGCAGGTCGGAGACCTCCACGCCGTACGCGCCGACGTTCTGCACCGGGGTGGCGCCCGTCCGGCCGGGGATCCCCGACAGGCATTCCAGCCCGCCCAGCCCGTCGGCCACGCAAGCGGCGACCACCTCGTCCCACTCGGTGCCCGCCTCCACCGTGAGCAGCACCGAGCCGTCGGGGCGGCGCTCCACCCGCCGGCCGGTGTTCGCGACGTGGACCACGGTGCCCGGCCAGCCCTCGTCGGCGATCACGACGTTGGAGCCGCCCCCGAGCAGCAGCAACGGCTCGCCCGCTGCGTCGGCGGCGCGCACCTCCCGCACGACCGCGTCCGCCGTGGTGGCCTCGACGAACCGCTGGGCGGGTCCGCCCAGCCGCAGCGTGGTGAGCGGCGCGAGCCGCTGCGTCGGCGGCGGGAGCACGTCGGGAACCGGCACGGGCGCCAACGGTAAGGCAGGACCGCTACCGGCCACCGGGTAGCCTCCGCTCATGCCCCGGCAGATCGACTTCCGGTCCGTCTCCCCGCACCCGGCGGACGAGGTCTACGCCACGATGGTCGACCCCGACTACCTCCGTGCCCGGCTGGACCGCATCGGCGGCCCCGGAGCGAGCCTCCTGGAGCACACGGCCGACCTCGAGGGCGCGCGCTACCGGCTCCGGCTCGGTCTCGACGCGAAGGATCTCCCCTCGGCGGTGCGCAGCGTGCTGCCCGGGGACATCACGGTCGAGCGCGACGAGCGGTGGACCCGCGAGGACAGCGGCCGCTACCACGGCGACGTCGACGTGGCGATCCCCGGCGCGCCAGCGTCCGCGAACGGCGGGATGCGCCTTCGGGACCTCTCCGACGGCGGCAGCGAGCTGGAGGTGCGGCTGGAGGTGCGGGTGACGGTTCCCCTGTTCGGGAGCAAGATCGAGGCCGTGGTCGGTGACCAGGTGCAACGGCTGCTCGCCGCGGAGACCGCGTTCACCCAGGACTGGCTCTCCGGCAACGGGCGGCCCTGACACCGGGCACCATCCTCATGTGGACCCCACGGCCGAGCACCGGTACGTCATCACGCTGAGCTGCCCCGACACCACGGGGATCGTCGCGCGCATCGCGGGTTTCCTCGCCGATGCCGGCGGCTGGATCGTGGAGGCGGGCTACCACTCCGACCCCGCCACCGGCTGGTTCTTCACCCGCCAGGTGGTGCGGGCGGAATCCCTGCCGTTCGGCGCGGAGGAGCTGCGGGAGCGGTTCGCCACCGTGGCCGCCGACCTGGGCGGCGACACCACGTGGACGGTCACCGACACCCGCGAGCCGAAACGCGTCGTCATGCTGGTGAGCGAGGAGGCCCACTGCATGCACGACATCCTCGGCCGCGTCGCGGCCGGGGAGCTGCCCGTGCGGCTGGCCTGCGTGATCGGCAACCACGATCGGCTCGGACCGATCGTGCGCGCCCACGGCGTGCCGTTCCACCACGTGCCGTTCCCACCGCCCGGCGGCGACCCGGACGCCAGGGCGGCGGCGAAGGCGGAGGCGTTCGGCCAGGTGCGCCACCTCGTGGAGGAGCACGACCCGCACGCCGTGGTGCTCGCCCGGTTCATGCAGATCCTGCCGCCCGACCTGTGCCGCGACTGGGCCGGACGGGCGATCAACATCCACCACAGCTTCCTGCCGTCGTTCGTGGGCGCCCGCCCCTACCACCAGGCGTACGCCCGCGGCGTCAAGCTCATCGGCGCCACCTGCCACTACGTCACGCCGGACCTGGACGCGGGCCCCATCATCGAGCAGGACGTGATCCGGGTCGACCACGGCGACACCGCCGCCGACATGGTGCGCCGCGGCCGCGACATCGAACGGCTGGTGCTCGCCCGCGGGCTGCGCTGGCACCTCGAGGACCGGGTGCTCGTGCACGGCAACAAGACCGTGGTCTTCCCCTGACCCCACCCGTGAGTGGATACGAGTGCTCTGGCACTCGTATCCACTCACGGGGTTCAGAAGCCGCGCACCCGGGTCGGGCGGATGCGCAGCGGCACCGAGTAGATCGACGCGAACTGCTCGGCGCCGCCCCACCCCCGCGTGATGCGCTCGCCGTACTTGGCCAGGTACTCCGGGTTCTCCGGCACCGGCGGCACGTCCTCGTCCACCACGGCCTCGCCGGTGAGCACCACGACGTGCGCCGCGGCGTCCACGCTGTCGAAGTGGAACGCGACGCGCGGGTTGGCCCGCAGGTGCGCGAGCCGCTTCGCGTCACCCTTGCTGTAGACGAGGATCGAGGAGCCGTCCCAGAGGAACCAGACAGGTGTGGGCTGCGGCGTGCCGGAGGCGTCGACGATCGTGAGCCAGGCCACGACGTCGTCGCTGAGGTGGCGCGCCGCGCGGGCACCGAACTCGGTGTCGGGCAGGGCGAATGTCATGCCCGGCAGAATGCCGCGCGGCGCCCCCGGATTCCCGGTCAGGCCGGCTTGATGTTCGCGTTCAGGTGGAAGAGGTTGCCGGGGTCGTACTCGGCCTTGATCGCGGCGAGCCGGTCGTACTTGTCCCGACCGTAGGAGGCCAGCACCCGGTCCTCCTCGTACTCGGCCATGAAGTTGACGTAGCTGCCCGCGTTCCGCGCGAACGGGCGCATGGCCTCCCAGAGCGAGCGCACCCAGGCGCGGTCGACGGCCAGTGTCTCGGCGTCCGGCGCGACCGCGTCCATGGTGAGCGCGAACCGCGCGGCACGGCTGCCACCGAACGCCGTCTCGTCCTCGCCGACACGTGCGTAGGCCCCGCCGAGGGCGAAGATCGGCACGAGGGTCATCGGCGAGGTCTTGGACGGCAGCCGCTCGGCGAGCACGTCGATCGCCGCGTCGGGGAGGTCCTCCAGCATGAGCGCCTTCGTGTAGGCGTGGCTCCCCCACGGCGCGGCGTCGTCGAGCATGCTCTGCAGCTCGGTGTACGGGAGCGGCGTGACGAGCTCGAACAGCGGTGGCATGGCCTCCCGCAGCGGCGCGACCAGCCGCGCGTGCTCCTCGGCGGATCCGAAGCCGGCGACGAGCACGGCCACGCCCCGGGCGAAGTGGTGCTCCTCCGGCACGAACGGTGCCGGCGGGGCGTCCAGCGCGACGAGCATCGCCCCGGCGTCGTCGGGCAGCCCCGCGATGAGGTCGCGGCCGCGGCGCAGGGCGGCCGCGCAGCGATCCACCTCGTAGAAGAACAGGCCCAGGTGCACGATCGGGCCGACCTCGTGCAGCCGGAACTCGAACTCGGTGACCACGCCGAAGTTGCCCCCACCGCCGCGCAACGCCCAGAACAGCTCGGGGTGCTCCTGCGCCGAGGCGCGCACCACCCGCCCGTCGGCGAGCACCACTTCGGCCGAGACGAGGTTGTCGATGGACAGGCCGCACTTGCGGCTGAGCCAGCCGATCCCACCCCCGAGGGTGAGGCCGCCGACGCCGGTGTGGCTGATCGTGCCGCCGGTGACCGCCAGCCCGTGCTCCTGCGTGGCGGCGTCCAGGTCGGCCAGACTCGCCCCGCCGCCGCACCGGACCCGCCTGGCCTCGACGTCGACGGTCGCCCGGTTCATGGTGCTCAGATCGATCATCAGGCCGCCCTCCGGCACCGCGGCGCCCCAGTAGCCGTGCCCCCCGCCGCGGACGGCCACCTCCAGCCCCGCGTCCCGCGCGTAGGCGAGCGCGGCAGCGACGTCGGCGGCCGACGCGCAGCGGGCCACTGCGGCGGGGCGGCGGTCGATGTCGCCGTTCCACACCGACCGCGCCTCGTCGTACCCGGGGTCGCCGGGCTGGATCACCGCCCCCACCATGTCCGCCCGCAGTTCAGCCACGGATCCGATCCGAGTCATGGCTGGGCTCCTTCCTGGAGGGACCGCCACCCGACCCGACGTCAGGCGGGCTTGATGTTCGCGTTGGCGCGCAGGACGTTGCGCGGGTCGTACACGGCCTTGATCAGCGACAGCCGCTCGTACTTCGCGCCGTACGAGGCGCGGACGCGGTCGTCCTCGAATTCGGTCATCATGTTCACGTAGGTGCCGTCGTCGGCGGCGAACGGGCGCAGGGCGTCCCAGGTTGATCGCGCCCACCGCCGCTCGGGGTCGAACATCAGCGGGTCGGGCACAACGGCGTCGACCACCACGGCGAACTTCGCGGACCGCCGCCCGCCGAAGGCCGTGGCCTCGTCGGGCACGTCCGCGAAGGCACCGCCCAGGGGGAACAGCAGCACCTGCGACATCGGCGACGGCTTCGCCCGCAGCTGCGCCGCCACCACGCCGATCGCGTCGTCGGACAGCTCGTCCAGGTAGAGACCCTTGCTGTAGGCGTGCACACCCCACGGCGAGCCGTCGTCGAGCATCTGCTGCAGCCCGACGTACGGCATCGGCGTGACGAACTCGAACAGCGGCTGCGCCTCCCGCAGCGGTGCGATCAGGGTGGTGTGCTCCTCGGCCGTGCCGAACCCGACCGCCATGACCGCGACCCCGGGCGAGCGCCGCGCCTCCACCGGCACGAACGGCGCCGGCGGAGCGTGCACGCCGACCATCGCCCCGCTCGCGTTGCGCGGGGCGCCGGCGAAGAACGTGCGGCCCAGCCGGACCGCCTCCTCCGCCCGGTCGAGCTCGAAGAAGAACATCCCCAGGTGGACGATGGGGCCGACCGGGTGCAGCCGGAACTCGAACTCGGTGACCACACCGAAATTGCCGCCACCGCCGCGCAACGCCCAGAACAGGTCCGGGTAGGCGTCCTCGCTCGCCCGCACGACCCGCCCGTCGATGAGGACGACCTCGGCCGAGACCAGGTTGTCGATCGACAGACCCGCCATCGGGCTCAGCCAGCCGAACCCGCCCCCGAGGGTCAGCCCGGCCACGCCGGTGTGGCTCACCGTGCCGGCCGGCACGGCGAGGCCGTGCTCCTGGCAGGCGGCGTCGAGCGCGGCGAGGGTGGCCCCGCCGCCGCAGCGCGCCCGCCGCGTGACCGGGTCGACGACCACGGAGTCCAGCCCGCTGAGGTCGATCGTCAGACCGCCGTCGATCACGGCGGCCCCCGCGACGTTGTGGCCCCCGCCGCGCACGGCGATCTCGAACCCGTGCTCCTGGCCCCACCACAGCGCCGCGGCGACGTCGTCGGCCGACGCGCAGCGCGCCACCACCGCGGGCGACCGGTCGACGGCACCGTTCCAGACCAGGGCCGTGAGGTCGAGGTCCGGATCCCCTGGAAGCAGCACCTTCCCGTCCATCGCCGCGCGCAGGGCGTCGACGGCACTGTTCGTCGTCTTCGTCATCCACTCCCCCTCTGTCCGGTACCGAACAGGAGGAGCGGGCGTCAAAGGCCCTGATACAGCCGATGTCTCAGGCGGGCTTGATGTTCGCATTCCGGTGGAGGAGGTTGCCCGGGTCGTACGCGGCCTTGATGCGGGCGAGCCGTTCGTACTTCGCCGCTCCGTACGTCGCGCGCACCCGCTCCTCGTCCCCGGGGTCGGAGAGGAAGTTGAGGTAGCCACCCGCGTCGGGAGCGAGCGGGCGCAGCAGGTCCCACGTACTGCGTACCCAGGCCCGGTCCGCCGCGAACTCTTCCGGGTCCGCGCTGCTCGCGGCCGTGTCGACGACGAAGTGCGGGCGGCGCAGCCCGCCGTATGCGGTGTCATCCGGGCCGACCGCGGCGACCGCGCCGTGCAGGACGAAGATCGGCATGAAGGTCACGGAGGACCGCTTCTGCGGCGCCCGCTCGACGATCACGGCGATCGCGTCGTCGGTGAGCTCCGGCAGGGCGAGCGCCTTGTCGTAGGCCAGGGTCCCGAACGGGTAGTTGTCGTCGAACAACTGCTGCACCTCGGTGTAGGGCATCGGTGTCAGCAGCTCGAACAGCGGCGGGCACGCCTCCCGCACCGGTGCCACCGCGCGCGCGTGCTCGTCCGGCGTGCCGAAGCCCACCACGAGGAACGCGTGGCCGATCCGGCCGTGGTGCTGCTCGGGTACGAAGGGCGCCGGGGGCGCACTGAGCGCGCCGCCCACGATCATGCCCAGGTCGGCGGGCATGGCCGGGATGAGGTCCCGGCAGGCGCGCAGCGCCTCGGTCCCGCGCTCCGCCTCCCAGAAGAACAGGGCGAACTGCACCTCCGGACCCACCGGGTGCAGCCGGAACTCGAACTCGGTCACGACGCCGAAGTTGCCGCCGCCCCCGAGCAGCGCCCAGAACAGGTCGGGGTGCTCCTGCGCCGACGCCCGCACCACCCGCCCGTTGGGGAGCACCACCTCGGCCGACTCGACGTTGTCGATGGAGAGGCCGTGCCGGTTGGCCAGCCAGCCCATCCCGCCCCCGAGCGTGAGGCCGCCGACCCCGGTGTGGCTGATCACGCCCCCGGTCACGGCGAGGCCGTGCGCCTGCGCGGCCGCGTCGACCTCGGCCCACGTGGCACCGCCGCCCACCCGGGCGCGCCGCGTCCGCGGGTCGACGTCGACGTCGGACATCCCACCCAGGTGGATCACCAGGCCGTCGTCGACCCCGGACGCGCCGGCGAACGAGTGCCCCCCGCCCCGGACCGCGATCTCCAGGCCGGTGGCCTGGCCGAACGCGAGCGCCTCCGCCACGTCCGCGGCGGAGCGGCAACAGGCGACCACGGCCGGGTGCCGGTCGAAGACCCCGTTCCACAGGACGCGCGCCGTGTCGTACCCCGGGTCGTCCTCTGTGATCACCGCCCCCGACAGCTTCGACCGCAGGGCCTCGACCTCCGTCGTCCGCACCATCAGGCACCTCCCTCGCCGGCACCAGGAGTGTTCGCCGGTGGGCGGAGCGGGGTTAGTGCGCGAACGGGTGGTCGCCCGGACCACCCGTTTCGCCGCCGCCGAACGTACGAAAGGCACCCTCGTCCGATAGAGCGGGACGAGGGTGCCGTTCGTACGTGGGTCAGGCCGCGGCTGCCACCGGTGCGGGCTCCAGGGCCAGCTCCAGCACCTCCGCAACGTCCGACACGGGGTGCACCCGCAGCTCGCCGCGCACCGACTCCGGCAGGTCGTCGAGGTCCGGCTCGTTGCGCTTCGGGATGATCACGTCGGTCAGCCCGGCCCGATGGGCGGCCAGCAGCTTCTGCTTGACGCCGCCGATCGGCAGCACCTTGCCCTGCAGCGTGACCTCACCGGTCATGCCGACCGACGACTTCACCGGCCGCCCGCTCGCGAGCGACGCCAGCGCCGTCGTCATCGTGATGCCGGCGCTCGGTCCGTCCTTCGGCACCGCGCCCGCGGGCACGTGGACGTGCAGCTTGCGCTGCGCCAGCTCGCCGGCAAGCCCCTTCGACCGCAGGTAGGACAGCGCGATCGAAACGGACTCCTTCATCACGTCGCCCAGCTGGCCGGTCAGGGTCAGGCCCGGGTCGCCGTCCATCGCGGTGGCCTCGATGAAGAGCACGTCGCCACCGGTCCCGGTGACGGCCAGGCCCGTCGCGACGCCGGGCACGGACGTGCGCTCGGCCGTCTCGGGCGTGAACTTCGGCCGGCCCAGGTAGCCCACCAGCGCGTCGGCGTCGACGTGGACCGGCGCCTCGGCGCCCGAGTCGAGCTTCACGGCCACCTTCCGCAGGACCTTCGCCAGGCCCCGCTCCAGCTGCCGCACCCCCGCCTCGCGCGTGTACTCGGCGGCGATCATCGACAGGGCGACGTCGGAGAACTCGACGTCGGACGGCTCCAGGCCGGCCTTCTCGATCTGCCGCGGCAGCAGGTGGTCGCGGGCGATGGCGACCTTCTCCTGCTCGGTGTATCCGTCGAGCTGCACCCACTCCATGCGGTCGGCCAGCGGGCCCGGGATGGCCTCCCCGACGTTCGCCGTGGCAAGGAACAGCACGTCGGACAGGTCGAGGTCGACCTCGAGGTAGTGGTCGCGGAACGTGTGGTTCTGCGCCGGGTCGAGGACCTCGAGCAGGGCAGCGGTGGGGTCGCCGCGGAAGTCGCTGCCCACCTTGTCGATCTCGTCGAGCAGCACGACCGGGTTCATCGACCCGGCCTCGCGGATCGCGCGGACGATCCGGCCGGGCAGCGCACCGACGTACGTGCGCCGGTGGCCCCGGATCTCGGCCTCGTCCCGCACGCCGCCGAGCGCGACGCGCACGAACTTGCGGCCCAGCGCCCGCGCCACGGACTCGCCGAGCGACGTCTTGCCCACACCGGGCGGACCGACGAGGGCCAGCACGGCACCGGAACCCCGGCCACCGACCTTCTCCATGCCCTTGCGGTCACGACGCGCACGCACGGCCAGGAACTCGATCAGCCGCTCCTTGACGTCGTCGAGGCCCGCGTGGTCGGCGTCCAGCACCTCCCGGGCCGCGACCAGATCGTCGGTGTCCTCGGTGCGCGAGTTCCACGGCATGTCGAGGACCGTGTCCAGCCAGGTGCGGATCCAGCCCGACTCCGGGCTCTGGTCCGACGCCCGCTCCAGCTTGCCCACCTCGGTCAGCGCGGCCTTGCGCACGTGCTCGGGGAGGTCGGCGTTCTCGACGCGCGTGCGGTAGTCCGCCGAGTCGTCCTGGGAATCGGGGTCGAGCTCGCCCAGCTCCTTGCGGATCGCGGCGAGCTGCTGGCGCAGCAGGAACTCCCGCTGGGTCTTCTCCATGCCCTCGCGGACGTCCTGCGCGATCTTCTCGGAGACCTCCTGCTCCGCGACGTGCGCCTTGGTCCACTCCAGCAGCAGCTCCAGCCGCTTGACCACGTCGGTCTCGGCGAGCAGCTGCGACTTCTGCCCCAGGTCCAGGTACGACGCCCAGCCCGCGGTGTCGGCGAGCTGGCCGGGGTCGGTGATCTGCTGCACCGAGTCGACGACCTGCCAGGCGCCCCGCTCCTGCAGGATGCCGATGACGAGGGCCTTGTACTCCTTGGCGAGCTCGGTCATCCGGCCCGTCACGGGCTGCTCCGGCACCGGGGCGGCCTCCACCCACAGCGCGGCACCCGGCCCCGTGACACCGGAACCGATCTGGGCGCGACCCTCACCGCGCACCACGGCCGCACGCTCCCCGCTGGGGAGGCGGCCCACCTGCTCGAGGACGGCGACGGTGCCCACGGACGCGTACTTGCCGTCGAGGCGGGGGACGACCAGAACCTTGCGGTCGACGCTGTTTGCTGCATCGACCGCCGCCTGGATCTCCGGCTCGTCGAGCCGGACGGGAACCACCATGCCGGGCAGCAGCACCGAGTCGGCGAGCGGAAGCACCGGCAGCTTCAGCGTCTCTGTCATGCCCTCCCCAACGCTTACACCGTTGGCGTCATTCCAGCGTTCAAGTAGTTCGGCTGCCGGTGAACGCAGGAACCTTGAGCGGATGTGACTCACCCCGTGAGGCTTGCTCACACACAACCAGTGCCGCCCACACACCGGTTGCAGTCGGTGTGGCGACACCACAACCGGTGTGCCAGCCACCCCGAGGCCGCCGGCCGACCGCTCACACACCACCACCCGCGTCGGCACACCGGCTGCAACCGATGTGCCGACACGACAACCGATGTGCCAGCGCCCGCCGAGGCCCGGGTTCCGCGCTCACACACAACAACGCGCACCCGCACATCGATCCCACGCGGCGCGCCAGGTGCGGGCGGCCAAGGGCCCGCCCGGCCAGCTCACACAACCCGTGGCGCTCACACGCCGGTTCCAGTCGGTGTGCCGACACCACAACCTGTGTGCGAGCACCCCGAGGACCCCCGCGCCAGCGCTCGCGCCCCGAGGGGCCACCCGGCCCGCTCACACACAACCTATGGCGCTCACACACCGGTTGCAGTCGGTGTGCCGGCACCACAACCGGTGTGCGAGCACCCCGAGGACCCCCGCGCCAGCGCTCGGACACGATCAGTCGCGCTCACACACCGACTGCAACCGATGTGCCGGCAGCACAACCGATGTGCCAGCACCCCGAGGACCCCGCGCCGGCGCTCACACACAACGACCCGTGCACACACACCGACCACCCCACTGCGCCGAGCCGGCGCTCGCACACCGACTGCAGCGGCTGTGCCGCTAGCGACCCAGGCCCTCGACGACCTCGGCACCGGGGAGCCGGGCGGCCAGCTCACCGGGCAGGGCGAGCTTGGAGCCGCGGATGCCGCTGCCGATGACGACGGCCGGGGCGACGGCGACCGCGGAGTCGACGAGGAGTGGCCAGCCATCGGGCAGGCCGATCGCGGTGATGCCGCCGTAGGCCATGCCGGTGCGCTCGACGGCGTCGTCCATGGGTGCGAAGGATGCCTTGCGGGCGTCCAGGCGCCTGCGGACCAGCCCGTTGACGTCGGCGCGGGTGGTGGCGAGCACCAGGCAGGCCGCGTAGCGGGTGTCGCCCCCGCGGCGCCCGGCGACGACCACGCAGTTGGCGGAGCGGTCGAGCGGCGAGGAGTAGGCGGCGCAGAACTGCGCGGTGTCGGCCAGGTCCGGGTCGATCTCCGCGGCGCCGACGAGCGCGGCGTCGGCCGGGTCGAGGGCCTTGAGCGCGGCCGCGACCGGGGCACCGAGGAGGTCGGGACGGTCGAGGGCGGGAACCGCCTGCAGCGTGCCGAGGACGGACCAGTCGGTCACCAGCGCTGCCCACCACCTTGCACGCCGACCACGGCCGGCTTGACGTCGACGATGTACACCAGCACGGCCACGAGCGCGGCCAGCCAGAACAGGGCTCCGCTGCCGAGCGGGCCGCCCTGGAAGAAGATGAGCACCAGCGCGCTGGCCCCGGTGATGCCGAGCCAGGCGGGCTTGGTGAGCTTGTCGGCAGCGGTGAACGCGTCGGCGCGCTGCATCAGCGCGTGCACGAACGCGTAGCCACCGACGGGGATGGCGAGCAGCCAGATGGCCCACAGCACCCAGACGTCGAGGTTGTACAGCAGGCTCACGCGGTCAGACTACGTGTGAATACGGTCATGGCACATCCCCGGTCCGGTTCAACGGTCGCTGCGGGCCGGTCACCGACCACGACAGCACGGCGCCCCCGAGGCACGGGAGTCCTCGGGGGCGCCGGTGGGTGCAGCGGATCAGCTGCTGGACTTCGAGCCGTTGCGCGCGTTGGTCCTGCGGGCGGCCGGCTTGCTCGGGCTCGTCGCCGACCCGGTCTTCGGGGTCGTGCGGGCGGCGGCTCGGCGGGTGGTGCTGCGCGCCTCGCGCGCGGCCTCGGTGCCCGCCTCCGAGATGGTGTCGGCGGCCTCGGTGCCGGCCTGCGCCACGGTCTTCGAGGCGTCGTCGGCAACCTCGGTGACCGTCTCGGCGGCACGGCCGGTGAACCGCTGGGTGGCCCGGGCGAGCCGCTCGCCGGTGGACCGCGTCTGCGTGCTGACGACGGCGAGCGCCTTCTCGGTGGCGTCACGCGCGTCGTCGACGATGTCGTCGACCCGCGAGTCGAGCTTGCCGGTGTAGCTGCCGAGGCGCTCGATGGCCTCCTTCACCTGCGGCTGCTCGCGCAGACGCCACCAGGTGCGCTCCCCGTGCTGGGCGAACCCGGCGTAGGTGTGCTCGGCCTGCTCGCGCAGCTCGGCGACGGCCTTGCGCAGCTCCTCGCTGTTGAGGTGCTGCGGCAGCTCGGCGACCCGGCTCTGCACGCCCTTCTGCACGCCCTCGGCCTGCACGCGGGCCGCGGCGACGGCCTTGGAGACCGCGTTGACGGCCAGTTCGCCCGCGCCGAGCACGGCGAGCAGCGGCGTGCGTGCGACGCCGGCGCCGGTCTTGGCGGCGTTGTGGCGCGCCTTGCGCACCTCGGCAGTGGTGGGAAGGTCGACGGCCATGGTGATCACTCCTCTGTCGGCGACGAGTCGTGCTCCCGCCTGAATGACTGGTAGATGTCGAGGAGCACCTGCTTCTGGCGCTCCGACAGGCCCGGATCGGCGAGCACGGCGTCGGTGACGGCGCTCGCGGGCTTCTCGTCGAGGATCCCGGCCTTCACGTACAGGGCTTCCGCGGAGATCCGCAGACCCTTCGCGATCTGCTGCAGGATCTCGGCGGACGGCTTGCGCAGCCCCCGCTCGATCTGGCTGAGGTAGGGGTTGCTGACGCCGGCAGCTCGTGCGAGCTGCCGCAATGACACCTGGGCGCCTTCCCGCTGGGTGCGGATGTAGGTGCCGATGTCGTCGACGGCCTGTCCGACCACGTGGCCCACCTGCTCGACCGCGTGCCCGACGCGCTCCCCGGGGCCTCCGTCACCGGACCGGGGTGGCTGCTCCGTCGCTGCCACTCGCGCTCACCTCCGTGCGTCCCCCTCGAAGGTACGCACGAGTGCTAGCTCTTGCAAGCACCCTGCTTGCGCAGGTGGATGACGCTCCCCACACCAGCTCGAGGTTTCAGCCCCCGAAAGCGAGCTGCCCCACCGTGTAGATGACGAGACCGGCGAGCGAGCCGACCACGGTGCCGTTGATCCGGATGAACTGGAGGTCGCGACCGACCTGGAGCTCGACCTTGCGGGAGGTCTCCTCCGCGTCCCAGCGCTCGACGGTGTCGGTGATCAGCGTGGTGATCTCGCCGCGGTAGTGCCGCACGACGTAGGCGGCGGCGTCGGCGAGCCACCCGTCGATCTTCGCCCGCAGCTCGGGGTCGGCCGCCAGCCGCGTGCCCAGCGCGACGAGCCCGTCGCGCACGCGGGTGCGCAGCGCGCTCGACGGGTCGGCGGCCGCGTCGAGGATGAGGCCCTTGACCGTGCCCCACGCCTGCCCGATGAAGTGCTGGACGTCCGGGTGGCCGACGATCTGGTGCTTGATGCGCTCGGCGCGCTCGATGGTGTCGGGATCGGTCTGCAGGTCGGCGGCGAACTCGACGAGGAACGTGTCGACGGCCTTGCGCAGCGGGTGCTCCGGGTCGGTCTTCACCGCCCACGCGAAGTTCTGGACCTCGAGGAAGACGCGGTCGGCGATCAGGTCGTCGACGAACCGCGGCGACCACGCGGGGGCGCGGTCGTGCACGATCCGCAGCACCGTGTCGTGGTTGGCGGTGACCCAGTCGTACGCGCGGTCGCAGACCAGGTCGACGAGGCGGTGGTGAGAGCCGTCGACGAGCACGCCCTGCAGCACCTTGCCCAGCGGAGGGCCGACCGGGCGCTCCATCAGCTTGCGCACCAGGACCTGCTCGATGACCTCCTGCACGGCGTCGTCCCGCAACACGGTGACGACTCCCCGCGCGGCCGTGGCGAGCTCGGCGGTGATGCGGTCGGCGTTGGCCTCCTGGCCGATCCACGCGCCGACCCGGGAGGAGGCCTCGACCCGCGCGAGCTTGTCGCGCACGACGTCCTCGGCCAGGAAGTTCTCCCCGACGAAGTCGCCGAGGTTCTCCCCGAGCGCGTCCTTCTTCGTCGGGATGATCGCGGTGTGCGGGATGGGCAGCCCCAGCGGCCGCCGGAACAGCGCGGTGACCGCGAACCAGTCGGCGAGCGCACCGACCATGCCGGCCTCGGCCATGGCGCGGACGTACCCCACCCAGACCGGGCCGTCGTTCACCTCCCACCAGCGAGCCAGCAGGAAGATCACCGTTGCGACGAGCAGCAGGCCGGTGGCCAGCGACTTCATCTTCCGCAGATCGCGCTGCCGCGCGGCGGCGTCCATCCGGCCGAAACCCAGCCCGACCTCCACGACCGGTCGCCGGGACGGCGCATCGGCGCGGGCGGACTGCGAGGTGTGCACGCACCCATAGTGCCCGGCGCTGGCTCTGGCCGGGGCCGGTGGTACTCCACCGGCCCCGGCCACGTTCGTGGTGCGGCCGCTCGTCGAGGGAGGAGTGCCCCCTCGGGCGCCGCACCACCGGCGCTCCCGGTGCCCCGGCGCGGCGCGACGAGCCGCGTCAACGGGGCGATCCGGTCGCCGGCAGGCGGTCCTACAGCAGCGAGGACCGCATTCCGACCGCCAGAGCACCGGCGGGCCGCTGGGCGCCCGGGTGCGGATTCCGGTCGGCGCGCCACCGCAGCGCATCGGCAGCGGCGTGGAGGATCGTGTCGGCTTCCGGGATCCGGTAGCCGGTGAGCGCGGGGGCCACCCGCCAGTGCACCCAGCCGTCGAGCACCTCCGACGGCGGGGCGAGGACGGCGGCACCGCCGGTGTGCAGGACGACACCCTCGACGTCGCGCAGCTCCAGGGGGAGCTGGGCGCCCGGGGTGACGGGGAACCACCACGAGCCGGTGGGGGTGGCCGCGACCGGCACCACCGACCCGGTGTCCCTCAGGTGCGCGCAGACCTGGCGGCCCACCGCGGCAGGCACCTCGACGACGTCCAGCGCGGTGCCGGTGACGAGCAGCAGCGTGGTGGGCGACGCCGCCACCACCGGCCATCCGTGGTCATCGAACTCGTGCGCTGCCGCGCGGAGCTCCGCGCCGTACACCACGCGGTAGCTGTCCCAGCCCGACATCGTGATGACCTCCGTACCGCTCGTTCTCGCGTGCTTCGTGCCGCACTCCTGTGAGGCACAACACCGAGCATGACGGGCCGGGAACGGGTATTGGGGCCTTCAGCGACGATCGAGCCGAGTGCCGAGACGAGCGGGGAGCAGCGCTGAGGATGTGCTCACTCACGCCCGGTGAACGGCGGGCGACCGGTTGGCGACCGGGGATCGACGGCCGGTGGCGACACCGTCACGGAGACGAGAACCGGTCGTCGCCGCCGCGGTCCGCCCAGCGGCACCCCCCGAACACAACGGTGCCGGTGCCCCGAGGGGACACCGGCACCGGTCGTGCAGGTACGGCTCGCTCAGATGGGGCGAACCGTGTCGGCCTGCGGACCCTTCGCGCCCTGGCTCGACTGGAACTCGACGCGCTGGTTCTCCTCGAGGGTGCGGAACCCGTCGGACTGGATCGCCGAGTAGTGGACGAAGACGTCCGGACCGTTGTCGTCCGTGGCGATGAAGCCGAAGCCCTTCTCGGCGTTGAACCACTTGACGGTGCCCTGCGGCATACCTGTTCTCCATACGTGTAGCGGACCCTGCCGGCTGTGTGCCGACCGGGGGATGCACGGGACCGCCGCTGGACGAAGAGGATGCCCTCGTACGTCTGCGAAGCCCACCGTCACTCTCCACGGACGCTTCACAACGATCGAGGAAGACACGACTGCAACCGCCGCAAAACCTACCACGACGCCTGCTCCGAACGCGGGAATCCAGGTCAGGACGGACGGTCATCCCCGCCGTTGTCGTACCGTTATCCGATCCGTCCGCCGGAGTCGCCGTCGAGGGAGTCCAGTGTCCACTGCCGCACCACACCGGCCCGCCCCGCTGGTCGAAGGCCGCAAGACCGCCGCCGAACAGGGCCTCGTGATCGCGTTCATGATCGTGCCGCTGCTCGCGCTGGCCGCGGCCGTGCCGCTGGCCTGGGGATGGGGCCTCACGTGGGTGGACGTGGTGCTGGCCGTGGTCTTCTACTTCCTCACCGGCCTCGGCGTCACGGTCGGCTTCCACCGCTACTTCACGCACGGGTCCTTCAAGGCGAACCGGCCGCTGCGCGTCGCGCTGGCGGTGATCGGTAGCACCGCCTTCCAGGGCGGCGTCATCGGCTGGGTGGCCGACCACCGCCGCCACCACGCGTTCTCCGACAAGGAGGGCGACCCGCACTCGCCGTGGCTGTTCGGCACCGGGCCCGCGGCGATGATCAAGGGCTTCTGGCACTCGCACATGGGCTGGATCCTCGGCCGCGACCGCACCAACGCCCGCCGCTTCGCCCCCGACCTGCTCGCCGACCGCGACATCGTGGCCGTCGACCGGCTCTTCCTCCCCCTCACGCTGGCCAGCCTCCTGGTGCCCGCGCTGATCGGCGGCCTCGTCTCCCTCTCGTGGTGGGGCGCGTTCACGGCGCTGTTCTGGGCCGGGCTGGTGCGGGTGGCCGTGCTGCACCACGTCACGTGGTCGATCAACTCGATCTGCCACATGTTCGGCGACCGCCCCTTCGCCGCCCGCGACCGCTCCGCGAACGTCTGGTGGCTCGCCGTGCTCTCGTTCGGCGAGTCGTGGCACAACCTCCACCACGCCGACCCGACCTGCGCCCGCCACGGCGTGCGTCGCGGGCAGGTGGACATCTCGGCCGGGGTCATCTGGGCGTTCGAACGGCTCGGCTGGGCGCACTCGGTGCGCTGGCCCACCACCCGCCGGCTGGAGCGCCTCGCCCGCTGACCGCACCACCGAGGGCACCCGCTGACGGAGCGTCACCGATGCGGGCGGATCGCTGCACGCCGTGTGACACCTGACCGGCCGGTGCGCCCGCGGCGCGTATTCCACGCGATCGAGCGGCGGAGCGCTCGGCGTGTCGACCAGCGGGTTCCCAACCGGCGCGACGCGTCCCCCGGTCGACTGTCCCGCCCCCCTGTCGGGTGCACCCGATCCGGTGCCCGCGATCACCGAGCGTCGGAGACCGCGGTCCACGGCCGGGGGTCGGTTCACTTCTTCCTCTGGTGTCACACCAGCCCCAGACGCATCATTCCGGGCGTTCTGTCCAACCGATCTGGGGAGACTCCGATGCCGAGTCGGAACGCAAGAACCCTGTCGATCGCCGCGATGACCGCCGGGATGCTCGCTGCCGGCCTCGGGACCTCGACGGCCTACGCAATGGCGCCGCTGCCGCCCGACGACACCGCGCCGGGCACCGTGGCCACCGCGCCGGCCCAGGGAGCACCCGTGCAGCCCGACGCCGCGGCACAGCTCCCGCTGCCGCCCCTCCCGGCACCGCTCCCGGAGCCACCCGCGCTCCCGCAGGCGCCGGGCGTCCCCGCGCTCCCCGGCGTCCCCGCCCCGCCCGAGGACCCCGCCCTGCCCACCCCGCCGCTCCCCCTGCCGAGCGCCCCTGCGCTCCCCGTGCCGCTCCCGAGCGCGCCACCCCTTCCCGCGGCGCCGCCCCTCCCGGCGACGCCGCCGCTCCCCCTCGGTGCCGTGAGCCCGCAGGGCGAACCGTCCACGGGGGAACCGACGACCGAGGAGCCGTCGGACGACAGCACCGACGAGCCCGACGACAGCGCCACGACCCCCGACCCGGACGACGACCCGGCGAGCTCGGCCACCGACGGCTGAGCCGCAGCGGCCGGCGTGGGGGCGGCGCGCGGCACCGCCCCCACGGGCCGGACTCAGGAGTGGTGGCGGCGCGGCGCGGGGCGCACGGCCCCGCTCGGCACGGCGTGCAGGCCCATGCGCACCGTGTTGCGCCCGGCCCGCTTCGCCGCGTACATGGCCGTGTCGGCCACCTCGAGCAGCTGGGAGAGGTCGGCGCCGTCGGCGGGGAAGGACGCCCCGCCGATCGAGACCGTGAGGTCGTCGACCACGACGGTGCCGTCGGCGTCGGGGACCTCCACCCGGATGCCGGCCACCCGCCCGCGGATCCGCTCCGCCACGGTGACCGCCGCGATCCGCCCGTCGTCGCCGTCGGTACTCGGCAGCAGCACGACGAACTCCTCGCCACCGAACCGCCCGACCAGGTCGTCGTCGCGCACCTCGGCGCGCACGGCCGCCGCCACCGCCGCGAGCACGTGGTCGCCCACGAGGTGGCCGTACCGGTCGTTGACGAGCTTGAAGTGGTCGAGGTCGAGAACGAGGAGCCCGGCGTGGTCGGCGGTGCGCTCGGCACGGCGCAGCGCCCGTGCCGCGCGCACGTGCCACGCCGCGGCGTTGAGCAGGCCCGTCTTCCCGTCGACGCTCGCGGCCTCCTCGAGCTGCCGCACCAGGACGGTGCGGTGCAGCACGATCAGCGGGGGCAGCACCAGCACTGCGTAGGCCGGACCGAGCGCGCCCATAGCGCCCGCGGCCAGCGCCCCCATGGACAGCGTGGCGAACTCCAGCACGGCTTCGTCGCCGCGGGTGAGGACGTGCAGGAACGTGGCGAGGTCGCGGTTGGGGCCGCTCAGCACGATGACGGCGACGACCAGCACCATGTTGACGGCCGCGTAGGCCAGCACCGCCGCCACCACGAGGGCGAGCCCCGGGAAGCTCTTGAACAGGGCATCCCGGTCGACCAGCCCGGTGACCGCCGACGCGGCCTGCACCGCGAGCACCACGGTGGCGGTGCTGAAGATCGCGCGGTGCGGGGGGATCCCGCCGCGCCAGACCCGGGCGTAGAGGTGCGCGTAGATGCCGAGCACCACGGCGCTCGCCGCCGCGCCGGGGAGCAGCGCGGCGGCCGCGAACGTCCAGACGGAACTGAGGTCGATGTGGGGTGACTCGTCGGACCGGTGCCGCATGCGCTCGACGCCCAGCGACGCCTCGGTGCTGAGGATCCCCGCCCCGATGAGCACGGCCATGACGAGCGCCCAGTCGTGCGGGAGCTGGGTGAGCCCCTGCGGGATGGAACTGGCCGTTGTGACCGCGGCGAGCAGCTCGACGACGAGGAGCACCGCGAGGACCGGGGCCGGGAGTGTCCAGACGGCCCATCGAGTCACCCCGCGTCGCGGCACTCGCATAACCCCCTGAAAGCCTTTCACCGCGGCCGTCGTCGCAGTCGGTTGTCCCCCATCCGGGCGGATGGTAGCCGGACGGCGACCCTACGTCATCGGTCGGCTGGCGTGCACCACCCGCCGGGCGATGGATGTCCACTCCGCGTGGCAGGCGGTGTGCTCCGCGGCGGGGACCCGCGCGGTGCGCACACCCACCGCTGAGGTGAGCCTAACCGAGTGGACCGGGCCGACCAGGGGGCGTGTGACGCCGGTCATAACCCGCACGGCCCAGTGTTCGGCGCCGCCCGGACAGGACCGGCCGCGGGGGCTAGGGTCGCCGCGTGATGAAGCCCGCGGGCGACGAACTCCGCCCCATCGGCGGCGGCGAGGCCACCGCCGGGTACCCACCACCGGAGCAGCTGATCGACGTCCGGCGGGTCGACCGGCCCGACGCCGTGGTGGTGGACGTCGACGGTGCGGTCGACGTCCTCACCGCACCCCGGCTGCGCACCGTGCTCGTGGCCGCACTGGACAGCCCTGGCGAACGCCCGGTGGTCGTGGACCTCACCCGGGTGCGGTTCTTCGGGTCGCCGGGCCTCCAGGTGCTCGCGGAGTCCGCCCGCGAAGCGTCCACGAGGGCGGGTTTCCAGCCGCTGCGCCTGGCGGTCGACAGCAACCGTCCGGTGCTGCGGCCGATCGAGCTCACCGGCTTCGACGCCATCCTCGCGCTGTACTCCGATGTCGAGGAGGCGGTGAGGGGTACGTCGCCCGGTTGACGGGTAGTGAACACGCGACCGCCGATCCCGGCCGAAGGACTGAATGACGTGAAGCCGCCGTCCGAGCAGGAGGAGCGGCCTGGTGGTACCTCTCGGCCCCATACCGGCGGAGCGGGTCCACCAGCAGCCGACGTACTCCGCTTCGAACTGGCCCCCGAGCTGGTGGCCCCGTCGATCGCGCGTGACCGGTTCGACCGGTGGCTGATCGCGCTGCGCTGGCCGGACGCGCAGCGCGACGACCTGGTCCTGGCGCTGAGCGAGGCGGTGAGCAACAGCATCGAGCACGGCTACGGGATCCGCGCCGACGCGCCCGGCCTCGGGGTCGGAGAGGTGGCGGTGACGGCACACGTGCTGGTGGAGGCCGACGGCCTGCGCCGCATCGTGCTCGTGGTGCGCGACAGCGGCGTCTGGCGCGAACCGGTCGTGCCGGCGCGGTTCCGCGGCCACGGGCTCAGCATCATCCGCGCCTGCGCCGACCGTTTGAGCATCGACGGCACCGACGACGGCACCACGCTCACGCTCACCACCCGCACCGCGCCGGCACCGCTCGACGCCGCCTGAGCCCCGGCCCCGGCCCCAAACGCCAGCAAGGTGGCTTTACTGGCCTATTGCGCCAGTAAAGCCACCTTGCCGGCTTCGGGTGATCGTGGTGGTGGCCAGGGGCGGGGTCGAACCGCCGACCTACCGCTTTTCAGGCGGTCGCTCGTACCAACTGAGCTACCTGGCCGAAGACCGGTGCAACCACACCGGGAGCGACGCGACCCAGACGGGACTCGAACCCGCGACCTTCGCCGTGACAGGGCGACGCGCTAACCAACTGCGCCACTGGGCCTTGCTGTTTCAGTTGTACCGCTGCCCAACCGTACCCCCAACGGGATTCGAACCCGCGCTGCCGCCTTGAAAGGGCGGAGTCCTAGGCCGCTAGACGATGGGGGCTTGGACCGAGGTCCCCGCCCGCAACGGCTGTCCGTTGGGAGCGGGACAAGCATAGGACAGGTCCGCCGCATCCCCGAACCCGGGGGGTGCACCACCCGTCCGGGACCGCTCCGATGCAGGTCGGAGCGGTCTCGGACGGTGGAGCTCAGCGCGTGACGGGCGGGGGCAGATCCGGGTTGGCCGAGATCAGCCCGAGCATGTCGAGGAGCTGGCGCAGATCCTCGGAGTCGGCCGAGTTGCGGGCCACCACGAGACGAGCGCGGTGCAGCTGCTCCTCGGAGACGCGGTACGCGTCGGCCGCAGTGCGCTGGTTGGGGATCGAGCCACTCGACGTGAACCGCTCCCCCTCGAGTTCCGTCCGTGCGCTACCGATGGTCATCGACGCCTCCCCGTGCGGTCGCCCAGCTCGATTCGACCGAGCGGGGGCGCGCATCCCGCGGACCGCACCGTCCACCGGAAACCGGTTGCCATCACCCGTCCCGGGATCCCCACCCGGAGCGGAACGCCCCGCAGCCACCCCCGTGGCCGTGACCGGCACGTTACCTAAACGGGGCACCCCGTGCACCCCTCTTCCCGGGTGAGGGTGCCCGATCCGACGTTCACGCAGCGCGAAGCGCCGCGCGTACGCTGCCGGGCATGCCGCCCCCCGATCGGTCCCGCTCCCGCCACCGCGCACCCGCGCCGCCGCGGCGCGAGCCCGCGCAGGAGCTGCCGGAGCCCGACCGCGAGCTCGACTCCTACCTCGCCGCCCTGAGCGGTGCGAACGACGAGCACTCCACCGAGCTCACCGGACGGTTCGGGTCCGCGCAGGTGTTCCAGCTCCGCCTGCCGGCGCTGCGGATCGAGCAGCTGCGCCGGATCGCGGCCGACCGCGGTGTCTCGCCGGGAGCGCTCGCCGTGGACTGGGTGATCGAACGGCTCGACCGCGAGGACACGCCGACCGGCCCGCTCCCCGTCGTCACCGACGACGACGAGCAGCCCAAGCGCCGCCTGCTGCCCCGGCTCGGGCGCCGCTGAGCCGCCAGGCGCTCAGCGGTTGGCCACCAGCACGCGGGCCGGCGGGTCACCCGCGAGGCACGGGCTGCCGGTGAGCTGCGTGGTGTCGACGACGGCGGCCAGCGCGTGGTACCCGGCGGCGGACAGGTGCAGCCCGTCGCCCGCGTCGAACTCGGGGGCGAGCCGGGCGGGGTTCGCGGGGTCGGCCACGGCCGCGGCGAAGTCGAAGACGCCGTCGGCGTAAGCGCCGCCGTGCTCGCGCACCCAGGCGTTGATCTCGGCGCGCGCGGCGACGGCGGCCGGGGTGCCGTGCGGGCCCGCCAGCGACGGGGTCACCGTGGTCAGGAACACCCGCTTGCCCGCCGCCCGGGCGTGCTCGGCGTAGCGCTGCAGCCCGGCGACGACGTCTGCGCCGCTGCGGCCCGCCGCGAGGTCGTTCGTGCCGATGTGCAGGACGACGTCGGTGGCGCCGCTCGCCGCGGTCACGTCGCGGTCGAACCTGCTGAGCGGCACGTCGCCCTGCTGCGGCCCGTCGTCGGCGAGGAGCCGGTTGCCGGAGATGCCTGCGCCCAGCACCGCCATCCGCGTGGCACCGCCCGCGTCGGCCAGGCGGCCCGAGAGGACGTCGGGCCAGGTCTGCCCGGGCAGCGCGCCCATGCCGTCGGTGATCGAGTCGCCGACGGCCACCACCGCGTTGACCGGTCGCGGCGCGAACACGTCGACGCCGGTGAGCACCACGGACGACGGCATCCGCTCACCGAAGGCGCCCGCGTCGCCGAAGGTGGCGTCGCCGCGCCCGGACAGGTAGGAGTTCTGCATCGCGACGTGCTGGGTGAGCACGGGCGGCACGACGGGCAGGAACAGGCTCACCGCGAGCGGCCCACCCGCCTCGGCCACCAGCGGGACGGCGTCGCTCACGACCTCGCCACCCGCGGGGATCACGACGGCCTGCTGCCCGCCGAACGGGACCGGCCGCGCCGTGCCGAGCACCAGCCCGGCTGCACCGTCGGAGCGGGCGGCGGTGACGGCACCGACGGCCAGCGGAGTGCTCCCGTGCGCGTTCGACAGCCGCAGCCGCACCTGCGATCCGGTGACCTGCGGGTGCACGACCATCCGCACCGTGGCCCCGCCGAGGCCGGGCAGAGCGGGCCCGGGCTGGGCGGCGGCCTGCCACGCGCTGATCCAGGTGGGCCGGCAACCGTCGGCCGCGGCGGCGACGGGCCGGTACGACTCACCGGTGGCGACCGCCAGGCCGACGGAGCAGCTCAGCGCCACGAGCACGGCGAGCACCGACGGCAGCCTCCCGGTGCCCCACCCGGGTCCGTTCCCGATCACCGTGTCCTCCTCCGTCGCGAGCCGTGATTGGCCGACTACGCAACGTGGAACGACCGGGACACACGAAAGGTAGTCGGCCGAACGGGTGGTCACGCTACGTTGCGTCCACCTCGGGGTACCCCGTCGTCCCCGATCGAGCGCGGCTCCGCCACCCGGCCAGGTGCCCCGCGCGCAGGCCTGCGATCCGCTCCGCGCGCGGCTTACTGTGACGGGCGAGTCGAGGCGAGGAGGCCATCGGATGGGTGAGTACGAGGACGTATTCCGGGCCAGCACGGACGACCCGGAGAAGTTCTGGCTGGACGCGGCGCAGGCGATCGACTGGCACGTGATGCCCACCCGCGCCCTCGACGCCTCCCGCGCGCCGTTCTACCGCTGGTTCCCCGACGGCGAGCTGAACGTCTGCCACAACGCCCTCGACCGGCACGTCGACGCGGGCCGCGGCGACCAGGCGGCCCTGATCTACGACTCGCCCGTCACCGGCACGCAGCGCACCTACACCTACGCGGCGCTGCGCGACGAGGTGGCGCGGTTCGCGGGCGTGCTCGCCGGCCTCGGCGTCGGGCGCGGCGACCGCGTGGTGATCTACATGCCGATGGTGCCGGAGGCCGCCATCGCCATGCTCGCGTGCGCGCGGATCGGCGCCGTGCACTCGGTGGTCTTCGGCGGGTTCGCCCCCAAGGAGCTGGCCGTGCGCATCGACGACGCGGCGCCCACCGTGATCGTGTCCGCGTCGTGCGGCATCGAGGGCAAGCGGGTGATCGAGTACAAGCCGCTGCTCGACGCCGCCGTCGAGCTCGCCGAGCGCAAGCCGGCGAAGCGGGTGATCCTGCAGCGCCCGCAGGCCGAGGCGGCCATGGGTCCCGACGACGTCGACTGGGCCGAGGCGATGGCGTCCGCCACCCCGGCCGATTGCGTGCCGGTCAAGGCCACCGACCCGCTCTACATCCTCTACACCTCGGGCACCACCGGGAAGCCGAAGGGCGTGGTGCGCGACAGCGGCGGCCACGCGGTGGCGCTGCGCTGGACGATGCCCCACGTCTACGACGTCGACGCGGGCGAGACGATGTTCACGGCGTCCGACGTCGGGTGGGTCGTCGGGCACTCCTACATCGTCTACGCGCCGCTCTTCACCGGGGCCACCACCGTGCTCTACGAGGGCAAACCGGTCGGCACCCCGGACGCGGGGCAGTTCTGGCGCGTGGTCTCCGAGCACGGCGTGAAGAGCCTGTTCACCGCACCGACCGCGTTCCGGGCGATCAAGAAGGAGGACCCGGACGGCGAGTTCACGCGCAAGTACGACATCTCCTGCCTGAAGTACCTGTTCCTCGCCGGTGAGCGCCTCGACCCGGAGACGCAGCGCTGGGCGTCCGACCTGCTCGGCATCCCGGTGATCGACCACTGGTGGCAGACCGAGACCGGGTGGCCGATCGTCGCCAACCCGGCGGGCATCGAGCTGCTGCCGATCAAGCCGGGCTCGCCCACGAAGCCGCTCCCGGGCTGGGACGTGCAGGTCCTCGACACCTCCGGCGCACAGGCGCCCGCAGGCACCGACGGCGCGATCGTCGTGAAGCTGCCGATGCCGCCGGGAGCGCTGCCCACGCTCTGGAACGACGACGACCGCTTCGTGGCCTCCTACCTGTCCGCGTTCGACGGCTACTACCTCACCGGCGACGGCGGGCGCCTCGACGAGGACGGCTACGTCTACGTGATGGGCCGCACCGACGACGTGATCAACGTGGCCGGGCACCGCCTGTCTACGGGCGGGATGGAGGAGGTGCTCGCCTCCCACCCGGACGTCGCCGAGTGCGCCGTCATCGGCGTGGCCGACGCCCTCAAGGGGCAGGTGCCCCGCGGTTTCGTCGTGCTCAAGGCCGGGGTCGAGCGGGACCAGGACGAGCTGCGCGCCGAGCTCGTGCAGCTGGTGCGCGAGCAGGTCGGCGCCGTGGCGAGCCTCCGCGACGTCGCGGTCGTGGCGGCCCTGCCCAAGACCCGCTCCGGGAAGATCCTGCGCAAGACGATGCGCGGGATCGCCGACGGGGCCGACGAGCCGGTCCCCAGCACGATCGACGACGCCTCGGTCCTCGACGCGCTGCGTCCGGTGCTGCGCCGCGAGTAGCAGCGGGCACCGCCGTTCGACGGCTGCGACAGGGCAAGATGGAGCAATTCGTAGTCGTTCGGTAACGCGGGGTGGCGACGCGGAGACAAGCGGGCAGGCCGACGCTCCCCCACGGCGGCCGCTCCCCGTCCCCGAGAGGACCGCTCCATGCCCGCTGCCCGCCGCGCCCGCCTGTCCGCCGTCGCCGCCGCGGGCAGCGGCGTGCTCGTCGTGGCGATGGCCGGCGCCGCGCTGGCCGCGGGCCCGCGGGTGGACGTGGACTGCGCCGACGTCGAGCGCTGCCCCGCGGCCACGCCGGCCGTGCGCCCCGTCGACGCGGGCGCCCCCGTCACCACCCCCGCCGTCGCCGACGAGGAGGACGGGCCCGGCTGCGCCGGCGGCGACGAGGCCGCCTGCGAGGACCGGGCCGGCACCGGGAGCCGGCAGGTCGCCGTGCACCCGGCGAGCGGGGCGGGCACCGCCGAGGCCGGCCGCCGGTGACCCGGTGGGCCCGCTGGTGAGGGTCGCCTGACTATCCACGGCCGCGGCGGTCGAGGACGATGGGGCGCATGAAGGTCGCCGTCGACTTCGATCTCTGCGAGTCCAACGCCGTCTGCATGGGCATCGTCCCCGAGGTGTTCGAGGTACGGGAGGACGACTTCCTCTACATCCTCGACGAGAACCCGCCGGAGTCCATGCGCCCCCGGCTCGAGCAGGCCGTGGCCTCCTGCCCCCGGGCGGCCATCAGCCTCGTGGAGGACGACTCCTAGCCGAGGGGTCAGGTCCTCGAGCCGCCGCCGTATCGGTGCCCATTGCTGCCGCAACAGCCATGGGCAACCGATGACGCGCGCGCGATCTGCCCACTCGCACGCCAGTGCCGACCCACCAACCCCGGTGTGCGGCTCAGACCGATCACCCGTCGCCAGACCGGCGTCGAGCTCGCCACCACTCGCCGAGCCGAACCACACGGTGGCGCCACGCGCAGCGACGTGCTGCTCAACCGCCCCTGACCAGCCCGAGCAGCACACCACAGCTCCCCGCACGACACAGGTGCGCTGCTCAGGTCGATCACGAGCGCCACCGGACCTCGAGCCGCACCACACGGTCGCCACCCCCGCAGCAACGTGCTGCTCGCGCCACCACACGCCCGACCTGGTACGCAGGAGCCAGGGTCGCCCGCCACTCCGATGTACGACTCGGACCGACCACCCGCCGCCGCCCCGGGGCCTCGCCCGCGATCACGACCGAGCCGCACCACACCGTCGCCGCACCCGCAGCAACGTGCTGATCAACCACCCCTGACCAGCCTGAGCAGCACACCACAGCTCCCCCATGGGCCCCGGTGTGCGGCTCGATCCGATCACGCGGGCGCACCGCGCCCACCGATCGGCTAGGGCTGAACCGCCCGCACGGAGAACATCAGCGGGAGGCGCGGGGCGCCGTTCGGCAGGCCGAACCAGCCGTCGCCGAGGTCGGTCATCCCGGGGAACCGGCGCCAGCAGCTGACGTCGTGCTCGACGAACGCGGTGAGCCGCAGCCCCGCCGACAGGACGGCGTCGAGCACCTCGTCGAGCCCGTGGGCCCACTCGTAGCTGACGGTGCTCCCGGACAGCGCCCCCCGGCCGGCGTAGGTGTCGGGTGAGTCGTAGCGCTCGGGGCCCGCGCCGAGGTAGTTGCCGTCCAGGAGCAGGCCGTGCTCCGGCTGGGGGTCGGCCGCGGCGAGCAGCAGCGGGTGGAAGTCGATCGCGTAGAGCACGCCGCCGGGGCGGAGCAGCTCGGCCACCACCCGCGCCCACCGGTGGAGGTCGGGCAGCCAGCACAGCGCGCCCTTGCCGGTGTAGACGACGTCGAACCGGCGGCCACCGAGTGCCTCGACCGCCGCGTACACGTCGCTCTCGACGTACTCGACGTCCACCCCGCACTCGGCGGCCAGCTCGCGGGCGGCGGCGACGGAGGCGCCGGACAGGTCGAGCCCGACGGCCCGCGCCCCGTGCCGCGCGAGGCAGATGGTGTCGGTGCCGATGTGGCACTGGAGGTGGAGCACGTCGCGGCCGGCCACGTCGATCGCGGCGTACTCGAAGCCGGCGAGGCGCTGCCCACCGCGGCGCAGGTGGTCGAGGTCGTAGCCGCGCAGGTGGACGGGCACCCGGGCGTCCCAGTTGGCCCGGTTCGCCTCGATCATCTCGGGGATGGACGCCACGATCGCCAGTATCGATCACCGCGAAACCGGGTTTCGGCGGTTGTCGTGCCGCCCGGCAGCACCGAGGATCTCCTACGACGCGCAAGGAGGCGAGATGACCGCCGTCTGGCACACCCCTTTGACTCCGCTGACGTTCCTGCAGCGCTCGGCGGAGGTGTTCCCCGACCGCACCGCCATCGTCCACGGCGACCGCAGGCACACCTACGCCGAGTTCGCCGCCGAGGCCACGCGGGTGGCGCACGCGCTGCGCGGTTCCGGGATCGGGCCCGGCGACCGGGTGGCCTACCTGCTGCCCAACATCCCCGAGATGCTGGTGGCCCACTTCGCGGTGCCGCTGGCGGGCGCCGTGCTCGTGGCGATCAACACCCGGCTGGCCACCGAGGAGATCCGCTACATCCTCGACCACTCGGGCGCGAAGCTGCTGGTGGTGGACGCCACGCTCTACCCGGCGGTGGCGCCGCTCGCGCGCACGCTGGAGACGGTCGACGAGATCATCACGGTGATCGATCCAGCGCAGCCGGGCGACGGCACCGGCAGCGGCGTCACCTACGACGACCTGCTGGCGCGCGGCAACGACGAGCCGCTGGCGTGGGAGGTCGCCGACGAGACGAGCTGCATCTCGATCAACTACACGTCGGGCACGACCGGGCGGCCAAAGGGCGTCCAGTACTCCCACCGCGGCGCGTACCTCAACTCGTTCGGCGAGGTGGTGCACTCGGGGCACACGTTCGACAGCGTCTACCTGTGGACGCTGCCGATGTTCCACTGCAACGGCTGGTGCACGCCGTGGGCGATCACGGCGGTGGGCGGCACGCACGTGTGCCTGCGCGAGGTGCGCGGCGACGTCATCTGGCAGCTGATCCGGGAGCACGGGGTCACGCACCTGAACGGGGCGCCCACCGTGGTCACCACGATCCTGCGCGCGCCGGAGGCGAGCGAGCTCGAACGGCCGATCACGATCACCACGGCGGGGGCGCCGCCGAGCCCCACCACGATCGGGCACGCCGAGCAGATGGGGTTCCGGATCGTGCACGTCTACGGGCTCACCGAGACCTACGGCCCGTACTCGGTGAACCAGTACCAGCGCGCGTGGGACGCGCTGTCGGTCGAGGAGCGCGCGGCGAAGCAGGCGCGCCAGGGCGTCGGGATGGTCTGTGCCGACAAGCTGCGCGTGGTGGACGAGCGGATGAACGACGTCCCCGCCGACGGCACCACGATGGGCGAGGTCGTGATGCGCGGCAACAACGTCATGCTCGGCTACTACCAGGACCCGGTGGCCACCGAGAAGGCGTTCGCGGGCGGCTGGTTCCACTCCGGTGACCTGGGGGTGCTGCACCCCGACGGCTACGTCGAGCTGCGCGACCGCGCCAAGGACGTGATCATCTCGGGTGGGGAGAACATCTCGACGATCGAGGTCGAGCAGGCCGTCGTGTCCCACCCCGCGGTGCTGGAGGCGGCCGTCATCGGGGTGCCGGACGAGCAGTGGGGCGAGCGGCCGAAGGCGTTCGTCGTACTCGCCGAAGGCAAGACCGCCACCCCCGACGAGCTGATCGAGCACGTGAGGTCCCGCATCGCCCGGTACAAGGCGCCGAAGGTCGTGGAGCTGGTGGAGCAGCTGCCGAAGACGTCCACGGGCAAGGTGCAGAAGTTCGAGCTGCGCGAGAAGGAGTGGTCCGGACACGCGTCCCGCATCCGCGGCTGATCGCGACGTCGTGATGCTCACAACGGGCGCGGGCACCCTAACCCCTTAGCATTGCTCATATGGCTCGTGCCGCGCGGGCGGCCGTCGGCGCCGTCACGACGACCACGGCATCCGTGCTGCCGGTGTTCCTCACCGGCGCGCTGACCGTGCAGATCTCGGCCGAGCTGGGGTTCGACCCGGCCGGTCTCGGCGTCGTCGTGGCGCTCTACTTCGGGATCAGCGCGGTGGCGTCGCTGCCGTGCGGCTGGCTGGTGGAGCGCTTCGGCGCCGGGCCGACGAGCAGGCTCGCGTTGCTCGGCACGGCGTGCGCGATGGGGTCGATCGCGCTGTTCGCCCGCTCCTACGCGGGGCTGGTGGTCATGCTGCTGTGCTGCGCCTGGTGCAACGTGCTGGCCCAGCTCTCGTCGAACCTGACGCTCGCGCGCCACGTGCCGGCCACGCGACTCGGGTTCTCCTTCGGGATCAAGCAGGCCGCCATCCCGATCGCCACGCTGCTCTCGGGCGCCGCGGTGCCCGGGATCGCCCTGACGATCGGCTGGCGGTGGGCCTACCTCATCGCCACGGGGTTGGCGCTCGGTGCGCTGCTGCTCACCCCGCGCGGGTCCGACGGGCGGGGACGGGCCTCCGCGGCGTCGGGCGAGCGGGCCACCGGGGCGCTGAGCGTCATCGGCCTCGCCGCCGGCCTGGGCGCGGGCGCCGCCTCCGCGCTCGGGATCTTCCTCGTGGCCGCCGCGGTCGACCGCGGCGTGGACGCGGGCCTCGCCGGGCTCACGCTCACGCTGGGCAGTGTCGTCGGGCTGACGTTGCGGCTCGTCAACGGGTGGCTCGCCGACCGGCGCTCGGGCGGGCACATCGCCGTGGTGGCAGGGAGCCTCATGGCCGGCGCGGTGGGGCTCGTGCTGCTGGCGGTGCCCGGCCCGCCCGCGCTGGTGGCCGGCACCGTGCTGGCGTTCGGGCTGGGCTGGTCGTGGCCGGGCCTGCTGCAGTTCGCGGTGGTGCGCCTGCACCCGGAGGCGCCCGCAGCGGCCACCTCGATCGTGCAGGTCGGGGTCTACGGCGGCGGGTTCGCCGGGCCCATCGCGTTCGGGTTCGTCGCCGCCCACGCCTCGTTCACCGCGGCGTGGCTCATGGGGGCGGCCTCGATGCTGGTGGCCGGGGTGCTCATGGTGGTGGGCAGGCGGATGCTCGTGGCCCACCGGGAGGCCGTCACAGCCGCGCGATGAGCGCGATGGCGTCGAACGGCGCGTGCACCTTGGCGTCGTTGTCGAAGTACACGTACACGTCCCGGCCCCCGGGGACGGTGGCCGCGGCAGGCGCCACGGTGAACTCGCCGGTGGGTGCTTCCCCGCCCCGCCACGCCCGCACCTTCGCGGCCCACTCGTCGAGCGCGTCCGCGGTGTAGCCGCTGGTGTAGAGCTCGGTGGCACCGTGTAGCCGGACGTAGACGAAGTCGGCGGTGACGTCCTCCAGGTGCGGCCACGTGCCTGCCGTGTCGGCCACCACGAGCGCCACGCCCTGCGCCCGCAACAGCTCCACGAACTCGGCCCGGCAGAACGACGGGTGGCGCACCTCGAGCGCGTGCCGCAGGGGGCGATCGGCGTCGACCTCGGTGTACGAGCGCCCGTCGAGGCGCTCGTCGTGCCCGGCTGCGAGCTGGGCCGCCGCGCCCGTGCTGCGCGGCAGCATCCGCAGGAAGGTTGCGACGCGGTCGGGGTCGAAGGCCGTGCGCGGCGACAGCTGCCACAGGACCGGCCCGAGCTTCGGCCCCAGCGCCAGCACCCCCGAGGCGAAGAAATTGGCCAGCGGCGTCTCGACGTCGCGCAGCTGCTTCATGTGCGTGATGAAGCGCCCGCCCTTCACCGAGAACACGAACCCGTCCGGGGTTGCGTCGGCCCACGCGCGATAGGACTCCGGGCGCTGCAACGAGTAGAAGGATCCGTTGATCTCGATGCTGGTGACCTGCCGGGACAGGTGCTCCAGCTCCCGGCGCTGCGCCAGGCCCGGCGGGTAGAACGTGCCCCGCCACGGCGGGTAGCGCCACCCCGACGTCCCGACCCAGACCCCAGCCACCCGCGCGAGCATTCCAGGACGAGGGCAGGATGGCCGCGTGGACGCACTGATCGTGACGGGGGCCGCGGGTGCGCTCGGGCACGCCGTGGTGGCGCAGTTCCGGGCCACCGGCCACCCGGTGGTGGCGCTGGGCCGGCCGGGCGAGCGGCTCGACGCGCTCGGCGCGCAGGACGGCGTGCACGCCGTGCCCGTCGACCTCGCCGACCGCGCGGCGGTGCAGGCCGCGTTCGCCGAGGTGGACGCCCTGCCCGTCACCCCGGAAGGGCTGGTCGCGCTCGCGGGCGGGTTCGTGCCGGGTTCCCTCGCGGAGGTCGACGAGGAGCAGCTCGAGGGCCTGTGGCGCTCCAACTTCAGCTCCGCCCTCTGGGCGGCGCAGGCCGCGGCCCCGCGGCTCGCGGCGCGCGGCGGCGGTTCGATCGTGCTGGCCGGGGCGCGCACCGCGCTGACCGGCGCCGCCCCCGTCGCCCACGCCACGAGCAAGGCCGCGGTCGTCCGGCTCGCCACGGTGCTGGCCGGGGAGCTGCGGGGCGACCGGATCCGGGTCAACGCCGTGCTGCCCTCCACGATCGACACGCCGGCCAACCGCACCTGGATGACCCCGAAGCAGGCCGAGCGCGCGGTCGCCCCGGAGGCGATCGCGAAGGTCATCGCCTTCCTCTGCAGCCCCGACGCCGCCCCGATCAGCGGCGCCGCGATCCCGGTGTACGGCGATGCCTGACCTGCGGACGGCCGTCGGTGCCGTGCTCGACTGGCCGGTCGGCCACGCGGCGGCCGCGGTCGTCGACGCCACGGGGGTGCGCGCCACCGCGGGCGAGACCGGCCGTGAGTTCCGGCTGGCCTCGGTCACCAAGCCGCTCGCGGCCTACGCCCTGCTCGTCGCCGTGGAGGAGGGGGCGGTCGAGTGGGACACGCCCGCGGGTCCCGAGGGCTCCACGGTGCGCCACCTCGCGGCCCACGCCTCCGGGCTCTCGTTCTCCGACGGGGTGCAGCAGGCGAAACCGGGCGCGCGCCGGATCTACTCGAACGTCGGGTTCGAGGTGCTCGGCGAGACCGTCGCCGCGGCCGCCGAGATGCCGTTCGAGCGCTACCTGCACGAAGCGGTGCTCGCCCCGCTCGGCATGGCGCAGACCAGGCTGGAGGGCTCCCCCGCGGCGGGCGGTGTCTCCACCGCCGACGACATGGCCCGGTTCGCGGCCGAGCTGCTGACGCCCACCCTCGTGCACCCGGACACCCTCGACGAGGCCACCACGGTGGCCTTCCCCGGCCTCGACGGCGTCCTGCCCGGCTTCGGCCGCCAGCAGCCCAACGACTGGGGGCTCGGGTTCGAGATCCGCGACGGGAAGTCGCCGCACTGGACCGGCGCGAACAGCTCGCCCCGCACCTTCGGCCACTTCGGCCAGTCCGGCACCTTCCTGTGGGTCGACCCGGACGTCGGCGCGGCGTGCGTGGTGCTGACCGACCGCAACTTCAGCGCGTGGGCGGCCGAGGCCTGGCCGCCGTACACCGACGCCGTCCTCGCGGCCCTCTGATTCGTCGTGACCGCTTCCGGGGGCCGTCCGGAACGGCATCTGGTCCTCGGGGCGCTCGAGCAGCACGTGGCTGTCGTACTGCCCGCTGGGACGCGCTTCTCGGTCCGATCGATCGGCCTGAGCAGTACCTCACGGCTGCGGCAACAGCCCCGGCGTGCGTCTCGCGCTGATCACATCCGGCACGAGCCGCGAGCTGGGGGCATGAGCCCCTGCTACGTCCACGGCCACCGGGCCGCACTAGCGAACGTGCACCGACCAGATCTCCTCGGCACGGGCACTGGCCTCCGGGGTGAAGTAGTCGCCGGTCCTGAGGTCCTCGAGCAGGGTCGCTTCCTCCGGGGACCAACCCAGCAGCGCCTGGGTGTGCGCGCTGGAGACGGGCACGTCGAGGGAGAAGAACCCGGCCAGGAACGGGTTCCCGAAGTGCGCGACGGCCTGCTCGGGGGTCTGGGAGACGAGCGGGACGTCGAGGATCTGTGCGACCTGCTCGGCGATGCTCCGGATCGGGACGGCGCTCTCGCCCACGCCGTGCACCACGCTGCCGGCGGGAGCTCCCTCCAGAGCGAGCCGGAAGAGGCGCGCGGCGTCGGCGCGGTGAACGGCGGGCCACCGGTTGGTGCCGTCGCCGGTGTGGGCCGAGACGCCCGCTCGGCGCGCGGCCGCGATCAGGGCCGGGATGAACCCGTGGTCGTGCGGGCCGTGCACGGTGGGCGCGAGCCGCACGACGCAGGCCCGGACCCCGCGTGCGGCGTAGCGCAGGCAGGCCTGCTCCCCGGGGATGCGGAAGGCCGCGACCGAGTCGGGGTCCGGCGCATCGTGCTCGGTGCTGACCCGGCCGGCCGGCATCACCAGCGTGCCCGACGTGCTGACGAACGGCTTTCCCGTTCCGGCCAGGGCGTCCCCGAGCGCCTCGATCGCGGCCGTGTCCCGGCGGACGAGGTCGTCGGGGTCGGCGAAGCTGCCGCCGAACCCCATGTGCAGGACGCCGTCGGCGGCCTCGGCGCCGCGGCGCAGGCCGTCGAGGTCGTCCAGGGATCCGCGGTGCGCCACGGCGCCCAGTGCCGCCAGCCGCGCAGCCGCGGCGTACGAGCGCGCCAGGCCGGTGACGGTGTGGCCGGCCGCGACGAGCTCGGCGACGACGGTGGGTCCGGTCTGCCCGGTACCGCCGGTGACGAAGACGTGCATGCGAATGCTCCCCGTTGTGTCAGTAACTGGCACTACGTAGCGCCAGTCGCTGACCTTACGCGTAGCGCCAGTGACTGACACAACGTGACGCCAGTCACTGGCACAACGCGGTAGCCTCGGCCGGTGCCACGGAGCGGAGCGGAAGCGCGGCGGCGCCTGCGGGAGGCGGCCCTGGAGCTCTACCTGGAACGGGGGTTCGACCAGACCACGGCGGCGGAGATCGCCGCCCGGGCCGGGGTCAACGAGCGCACCTTCTTCCGGCACTTCCCGGACAAGCGCGAGGTGCTCTTCGACGGCGATGGCGACCTGCGCGCCGCGCTGGCGCAAGCGGTCGCCGAGGCGCCCGACGGGCTGGAGCCGTTCGCGGTGCTGCTCCACGCATTCCGGAGGTCCGCCCAGGAGCTGGAGAACACCCGCCCGTACTCCGAACCGCGCTGGAAGGTCATCGCGGCCACGCCCGCATTGCGCGAACGCGAGCTGGCCAAGCACGCGTGGCTCGTCGAGGCCGTGGCGGAGGCACTGCGGCGGCGCGGGACCGCCGCCGGCGTGGCCGACCTCGCGGCCCGCACCGGCTGGGCCGCCTACCAGCACGCGGTGCAGGCCTGGGTCGACGAGCCCGCACAGGGCCTGTCGGTGCACCTCGAGCGGGCGTTCGACGAGCTGCGCGCCCTCTCCAGCACCGCGCCGCCCGGCCCGGATCGAACTCCCCCGAATTGATCTCCGCGGCCGGGAATCATCCGGCGGGGTCGCCCGTTGTACAGCGTGTCCGGGCCGGGCGACCTGTGTCCCCGGGTCTCACATATAAAGAGCCTTCACGGAATACCGTCCGGCTGGAGCCGTGTCGTGCCACGCGCCGCGAGGCGACCAGCGCTCGGTCCGGACACCCCTCTCGCGCCGGGAACAGAACCCGGCCCGGGATGGTTGCAGGAACTGTCCGACGCCGGGCGATCCGAGTCCCCGGGTCCCAACCACTCGCCACCCTGCGGGGTGTGCCTCGCGCCGTGAGGCGACCGGCGCCCGGCTTCGGACCGCTCCCGCCCCACAGACCTGCCGCGTCCGGCGTTCCCGCCGCCGTCGACGCGGCTGCCCGGGCGGCGCTGCCCCCGACAGCGCCGCCCCCCACATCCTCCGGTGTACGGCATCGTTGAGCTGGGAATTCAGCGCGGGAGCAGCACGTTGTACCCAGCGGACACTTCCTACTGCAAGGGCGGCGACCGTCATGAAGGGCGACCGGGTAGAGATCGTCATCGACGCCGGCAGCGGCACCACACGCACCTACGAGATCGAGGCCACGCGGGCGGGCCGGAAGGTCAACATCACCCACTCCCGAGGGGTCGTCGAGGTCAGCGAGACCACGCGCGGCGGCAGCACCGTGCGCACGGCGCGCTTCCTGGCCGGCCGCGTCCTGGCGCTGGTCGAGCACCCCGCGACCGACAACCCGGTCGCGGACGAGCTCGTGCCCGCCCTACGCTCGGTCTGACCCCCCACCGCGAGGCAGATTCCCGCACCGATGTCCCCTCCCCCGGCCCGAGCGGCTGACGCGCGCCCCGAACCGGGCGCCACCTCGGACACCACGCCCGCCGTCCCCTCCCGCGACGGCGGGCGTTCTCGGCGTCCCCGGCGCCGCAGGCCCCGCTCCCGGCAGGCAGGCGAGGGCCTGCCGGTACCGGCGGGCGACGCCCCTCCCGTCTCCGACGCGGAGCTCGACGCGCTCGCCGAGCGCCTGCCCGCGCTCTCGTTGCAGGACGAGCACGCGATTGCGCGGCGCCTGCACACCGTGCGCCGCACCCGTGACGCGGCGGCGCGCGCCCGTGCGGCGGCGGGGATCGCCGCCGCCGTCGACACCGCCGAGCAGCGGATGGCCGCGCGCCGGGCCGGCGAGTACACGATCCGCTACCCGGAGGCGCTGCCGGTCAGCGCGCGCAGGGACGACATCGCCGCGGCGATCCGCGACCACCAGGTCGTGATCGTCGCGGGCGAGACCGGGTCCGGCAAGACCACGCAGCTGCCGAAGATCTGCCTCGAGCTCGGCCGCGGGGTGCGCGGGCTGATCGGGCACACCCAGCCGCGCAGGCTCGCGGCCCGCACCGTCGCGGCGCGCATCGCCGAGGAGCTGGGCACCGAGCTGGGCCACACGGTGGGCTGGAAGGTGCGCTTCACCGATCACGTCGGCGAGAAGACGCAGGTCAAGCTCATGACCGACGGCATCCTGCTCGCGGAGCTCGCGGGCGACAAGATGCTGCGGCAGTACGACACGCTGATCATCGACGAGGCCCACGAGCGCAGCCTCAACATCGACTTCATCCTCGGCTACCTCACGCAGCTGCTGCCGCGCCGCCCGGACCTCAAGGTGATCATCACCTCGGCCACCATCGACGTGGAGCGCTTCGCGAAGCACTTCGACGCCCCGGTCGTCGAGGTCTCCGGCCGCAGCTACCCGGTCGAGATCCGGTACCGGCCCGTCGTCGACCTGGACGACCCCGACCACGACCCGGACCGCGACCAGCTCGACGCCATCGGCGACGCCGTGGCCGAGCTGCAGCGCGAGGGGGACGGCGACATCCTCGTGTTCCTGCCCGGCGAGCGGGAGATCCGCGACACCGCGGAGGCGCTCGCCAGGCGCGACTTCCGCAACACCGAGATCCTCCCGCTCTACGCGCGGCTGTCCACCGCCGAGCAGCACCGCGTCTTCGCCCCGCACCCCGGGCGGCGGGTCGTGCTCGCCACGAACGTCGCCGAGACGTCGCTCACGGTGCCGGGCATCCGCTACGTGATCGACACCGGCACCGCGCGCATCTCCCGGTACTCGCGCCGGCTCAAGGTGCAGCGGCTGCCGATCGAGAAGATCTCGCAGGCCAGCGCAAACCAGCGGGCGGGCCGATGCGGTCGCGTGGCCGACGGCATCTGCATCCGGCTCTACAGCGAGGACGACTTCGACGCGCGCCCGGAGTTCACCGACCCGGAGATCCTGCGCACCAACCTCGCGTCGGTCGTCCTGCAGATGATCTCGCTCGACCTCGGCGAGCTCACCGACTTCCCGTTCGTCGAGCCGCCCGACCCGCGCGCGGTCGCCGACGGCATCGCGCTGCTGCAGGAGCTCGGCGCGCTGGACGGCAAGAGGCTCACGGCCGTGGGCCGGGCGCTCGCCGCGCTGCCGGTGGACCCCCGGCTGGGCCGCATGCTCGTGGAGGCCGACCGCAACGGCTGCCTGCGCGAGGTGCTCGTCATCGCCGCGGCGCTGTCGGTGCAGGACCCGCGTGAGCGCCCGGCCGAGCAGCGCCAGGCCGCCGACGCCAAGCACGCCCGGTTCGCGGGCGAGTTCACCGCCGACGGCACCACCCTCGACGCGGGCGGCTCCGACTTCCTGGCGTTCCTCAACCTCTGGCGCTACGTCATCGAGCAGCGCCGGGAGCTGTCCGGCAACCGGTTCCGCCGGCTGCTGCGCGACGAGTTCCTGCACTTCCTGCGCATCCGCGAGTGGCAGGACCTGCACTCCCAGCTGCGCCAGGCCGCCCGCAACGCCGGCCTCACCCCCAACGAGACCGACGCCGACCCGGACCGCATCCACATGGCCGTGCTGTCCGGGCTGCTCTCGCAGATCGGGTTGCGCGACGACGGCCCGGAGCGCGGCGACCGCGGGAAGGATCGGCCCAAGGATCGGCGCGGCACCGGGCGGGAGTTCCTCGGCGCCCGCGGCGCCCGATTCATGATCTTCCCGGGCTCGCCGCTGGCCAAGAAGCCCCCGCGCTGGGTGATGGCGGCCGAGCTGGTGGAGACCTCCCGCCTCTTCGCCCGCACCGCCGCCCGCATCCAGCCGGAGTGGATCGAGCCGCTGGCCGGGCACCTGGTCAAGCGCACGTACTCCGAGCCGCACTGGTCACGCAAGCGCGCCGCCGCCGTGGCCACCGAGCGCGTCACGCTGTACGGGATCCCGATCGTCGTCGGCCGCACCGTCGACTTCGGGCGGATCGACCCCGAGACCTCCCGCGAGCTGTTCATCCGGCACGCCCTCGTCGAGGGCGACTGGGACACCCGCCACCGCTTCTTCCACGCCAACCGCGAGCTCCTCGAGGACGTCGAGGAGCTGGAGCACCGGGCCCGCCGCCGCGACCTCGTGGTGGACGAGGACACCCTCGTCGCGTTCTACGAGGAACGCATCCCGGCCCACGTCGTCTCCGGGCGCCACTTCGACTCGTGGTGGAAGAAGGAGTCGCGCCGCACCCCCGACCTGCTCGACTTCACCGAGGAGATGCTCCGCACAGCGCAGGCCGCGGGCGTCGACCGCTCCGCGTACCCCGACCACGTCGAGGCCGGTGGGCTCACGCTCCCGCTGTCCTACGCGTTCGAGCCGGGCGCGCGCAGCGACGGCGTCACCGTGGACGTGCCGGTGGCCGCGCTGCACCAGGTCGACCCCACGCCGTTCACCTGGCAGGTGCCCGGGCTGCGCGAGGAGCTGGTCACCGCGCTGATCCGCACGCTGCCCAAGCAGCTGCGCAGGCTCTTCTCCCCGGCCCCCGACCACGCCCGCGCCGTGCTCGCCCGCCTGCAGGCCGGGCGCGAACCGCTGCTCGACGGGCTGGAGCGCGAGCTCGGCCGGATGCGGGGCGTCGAGATCCCCCGTGAGGCCTGGGAGCTCGACCGGCTGCCCGAGCACCTCACCGTGACGTTCCGGGTGGTGGACGAAGCCGGGCGCGAGGTGGCGCGGGGCACCGACCTGGAGGCGCTGCGCCACGAGCTGGCCCCGAAGGTGCGCGCGGAGCTGGCGGCCGCGGGCGTCGACATCGAGACCACGGGCGCCACCACCTGGTCGTTCGGCACGCTGCCCCGCGAGCACCCGATCCGGCGCGGATCGCACACCGTCACCGGCTACCCGGGGCTGGTCGACCGGGGCACGAGCGTGGACGTGCGGGTGTTCCCCACCGCGCCCGAGCGCGATCCGGCCCACCACCGCGGGGTGCGGCGGCTCCTGCTGCTGGAGACCCCTTCACCGGTGCGGCAGGTGCAGCGCGACCTGGACAACGCCGCCAAGCTGGCCCTGTCGCGCAACCCGCACGGCTCGGTGGCCGCGCTGCTCGACGACTGCGTCACCGCCGCCGCGGACCACCTGATCGCCGCCGCGGGCGGCCCGGCGTGGGACGAGCGGGCCTACGCGCGCCTGCGCACGCTCTTCCGCGACAAGCTGCCGGCCACCACCCTGCAGGTGCTGCAGGCCGTGCGCGGCGTGCTCGTGGTGTGGCACCGGGTGCAGGCGCAGCTGGCCGACCTGCGTGCCCCCGTGCTGGCCGCGGGCGTCGCCGACGTCACCGCGCAGGTCAACGCGCTGGTCGGCCCCGGCTTCGCCACGGCGGCAGGCGCCACCCGGCTCGCCGACGTCGCCCGCTACCTGGAGGCCGTGGAGCGGCGGATCGAGAAGCTGCGCGCCGACCCGGCCCGCGACGCCGAGTGGACGGCGCAGGTCCGCGTGGTGGCCGACGAGTACGCCGCCGAGCTGGCGGCGCTCCCACCGGGTGTGGAGCCCGGCCCGGCGCTGCGCGAGATCCGCTGGATGATCGAGGAGCTGCGCGTCGGGCTGTACGCCCACCCGATGCGCACCCGGTACCCGGTGTCGATCAAGCGGATCCAGAAGGCGATCGACGACCTACCGTGAGTGGATACGAGTGCTGGAGCACTCGTATCCACTCACGGGTTCTGAGCTGGGCGGACGGCGAGGAAGTTCATCGCCCGGAAGGAGATCGGCGCGCCGTCGTCCTGGTTGAGCAGCTCCACCTGCGTCACGACGATGCCGCGGTCGGGCTTCGAGCGCGACACCCGCGACTCGAGCACCGTGGCGCGCAGCCGGAGCTGGTCGCCGGGCCGCAGCGGCACCTTCCAGCGCAGCTCGTCGACGCCGGGTGAGGCGAGGCTCGCGACCTTCGACAGGTAGTGGTCGGCCAGCAGGCGCATCGCGAGCCCCGCCGAGTGCCAGCCGCTCCCGATCAGGCCGCCGAACGGCCCGCTCACGGCGAAGCCGGGGTCGATGTGGATCGGCTGGGGGTCGAACTGCTCGGCGTACCGGAGGATCTCCTCCTCGCTCACAGTGAGGAGGCCGTACTCGTACTGCGCGCCTTCGACGTAGTCGTCGAACCAGCGGTCGTCGATCGGGGCGGTGAAGTCGGTGGCACCGAGGGAGCGGGTCATGCCCCCATGATCTGCCGGGATCGGGCGATCGGCGATGACTTCCGCCGCCGTCCGTGGTCTGTCCTGTCACACCCTCTCGGACCGCGCACGAGGAGAACCCGTGACCGCCACGTACACGTTCGACGTCTTCACCAGCCTCGACGGCTTCGGCGCCGCGAGCGGCGACTGGACCGGCTACTGGGGCAAGCAGGGCCCCGAGCTGCTCGAACACCGCTTCGCGGTGTACGGCGAGGAGCAGCGGATGGTCTTCGGGGCCACCACGTACCGCGCCTTCACGCAGATGCTGGCCGCGAGCACCGAGGACTCCGACGTCCGCGACCCGTGGGTCACGCGGATGGTGGACCTGCCCGCCACCGTGGTGTCGACCACCCTGGACGGCCCCCTCGACTGGCCGGACGCCACCCTCGCCAAGGGCGACGCCGTCGACGTCGTCGCCCGGCTCAAGGAGGAGTCCCCCGTGCCGTTGCGCTCGCACGGCAGCCTGTCGATGAACCGGGCGCTGCTGGCCGCCGGCCTGGTCGACCGGATCCAGGTCACGGTCTTCCCCGTGATCACCGGCCGGTCCGGGCTGGACCCGATCTTCGCGGGTGCGGAGGACTTCGATCTCGAGCTGATCGAGACCCGCACGCTCGACGGCCGCACCCAGGAGCTCGTCTACCGGCCGACGCTGCACCCCGTGCCCTGACGATCAGAACGGCGCGACGGGCGGCGCCTGCGGCTCACGCGGGTTAAGGTCCCGATCATGCGGGAGCCCGATCCGACCAGGCCGTCGCCGCCCGACGACAGCTACCTGCGGTCGCTCACCGCGGCCACCGAACGCGCCGTGCGCGCCGCGGAGCCGATCACCTCGGAGCACGCGGGTGCGCCGGAGGAGATCCGCTCGGCCGTGCTCGCCGCGGTCCGGGAGTGCGGCGACGACCTCGTCGCGCTCAGCCATGACCTGCACGCCCACCCGGAGGAGGGGTACGCCGAGCACCGCTCCGTCCGGGCGGTGGCGCAGCTGCTGGAGCGCCGTGGGCACACCGCCGAGGTCGGTGTCGGCGGGCTCGACACCGCTCTGGTGGCCACGCGCGGCACCGAGGGCCCGCACATCGGGGTGCTCGCGGAGTACGACGCACTACCCGGGATCGGCCACGCGTGCGGGCACAACATCATCTGCGCCACCGCGGTGGGCGCCTTCCTCGCCGCGGCAGGTGCGCAGGAGCGGCTCGGCGGCAGGCTGTCGCTGATCGGCACGCCGGCCGAGGAGGGCGGCGGCGGCAAGGAGGCGCTGGCCAGGGCCGGCGTCTTCGACGACGTCGACGCCGTGATCATGCTGCACCCCTTCACCCACGACATCGCCCTGCACCCGTTCCTCGGCCGCCGCCAGGTCGAGATGGTGTTCCACGGGGTGGCCTCGCACGCGTCGGCGCAGCCGTTCATGGGCCGCAACGCCCTCGACGCCGCGGTGGCCGCCTACCAGGGCGTGGCCGCGCTGCGCCAGCACCTGCCGGGCAGCGACCGGGTGCACGGGATCTTCACCGACGGAGGCGCCCGGCCGAACGTCGTGCCCGAGCGCGCCGCCGTGCAGTTCTACGCCCGGTCGGCGGCACCGGAGACGCTGCGGGACCTGGCGGTGCGGCTCACGGAGATCGCGCACGGTGCCGCGGCGATGACCGGCTGCGGCGTCGAGTTGCGCTGGGACGACCAGCCGGCGTACCTGCCGATCCGCTTCAACCACGCCCTCGCCGCCCGCTGGGCGGTGAACCAGGAGCCGGTGGGGCGCAAGCCGCTGCCGCCCGGCGTGGTGCCCGATTTCCTCACCGGGTCCACCGACCTCGGCAACCTCAGCTACCGGATGCCCGCGCTCCACCCGATGATCGCGGTTTCCGATCCCACGGTCGCCCTGCACACCACGGACTTCGCGGAAGCGGCAGGCAGCGCGGCGGGCGACCGCGCGGTGCTCGACGGCGCGGTCGGCCTCGCCCTCACCGCGGCCGACTACCTGGCCGATCTCGCACTGCGCGACGCCGTCCGCGCCGAGTTCGCGGCGGCGGGCGGACCGATCGACGTGCCGACCTACTTCGACTGACCCCGGAACGAACCGCGAGGAGGCCGCGTGAGCACCGTCAGCCAGTCCGCCCCACCCGGCCGCCTCGACCGCGCGCTGGACTGGATCGAACGCGCCGGCAACCGGCTGCCCGAACCCTTCATGCTGTTCGTGCTGCTCACGCTCGTGGTGGCCGTGCTGTCGTCGGTGATGGCGGCGTTCGGGGTGTCCGTCATGATCCCCGACGACGACGAGGTCACCCCGGTGCGGGGGGCGTTCAGCGGGGCAGGCCTGGAGTTCTTCTTCACCGGGCTGGCGGAGAACTTCATCGGGTTCCCGCCGCTGCGCACCGTCGTGACGATCATGCTCGCGGTCGGCCTCGCGGAGCGGTGCGGGATGCTCGCGGCGCTCATCCGGCTCGCGTTCTCGGGTGCTCCGCGCTGGATGCTGCCCTACGCACTCGGGTTCATCGGCGTGAGCGGCAGCGTCATGGCCGACTCGGCGTTCATCATCATCCCGCCGCTCGCCGCCATCGTGTTCAAGGCGGCGGGCCGGCACCCGGTGGCCGGGCTGATCGGCGGGTTCGCCGCCGTGGGTGCGGGCTACTCGACGTCGCTGCTGGTCACGAGCCTGGACGCACTGCTCGCCGGCATCACGAACGGGGTGGCGGCCACCCTCCCCGTCACCGGCACGCCCGTCACGCCGATCTCGAACTACTTCTACAACGTCGTCTCCGCGGTCGTGCTCAGCCTGATCGCGGGCCTGATCATCGACCGGGTCGTGGAGCCGGGGCTCGTGCGCTCCGCCTTCCCGGACACCGAGGTCGAGGAGGACGACCGGCCGGCTCCCACGCCGGACGACCCGACGGCCGAACCGACGAGCTCCACCGTCACCACGGCCGAGCGGCGCGGGCTGCGCCTCGCCGGGGTCGCGCTGCTCGTGCTCACGGCGGCGGTGCTCGTGCTGGTGCTCGTACCGGGTTCCCCGCTGCGCAACGAGACCGGCGGCTACCTGCCGAAGTCCCCGCTGCTGGACTCGGTGGTCACGCTCGTGTTCCTGGCGTTCTTCGTGCCCGCGCTCGCCTACGGCATCGCTGCGGGCACCATCCGCCGGGGCTCGGACGTGCCGGCGCTGATGGGCCGGGCGTTGAAGGACCTCTCCGGGTTCATCGTGCTGGCGTTCATCCTCGGCCAGTTCATCGCGCTCTTCGCCTGGACGAACATCGGCGCGTGGCTCGCGGTCTCGGGTGCCGACCTGCTGCGGGCGATCGGCCTCACCGGCTACCCGGCGATCCTCGGGTTCGTCGTGCTGGCCTCGCTGCTCAACCTGTTCGTCGTGTCCGGCTCCAGCCTGTGGACGCTGATGGCGAGCGTGTTCGTGCCGATGTTCCTGCTCCTGGGCTACGAGCCCGCGTTCATCCAGGGCGCGTTCCGCGTGGGCGACGCGGCTACGCAGGTGATGACCCCGCTCAACCCGTACATGATCGTGCTGCTGACCTTCGTGCGGCGCTACCAGCCGAACGCCGGGCTGGGCACGGTGATCGCGAAGATGGTGCCCTTCGTGGTGCCGTTCTGGGTGGCGTGGGTGCTGGTCCTGACCGTGTTCTACGCGTTCGGCATCCCGCTCGGGCCGGGCGTCGGCGTGCACGTGCAGCCCTGACGACTCGAGCCCGTCCGGTCAGCGCGGGGAAGTCGTTGGGGTACGGCGCGCTGCGGGCCACGACCGGTGGGGCCCCGAGCAACCGCGCGGCGTCGGCGGCCGGGGTCAGCCGCCGGAGATGTCGAGCACGATCAGGCGGCCCGAGGCCCGATCGCTGACGTACGCGTGGGTGTCGGTCACCGCGATGTCGGCCGCGGTGACGGCGCTGTCGGGATCCGACGCGCGCGTGACCGTCCGGGTGCCGGCATCGATCTCGATCACGCGGCCGCCGCCGCGCGTCACGGCGAAGACCCGGCGTCCGTCGGGCGTGACGGCGACGGCCTGCACGACGTCCCCGCCCGGGACGGGGATGGTCGTGAACGCGGGTGTGGTGCCGTCGGTGGCGAAGACCCCGACCGCCGACGCCTGGGCGACGTAACCGGTGGGGCTGGTCGGGCTGAGCGCGACGTCGAGGGTGAAGGGACCGGTCGCGATGGTGCGCTCCGAGGTCGCGGTGGCGGGGTCGATCACCGAGACCAGGTCGTGGTCGGCGTTCGCCACGTAGATCCGCGCCCCGTCCGGGCTGACCTCCAGCCCGGGCTTCCGTCCTGCTCCGTCGTCGATCGGGGTGACGGCGCCGGTCCGCACGTCCACGGCGGTCACTCCCGACGGCGTCGTGGCGTACACGCGGTCCCCGTCGGGTGCGGCCACCACGCTCTGGACCTCTTCGCCCTCGAGCGCGACGCCGAGGACCTGAGGCGTCGAGGGGTTCGAATCGAGCACGACCAGGCCCTCGTCCGTCGCGACACAGGTTCGGCTGTTCCCCAGCGCGACCGCGATGTCGGCACCCCGACTCTCGAGGTCGAGGGTCTCGTCCACGACGTTGTTGCCGGTGTCCACGAGCGTGAACCCGACGCCGACCGCGACGGCGGCACGCCGCCCGCCGTCGCGGTCGTTGAAGAAGTCGATCCCCCCGGGGTCGGGGCCGACCGTGATCGCGCCGATGGTGCCGATGGTGCCGATGGCCGGCTCGCCGGCCGGCGGGGGTTCGTTCCCGCCACCGGCGGCACCGTCCGGGACGAGTGTGGAGGCGATGATCAGCCCGGTCGCAGTGCCGAGCGCCAGAGCGCCTGCGACCAGGGCCGGACGTCGCCGCGACCGGCCCGGTTCCGGCGCCGGTTCGACGCCCGGCGCGTCACCGCGCGGCTGCGGACTCCCGGGCGGGGCAGGCGGCCGGGCCGTCCAGGCCACGTTGCGGGCGATGACGATGTGCCCCTGGACGTCGCTCTTCTTCTTGGGCCGCTGCCGGGGCATCTCCTCCACGACGCGGTCGTGGACGTAGCTGTAGAGCTCGTCGACGGTGATGTCCCCGTCCCCGTCGAGGTCGGCGGTGCCCTCGCGGAGCCCGTCGACGAGGTGCCGGGTGAACACCGACTGCGTCGCGCTGCCGTGCACCCGGTCGCCCTCGAACGAGTACTGCGCCGCGTCCGACGCCGTGAGCACCACACGGCCCGTGCCCTGCAACCTCTCGAGCACGTGGACGTCGCCGGCCGCCTTGATCCCGCGACCGGCCGGGAACGCGCCGCTGTAGCAGCAGTCGAGCACGACGACCTTCTGCCGCGACGCGCAGCCCTCCAGCGCCTGGTCGAGCTGCGCGGCGGGCAGCGAGGTGAACAGCAGGCTGTCCCGGCGGGTGTTGGACGTCGCGAGGTACAGCCTGCCGTCGTCGTCCTTGAGGCCGTGGCCGGTGAAGTACAGCAGGGTGAGGTCGTCGCGGCGGCGGTCGCGGTACAGCTCGCCGATCGCCTCGCCCACCCGGTGGTGCGGTTCGTCTATCAGCACGTCGACCTCGAACCCCGCGATCCGCGGGTCCCGCAGCACGGCGGCGAGCGCCTCCACGTCCGCGGCCGGGGCGGTGAGCCGGCGCAGCGCGGGGTCGTCGTGCTCCTGCGTGGCGATCAGCAACGCCAGGCGCCTGCCCACCGGGTCAGTGCGCGGAGTGGCGGCGGACGAACGCCTCGACCAGCGTCTCGCGCTCCTCCGCGGTGGCGCGCGCCAGCTCGATGGTGTCACCGTCGACCGTGAGCGTGATCCGGTGGCGGTCCGCCTGGCGGTTCAGCCAGTCCTTGATCGTCTCCACGACCGCGGCGAAGACACCGCCGGAGGCGCTCATCGCCAGGACGATCGCGCCGATGGTGACCGGGTCGGCCGCCTTCGAACCCGGCGGGACGGCAGGCGCGCCGCCCGTCCGCACGACGTCGAGGTCGGTGTCGAGGTCGATCTCGGACAGCTCGCGGCGCAGCCGCCGGACGGCCAGCTCCCGTTCCTCCGGGCTCGACTCCGGGTCGGGCTGCAGCTCGAGCCTGACGTCGACGGTCCGCTGAGCCGGCCCTGCGTCGGTCATCTGTCTCCGTCCATCACGGCCTGCGGGTGATCCGTCACATGATGGAGTGATCATCGATCACTGGCAACACCGCTCGGGAGGACCTGGCGGGCCAGGTGGGCGAGGGCCGCGGTGATCTGCTCCGGCGTCACCCCGTTCGTGCGCTGGTGGCGGAACACCTCCGGGGCGAGGGGCGCCAACAGCACGTCCACCAGCGCGTCCGGTTCCGGGGCGGCCGCCTCCACCAGCAGCGCCCGCACGTGCGCGCGCCAGAAACCGTAGGAACCGACCGTGAACCGCGCCGCCCCGGCGTCCTCGGCGAGCAGCAGGGGCAGGTGCCGCTCGAGGTGCTCGACCATCGCCGCGTAGAACGCCGCCAGCCGCTCGGCGGGCGCGGCGCCGGGCCCCAGCGGCGGCTCACCCCGCAGCAACTCCTCCTGCACCACCCGCTCGTGCTCGCCGAGCAACGCGGCGGCCACCGACGAGACGTCCGGGTAGCGCCGGTACAGCGTGGCCCGGCCGACGCCCGCGGCGCGGGCGATGTCGTCCATCGTGACGGAGCGCGGGTCCTCGGTGCGGCGGAAGATCTCCGCGGCGGCCGCGAGGACGCGGGCCCGGTTGCGGGCGGCGTCGGCGCGCTCGGTGGGCGGCGCGCCCACGCGCGGGTACTCGACGGCCTCCACCGGCTCAGGTTAGTCCCGGCCAGGACGCGCTCGCGTGGGCGAGCAGCACACCGCCCGTGATGAGCGCCAGCGCGCCGAGCCGAGCCGGCGTGAGCGGGTCGTGGTGCACCGCGAGCCCGAGCAGTACCGCACCGGCCGCCCCCATCCCGGTGAAGACGATGTAGGCCGTGCTGACCGGCACGCCGTCGAGCGTGGCCCGGGCCAGCAGCACGATGATCGCCACGCACAGCGCGACGCACAGCACGCTCGGCCAGAACCGGGTGAGCCCCTTCGTCGGCGGGATGCTCTGCGCCCAGGCGATCTCGACCACCCCCGCGGCGAGCAGCCACAGCCAGCCGTTCACACGCGTCCCCGTCGCACCGCTCGTTCCCCCGCTCACGCCGCGACGACGGCGCGGGCCGCCAGGCGGTCGACCTCGGCCTCGGCCGCCACCAGCGACGCCTCGTGCTCGGCCCGCCGGTCCGCGAGCCGGGGGTCGACGAGGGAGTTGACCAGCTCGGCCGCCACGACGTCGACCTCGGTCACCGCGAAGTGTCCGTCGAAGAAGTCGCGCAGGTAGGTGGTGGCGTGCTCGACGGCCGCTCGGGGCGTGCCCGGCTGGTAGGCGCCACCCCGCGCGCAGACCACGATGAACCTGGTGCCGGCGAGCGACATCCGCGGGAACGTGACCTGGTCGATCCAGGCCTTGAGCGCGGCGGGGACCGAGAAGTTGTACATCGGGGTCGCCACCAGCACGACGTCCGCGGCGAGCAGCTCGTCGAGCAACGGCGCCACCACGGCCCAGGCCGCGCGCTGCGCCGGCGTGCCGACGACCTCGGCGTACCGGCGGGGCTCTGTGAGGCCCCGCCGCATCACCTCGTCGCACAGTTCCGTCCACGCCTCGCCGATGAACGGGACGGGGTCGGCGGCGAGGTCGCGGTGGACGTAGGGCGCGTCCGGGTGGGCGGCGCGCCAGCGGTCGGCGAAACGTGCGCCGAGGCGGCGGGACAGCGAGCGGGAACGCGCGCTGGCGTCCAGGTGCAGCAGGCCGGGCACGGCAGCCTCCAGGAGTAGAAGTGGACACTACGACCACTTCTACTCCTGAACCGGACGTGATGTCCAGTTACTTGATGGCGCCCAGCGACAACCCCTGCACGAGCTTGTCCTGCGCCGCGAACCCGGCGATGAGCACCGGCAGCGACACCACGACCGACGCCGCGCACACCGTGGCCAGGAACAGGCCCTGACTGGTGACGAAGCCGGTGAGGAACACCGGTGCGGTCTGCGCCACCGTCGCGGTGAGCACCCGGGCGAACAGCAGCTCGTTCCAGCTGAAGATGAAGCAGATCAGCGACGTGGCCGCGATCCCCGGCAGCACCATCGGCACGACGACCGTGCGCAGCGTGCGGGTCAGGCTGCACCCGTCGATCGACGCCGCCTCGAGCACCTCCACCGGCACCTCGGCGAGGAACGACCGCATCATCCACACCGCGATCGGCAGGTTCATCGACGTGTACAGGATGATCAGCAACCAGATGTTGTCGAGCATCCCGATGCTCTGCGCGATCAGGTAGACGGGCAGCAGGCCCGCCACCACCGGCAGCATCTTGGTGGACAGGAAGAAGAACAGCACGTCCGTCCACTTGCGCACCGGCCGGATCGACAGCGCGTACGCCGCCGGGATCGCGAGCACCAGCACCAGCGCCGTGGACAGCACGCTCGCGGTGAGCGAGTTCAGCAGCGACGGCCACGGGCTCGTGCCGGTCTCGGCGCCGAAGAAGTTCGCGTAGCCCTCGAGCGTGAGCGGCGCGAACAGCGACGGCGGGTTGGTGGCCGCGTTCTCCTCGCTGTGCAGCGAGGTGAGGAGCATCCACAGCACCGGCAGCACGAACAGCACGCCGACGACCCAGGCCAGGATCGTGAGCAGGCTGCCCACGGGGTTGCGGGCCGGCGGGTTGACCCGCGGGGCCGCGGTGGGCGGCGCTTCCAGGGTGGCGGTCATCGGGCCCCCTCCTCGCGGAACAGCGACGACACGGTGCGCAGCGCGAACGTGGCGATGATGATCGTGCCGATCACCACGATGACGCCGGCGGCCGAGGCGCGGCCGTAGTCGTGCGCGTTGTAGAAGATCTGGTAGATCGTGTAGGGCAGGTTCGCCGTGCCCAGGCCACCCGAGGTGATCGTGAAGACGGCGTCGAAGTTCTGCACGATGTAGATCGACCCGAGCAGGGCACCCAGCTCCAGGTACTGGCGCAGGTGCGGCAGTGTCATGTGGCGGAAGATCTGCCACGACGTGCAGCCGTCGATCTTCGCCGCCTCGATCACGTCGAGCGGCTTGCTCTGCAACCCCGCCAGCAGGATCAGCATCATGAACGGCGTCCACTGCCAGACCAGGGAGGCCACCACGGCCGTGAGCGGCATCGTGGAGATCCAGTCCGGCTGCGGGGCGTTCTCTCCGAAGATCCAGGTCAGCACGCCGTTGAAGAGGCCGTACTCCGGGTTGTAGAGCGCGTGCTTCCACACGAGCGCCGCGGCCACGGGCACGATCAGGAACGGCGTGATCATCATCGTGCGGACGACCCCGCGGCCACGGAACGCGCGGTCCAGCAGCAGCGCGATCGCGAGGCCCAGGATGAGGCTGACCAGCACCACCGACACCGTGAGCACGATCGTGGTGACGATCGAGTCGCGGGTGGTGACGTCGGTGAGCACCCGCCGGTAGTTGTCGAACCCGGCGAACCCCACCTCGTCGGGGTAGTAGGCGTTCCAGTTCATGAACGAGATGACCAGCGTGCCGACGAACGGCAGCTGCGTCACGATGATCAGGAAGATCAGCGCGGGCAGGAGCGGGGCGCGACGCGCCCAGTCACCCGCGTGACGCAGCGCGGCCTTCTCCTCCTTCGACCGGTTCCACGAGGGCCCGGTACGCGGTTCCACCGCTGTACTCATGACTGCCCCTCCGCCCGGGAGCGGTACCGCTCCGCAACGTCGTCGGCCAGTTCCTGACCCCGCTCGAGGGCCTCGTCCACCGTCACCAGCCCGGCGATCGCCGAGCTCACCTCCTGCGACACCTGCGTGCCCAGGTCGGGGAACTCCGGGATCCCGACGAACTGGATGCCGAGCGCCGGCCGCGGCTGCACGCCGGGGTTGCGCGGGTCGGCGGTCTCGATGGCGTGCTTCGTCTGCTCGGCGAAGGCGCCCGCCTCGGCCACGTACTGCGGGTTCTCGTAGGTGGACGCCCGCTTGCCCGCGGGCACGTCGGACCAGCCGACCTGCTCGCCGACCAGCTGCTCGTACTCCTTGCTCGACGCCCACGAGATGAACTTCCACGCGGCGTCCTGCTTCTCGCTGGCGGCCTGGATGCCCCACGACCACGCGTACAGCCAGCCCGCGCTGTCGGTCTCGACCACGGGCGCCGGGGCGTAGCCCATCTTGCCGCGCACCGGCGAGTCGGCGGCCTCCAACGAGCCCGCCGCGGAGGTGGCGTCGTACCACATGGCGGCGTTGCCCTGGATCATGTTGTTCAGGCACTCGGTGAACCCGGCCTGCGGGGCGCCCGCCTCGCCGTGCTCGCGCACCAGGTCGACGTAGAACTGCACGGCCTCGCGGAACTCCGGCGCGTTCACCTGCGCTTGCCAGTCCTGCGTGAACCAGGTGCCGCCGAACGTGTTGACCACCGTGGTGAGCGGCGCGAAGACCTGGCCCCAACCCGGCTGGCCGCGCAGGCAGATCCCGGCCATGCCCGGCTGCACACCGTCGAGCCGGGCCGCGATGTCGGCCACCTCCGGCCACGTGGGCTGCTCGGGCATCGTGATCCCCGCGGCCTGGAGCACGTCGGCGCGGTACATCAGGAACGACGACTCGCCATAGAAGGGCTGGCCGTAGATCTGGCCGTCGGGCCCCTTCAGGGACTCGGTCATCGACGGCAGTATGTCGGCCTGGTCGAACGCCGGGTCGTTCGCGATGAAGGGGTCCATCGGCGCGATCCAGCCGCTGCGGGCGTAGATCGGGATCTCGAAGTTGGACAGCGACGCCACGTCGTACTGGCCCGCCTGGCTGGAGAACTCCTGGCTGATCTTGTCGCGCACGTCGTTCTCGGGCAGCACCGTGAAGTTGACGTGGATGCCCGTCTGCTCGGTGAAGTGCTCGGCCGTCAACCTCTGCAGGTCCACCATCTGCGGGTTGTTGACCATCAGCACGTTGATGCTGTTCGCCCCACCGCCCCCGACGCTGCCGCCCCACCCGGCGCAGGCAGTGCTCGTCAGCAGCACGATGAGGGAGAGCAGTGCTGTTCGCACGCTCGATCGCTTCATTGCGTCCCTCCGGCTTTGGTGCTCAGATGAGCACAGCCCCGATCACACGATCAGAGTGTGGCAACGAGCCGACCGCAACTCAATGGCTTGTGGAAGAATGGGCGAAGTTCCGCTCATATGAGCGACAGTTGCGGGCGGCGCTGTCTTGCGGGGGAGGCGCGCAGGGAGCGAGGAACGAGCGACCGAGCACCGGAGGAACAAGACGGGGCCCGAGGGCCCGCAAGTCCGCCGGAGCGCAGCGGAGGCAAGCAACACGGAGGCGGAAGTGGCGATCGACAGCGGGGCGCGCGGGCCGGCCCAGCTCGTGCTCACGGCATCGGTCGCACGCCGGTACTACCTCGACGGCCGCTCCAAGGTCGAGATCGCCCAGGAGTTCGCACTCAGCCGGTTCAAGGTCGCCCGCCTGCTCGAGGACGCACGCAGCAGCGGCCTCGTCCGCATCGAGATCGGCCACCCCGGATCCGTCGACGTCGAGCTGTCCGACCGGCTGATGTCCACGCTAGGCCTGCAGCACTGCGTGGTCACCGACACGCCCGACGACCTGCCCGCCACGATGCGCGCCCACCTCGGCGCGGCCGCGGCCGACCTGCTCACCGAGATCGTCACGCCCGACGACGTGCTCGGGCTGTCCTGGGCCCGGTCGGTCAGCTCGATGGCCACCGCGCTGCAACGGCTCGCGCCCGTGCCCGTCGTGCAGCTCACCGGTGCGCTGGCCCGACCCGGGGTGGACGACAGCTCGATCGACGTCGTCCGTGACGTGGCCCGGGTGGCGGGTGGGCCCGCCTACTTCTTCTACGCCCCGATGTCGGTGCCCGACGCCGCCACCGCGCAGGCCCTGCGGCGCCAGCCCGAGGTCGCGCAGGCCTTCTCCCGCATCGGGTCGGTCACCCGGGCCGTCGCGGGCGTCGGCGCGTGGGAACCCGAGCAGTCCACACTCTTCGACGCCACCGGCGAGGCCGAGCGTCGCGAGCTGGCGCGCCAAGGCGTGTGCGCCGAGATCTCCGGCGTGCTCGTCGACGCCGACGGCAACCCCGTGCGCTCCGACCTCACCGAGCGGATGATCGGCATCACCGCCGACCAGATGCGGGCGGTACCCGAGGTGATCGCGATCGTGTACGGACGCGCCAAGGTGCACGCCGTGCTCGCGGCCGTGCGGGGTGGGATGGTCAACAGCCTGGTGACGCATTCGACCCTGGCCGAGCTGCTGATCGCCGCCGCGTCGTCGTGAGAGCGGGGGCCTGACGATGGAGGTGCCGCTCCTGGGCGGCACGGCCAACCGCGGCCGTGTCCACCGGGTCGGCGACACGGTGCGCCGTCCGCTGCGCCCCACCAGCAGCGCCACCCACGCGTTGCTGCGCCACCTCGAGGACGTCGGGTTCGACGGGGCGCCGCGCGTGCTCGGCGTCGACGACGCGGGCCGGGAGGTGCTCAGCTACGTGCCCGGCCACGCCGTCACCGCCCCGGCACCGGCCTGGGGTCTCACCGACCACGCCCTGCGCAGCGTCGGGCGGCTCCTGCGCCGCTTCCACGACGCCGTGGCTGCGTTCGACCCCGCGCCCTACCACTGGTCGCACCCGGCGCCCGCACCGTTCGACGGCCGCGGCATCGCCCACAACGATCCGAACCTCGACAACGTGGTGTTCCGCGCGGGAGAGGCCGTCGCGTTGATCGACTTCGACCTCGCAGGGCCGGGCTCGCCGGTCTGGGACGTCGCGGCCGCCGCCCGGCTGTGGGCGCCGCTGCGCGACCCGGTCGACACCGACGACTCCCGGCGCGGCCGCGAACTCGAGCGCACCCGGATCCTGGTGGACTCCTACGGGCTCGACGACGCGGGCCGGGAGGCGTTCCTGCCCGCGCTGCGCGACTCCCACGTCTGGATGCAGGAGATCGTGCGCGACGGCGCCGCCCGCGGCGTGCCCGGCTTCGCGGCCTATTGGACCCCGGAGGCCGCCGCGCGCCAGGAGCGGGCCATGGCGTGGTTCGACCGCAACGCCGCCGCGATCGAGGAGGCGCTGCGCGCCCCGTGAGGCCCTCATCATGATCGCCGGCTTGGCGCGTTTTCCGACTCCTCGTGTCGGGTTTTGCGCCGGAACAACGATCCTGCCTCCTTTTTGCGGGGCCGGCCTCCCCCGGAGGGGCGGAGTCGGAGGTCTCACGGCGATCAGAGGGCAAGTGGTCGCTCCCAGAGATCATCTAGCGACCATTTCCCCTTGATCGACGCCCGCAGGTCCACCTGCGGGCCCCCGCCGCTAGGCGCGCACGCCGACCTGCCCGACGGCGCCGCGCAGGCCCACGCAGCCCACGCACCCGACGCAGCCCACGCAGTCGACGCACCCGACGCAGGCCACGCAGCGGCGGCAGGCCACGCAGCCCAGGCACGCGATGCACGCGGCCAGCGCCACGCTGAGCAGCGTCAGCACCGAGCCGGCGATCGCGACGCTGCCCGCGGTGGCCACACTCCCGGCCACCGCGGCGCTCCCGGACGTCGCGACGCTGCCCGCCACCCCGACGCTGCCGGCCGTCGCGACGCTCCCGGCCACGGCCACACTCCCCGCGGTGGCCACGCTCCCGGCCACGGCCACGCTGCTGTCGGTCGCGGTGCTCCCGGCGACCGAGCGCTCCAGCTCACCCATGCCCGCGGACGTTACCCGGGAATGATCCGCCGCTTGCGCAGGTCGTCGAACAGTCCGAGCAGCATGGCCTCGGTGTCGACGTAGCGGTGGAAGCCGAACCGCCGTGACTTCGAGGTGTCGGCGAACATGTCGTAGCCCCAGGAGAAGACGAAGTCGCCGAACGCCCACGACGACACGTCCGCGTACGGGGTGGGGGCGAGCCCGTGCCGCGCGACCATCGCGTCCCACACCGGCTCCTTGTCCGCCATCACGTCCTGCAGCGACATCGGCAGCGGCGGCGCGAGCTCGAGTCCGAACGCGTCGGCGACGACCGGCCACATCCGGTTCCAGCGGAACAGGTCGCCGTTGGCGATGTTGAACGCCTCGTTCGCGCACGCCGGGTCGGTGGCGGCCCACACCGTGGCCTCGGCGAGCAGGCCCGCGTCGGTCAGCTCCAGCAGCGCGTCGTACGCGCCCGGCTTCCCCGGGAACCGCAGCGGGACGCCGAGCTCCTTGCTGATCGACGCGTACACCGCGAGCACGACACCGAGGTTCATCGGGTTGCCCAGCCCGAAGCCCGCCACCACCGACGGCCGGATCGCCGACCACGTCCACCCGGCGGCGGCCGCGCGCTCCTCCACGAGCCGCTGCTGGTCGACGTTGAACTCCGGCGGCATGTGCGGCGGGTCGCTCTCCTTCGCGGGCGTCGAGAACGGGCCGAGGTGCGCGCCGTAGACCTTGTAGCCCTGCATCAGGCTGACGTGCTGCAGCTCCGGGAGCTCGGCGTCGAGGACGGTGCGCAGCATCGTCACGTTCGGCTCGACCAGCTCCGACCAGGTCGGCCGGTCCTGGTAGGCGGCGTAGAACACGTGCGTGATGCCGGGGTGGGTGCGAAGGGCGTCCCGCACCGACGCGGGGTCGAACAGGTCGGCGGCCACGTGGCGCACCGGCCCGTCGGCGGGCCCGCCGCGGCGCGAGAGGCCGACGACCTCCCAGCCGGGCAGGCCGGCGAGGTGCTCGGCGAGCGTGCCGCCGATGACGCCGCGGGCGCCGACGACGAGCGCGGTTCCGGTCATGGGTGTTCTCCTCAGACGGTGACGGGGACGCGGCGCCGGTCGAGCACCACGGAGACGACGGCGACCGCGACCCCGCCGGCGGCCATGGCCGCGCCGACGAGGTTGGCCGCGGGGAACCCGAACCCGGCGCCGATCACGAGGCCGCCGAGCGCGGCGCCGACGGCGTTGCCGAGGTTGAACGCCCCGATGTTGGCGGCGGAGGCCATGGTGCCCGCGGTGCCCGCGGCGTCGATCACCCTGGTCTGCAGGCCGGGTGCGGTCGCGAACGCGGCGGCGCCCACCAGGAACAGCGTGATCGCGGCCGGGATCGGCGAATGCACGGTGACGGTGAAGACCGTCAGGGCAACGGCGAGGGCGGCGGTCGTACCGATGATCGCGGGCATGAGTGCGCGGTCGGCCAACCTGGCGCCGACGAAGTTCCCGACGACCAGGCCCGCGCCGAACAGCAGCACCAGCCACGTGAGCGCGCTCGCCGGGAAGCCGGCGACGTCGACCATGAGCGGCGCGACGTAGGTGAACGACGCGAACACGCCGCCGAAGCCGAGCGCGGTCATCCCCAGGGCCAGCCACACCTGGGGACGGCGGAACGCCGACAGCTCGGCGCGCAGGCTCGCCGCGGGGTCGGCCGGGCGGTCGGGCACGAGCGCGAGCACGCCGACGGCGCCGAGCACGCCGAGCGCGGCCACCACCCAGAACGTGCTGCGCCAGCCGAACGCCTGGCCGAGCAGCGTGCCGAGCGGCACGCCGACCACGTTGGCGAGGGTGATCCCGGTGAACATCATCGCGATCGCGGCGGCCCGGCGCTGCGGCGCGACGAGCCCTGCGGCAACGACCGAGCCGACGCCGAAGAACGCGCCGTGGCACAGCGAGGCGACCACGCGGCTGACCATCATCAGCGCGTAGTCGGGCGCGAGCGCGGACCCGATGTTGCCGATGACGAACAGGCCGAGCAGCGCGAGCAGCACGGGCTTGCGCCGGAGCGGGGCGGCGGCCGCCGAGAGCAGCGGAGCCCCGACGAACACGCCCAGCGCGTAGCCGGAGACGAGCAGGCCTGCGGCGGGGATGTCCACGTGGAAGTCGGCGGCGATCTCGGGGAGCAGGCCGGTCGGCACGAACTCCGTGGTGCCGATGGCGAAGGCGCTGATGGCGAGGGCCAGCAGAGCGAGCGGCATGAGAAGACGACCTCCAAGATGGCATGCGCCGGTATAGCGCGTTCGCAACAGTTGCACACGCGGGCTATTGCTGCAAGCGGGTATGGTGGTGCGCACAAGGGAGGTGGCGCATGGCGATCGCCGACGACGCGGTCGAGGTGCGGGCGCAGGGCTGGCGCACGCTCGCCGCACTCCACGGCCGGTTGGAGGAGGCGCTCGAGAAGGCGCTACAGGCCGAGTTCGGCCTGTCCGTCGTCGAGTACACGGTGCTCGACACCCTCGCCCGCCAGGACGGCTGGCACATGCGGATGCAGCAGGTGTCCCGGGCCGCCGCGCTCTCGCAGAGCGCCACCACCCGGCTCGTCACCCGGCTGGAGAACCGCGGCCTGCTCAGCAGGTTCCTCTGCCCCGACGACCGCCGCGGCATCTACAGCCAGATCACCGACCAGGGCCGCGACCTGCTCGAACGCGCCCGGCCGGTGCACGACGCCACGCTCAAGGAAGCGCTCGACACCGCCGCCGCCGTACCGGAGCTCGCCCGGCTCGTCGAGGCGCTGCACGAGACCGCAAGCCAGGAGAAGCCACGGGAGGCCGTGCGCTCGTAGCGTCGGCGCATGGTCAGCGTGCGGTACATCGTCGACGACGTGGACAAGGCCGTCGACTTCTACACCAACCACCTCGGCTTCGAGCAGAAGATGCGGCCGGCGCCCGGCTTCGCGATGCTCGCCCGCGAGTCGCTCACGCTCCTGCTCAACGCGCCGGGAGCGGGTGGCGCCGGGCAGGCGATGGCCGACGGGAGCGTGCCCGCGCCGGGCGGCTGGAACAGGTTCCAGATCGAGGTCGACGACCTCGACGGCACCGTCGAGAAGCTGCGGAAGGCCGGGGCGTCCTTCCGCAGCGACATCATCGCCGGGCGGGGCGGGCGGCAAGCCCTGCTGCAGGACCCGGCCGGCAACCTGGTGGAGCTCTTCGAGCCGTAGGCCCCGGCGCCCACGCCCCCGCCTCGCGATGCCGGCATGGTGGCTTTACTGGCGTAATACGCCAGCATGGCCACCTTGCTGGCACTCCGCTGGGGCGCGGCGGCCACGGCTGGGCGCGAGGCCTAGCCGAAGGTCGCCTTCCAGGCCTTGTAGCCGCCGTCCAGGTCCGTGGCGTTGCGCAGGCCGAGGTCCTGCAGGGACGCGGCGGCGAGGCTCGAGCTGTACCCCTCGGAGCACACGACGATCCAGGTGACGTCGTGGTCGACCGCCTCCGGGATGCGGGCGTCCGAGGCCGGGTCGAGCCGCCACTCGAGGTGGTTGCGCTCGATCACGAGCGCGCCCGGCAGCTCACCCTCGTCGGCGCGCTGCCAGCCCGGGCGGGTGTCGACGAGGAAGGCGCCACCCCGCACCAGTTCGGCGGCGCGCCGCGGGTCGGGCCGGTCGAGCCGGACCCGGGCCGCCGCCAGCAGGTCGTGGACCGTGGTCATCCCACTCCCTCCGAGGAACCGGACTCGACGAGCACGCTACGCGTCCGCCGCAGCCGTGCGCCCGGCTCCACCGCGTAGTACGACATCGCCGTCAGCGGCGGTGAGTACGCGTGCACCGACACCGCGGGCGTCTCCTCGGTGTTGCGCACGTCGTGCACGTGGCCCAGCGGGAAGCCGAGGCTCCGCCCGGCCCGCACCTGCCGCTCGCGCAGTTCGTGGCCCGTCCAACGCTGCTCCACGAGGCTGCCGGACACCACCGTGAGCGCCCCGAGAGACCCGGCGTGGTCGTGCAGCTCGGCGTTCTGCTCGGTGGCCCAGCTGATCAGCCACACGTCCACGTAGGCGTCGCTGCGCAGCAGGCGGTACCAGCGGCGGTCGGGGTCGACGTGCACGGGGTGCAGGCCCGCGCGCACCTCGGCGGCGATGTCGCGGGTCAGTGCGCTGAGGTCGCCGAGGGCGATGGGCGTGGGGGCGTGCAGGAGCACCGGGTTTCTCCAGTGGTCGACGTGCGAGCGGACGGGGACGGTCAGCTCGGGCGACAGCACTGGTCGAACGCGTCCGCGCGACGTGAACCCCAGATCTCTCCGAGGACGGCGGCGGGCGACATGCGCGTATGTGACCACAACCCGCCGCGCGATTTCCACTCGCTCCCACGGCCCGGGACCGGGCGCCGGAATGTCCGGGCAGTTGCGATCATTCCGAGATCCGCCGGAGGGCCCTCGGTAGGGCGACGACGCCGATCTCGCAGTGATCGATCGATCCGAGATCGGGGTCATCGCCCTCGGGAGGGCGGTGGGGCCGATCTCGGAACGATCAGGTCGGCCGCGCGGCCCGGCGAAGCGCGTCCCGCACGTCGGCGGCGATCCGCCAGGGTCGGCCCAGCACCACCGCAGCGCGGAACCGGAGCACGGTCCACCCACGACGCCCGAGGTAGGTGGCGCGGTGCAGGTCACGGAGAGCCCGATCGGGGTCCAGGTGCTCGCGGCCGTCGTACTCCACGGCCACCATCAGCTCCGGGTAGGCCATGTCGAGCCGGTACGGGCCGACCGGGTGCTGCAACACGGGCGGCGGCAGCCCGGCGACGTGCAGCGCCATCCGGATGCGCGACTCCATGGGCGACTCGGCGAGCCTGGTCGACAACGCCACCACCTCCGGAAGCCGGGCGCTCCCGCGGCTGCCCAGGTGGCGGCGCGCCAACACCAGGACGTCCGCGGGAGCGAACCTCTTGGCGTACGCCAGCGCGTCCAGCGCCACCACGGCCTCGACCAGCGGCAGCCGGCGCGCCAGGTCGTAGGCCGTGCGCGCCGGACCGGTCACGGCGCACCCGTGCGCTTCGGCGACCTCGTCCGCCGCGAGCTCGTCGTGCCGCACGACGAGACCCCGGCGTGTCGCGAGCGAGCGGGGCGTCACGACCTCGGCGGGGGCACCGACCGGTTCGCACGACGCTCCGAGCAGCTCCGCCGCGGAGAACCCGCCGAGCGCGCCGCGGCCGTCGAGGAGCAGGTACGCCCCACGTGAGCGGACCTCGAAGGTGATCGGGACCTCGGCGTGGACGTAGATCCCGGTGAACAGCCGGTGGAACCTCGGGCCGCGCAACACCTTGGGCGTGACGAGCCCGACGGCGACGGCCTCGGTTCCGCGGAACGGTTCGCGCACGTTGATCGACATGACCTGCACCGACGCCGGCCACGGCGACCCGGTTCCCTCCCCGGCGCAGATCGTTCCGAGATCCGCCGCACCGCCCTCCCGAGGGCGGGGACCCCCGACCTCGGAGCGATCGATCATTCCGAGATCCGGCTGCGCGCCGTCGCGAGGGCGATCAGGAGGATCTCGCGTGGGCGGCGAGCCACTGGCGCAGGTCCCCGAGCGGGAGGTCGCGCTCGGGTTCGTTGTAGATCTCGTGCCACAGGCCCTCGTACCAGTGCACGGTGAGGTCCGGGGAGCCGCAGGCGGCCTCCAGCCGCCGGAAGCCGGAGGGATCCACGAGCGAGTCCAGCGCGCCCTGCTGCAGGAGCACCGGGATCCGCAGGTCACGGGCCCGGTCGGGGAGCACCTCGAACTGCCCGACGAGCGCGCTCGACAGGCGCAGCGTGGGCCGGCCGTGGTGTACGAGCGGGTCGTCCCGGTAGGCGGCGTAGACCGCGGGGTCCTTGCTGATCTTCGTGGCGTCGATGCCGACGGGTCGCCACGTCGGCACCACCTTCCCCATCGTCCGGAGCACCCCGACCACCGGCTTCGGCACGCTGCTGTTCGCGAGCGCGGGCGCGGAGAGGACCAGGCCGGCGAGGTCGGCCTGGTGGTCGAGCGCGTAGGCCAGCGCGATCTGGCCGCCCATGCTGTGGCCGAGCAGGAACACCGGCAGCCCGGGGTGGCGGGCGACGACGGTGCGGCGGAAGGCGTCGAGGTCGTCCAGCCAGTCGGCGTAGCGCCGCAGGTGGGCCCGCCGCCCGCCGGACCGGCCGTGCCCGCGGTGGTCGACGCCGTACACGGCCCAGCCGTCGGGGACGAGCGCCTCCACCACGGTGTCGTAACGCCCGGAATGCTCGCCGAGGCCGTGGCAGATCAGCACGACCCCGCGCGCGTCGCCCGCGGGGAGCCAGCCCTGCCAGAACAGCTCCACGCCACCCGCACCGGGGAGGCGGCCCTCGATCCGCTGGTGCGCCATGACCGGGAGGTCAACGCAAGCCGGTCAGGGCGTCGTCGTCGACCATGTCGGAGTCTGCGATCGGCGCTGCCGGCCGGAGCTCGACGTCGTGGCGCACCTCGGCCTCCTCCGGCACCTCGAGCACCGCCGTGACCGGCTCGCGCCCCGGCGCGGCCACCGACAGCCCGTACTCGCCGGCCCCGATGTCCTTGATCCGGTACGTCCCGTCGGCGCCGGTGTCCACCGCGTCGACGGCCTCGCCGTCCTGCACGAGCGTGACCCGGGCACCCGCGACCGGCCCGTCCTCGGCGCGGACCGCTCCGGTGACGGACGCCGAGCGCGCGATGAGCACATCGGTCTCGGTGGCGGCGCCGCCCACGGTGATCGCCACGGCACCGGGCTGGTGGCCCGCCGCGGTGGACACGAGCACGTACCCGCCGGGCCCGGGGGCGAGCACCTCGCCCCTCCCCTCGGCGTCGGCGGCACCCGCGGCCACGTCGCCGCCGCGGTCGTCCAGCAACGTGATGGTGGCGCCGCTGACCACGGTGCCGTCGCGGCGCACCACCCGGTACCGCACCGGCTGCGCCGCCCCGGCCCGGCCGTCCTGCTGCTCGTCCGCGGGGCGCTCCATCGCGATCACGGGCGTGCTCTCCGGGCTCAGCTCGCGGTCGGCGACCCCGAACGTCCGCAGCAGGGCGAGATCTGCGGCGGCCTGCTCCGCCGCCCGCTCGTCCGGCGTCTGCCGGCCGCGGCGGGGCGCGTCCTGCTCGATCGGTGCACCCGCTTCCTCGGCGAACCGCTCCGGCACCGCCGAGGCCGGAACGCCGTCGACCTCCGCGCCGCGCACCCTGGCGGCGCCCGCGGCGAGCGCGGCGCCTCCCAGCGCGGCCGCGGTGAGACCGCCGACCACGGCGCCGCCCCCGCCGCCGGACTCGGGCGCGGGGTTCTCGGCCTCGGGCTCGGCCGGCACCGCTTCCGGGGCGACCCACACCGCGCCGGTGTTCACCGCGGGCGTCGCATTCGCACCGGGCTCCACGACGCCCGGCTGTTCGTCGTCCGCCTCGGAGTCTGCCCCGACCGCCGCACCGTTCACCGAGGGCACCGACTCCGCGGCAGCAGGCTCCGAGTCCACCCCGGACTCGTCCGGAGCCTCCGGCTCAGGGCCGACCCCGACCGCCGCACCGTTCACCGAGGGCGCCGGACCCGTCTCCGCGACACCCTGCCCCGCCACCTCGGGCGCGAGCCACACCGCGTCCCGGTTCACCGCCGGCCCTGCCTTCGTTCCAGGAGCCGCCGGGTCAGCGATCTCCGCCTGCGACTCCGGGCCGCCCTCCACGGGCAACGCCGCACCTTCCGAACCGGGCTCCGTGGCGTCCTCCCCCGGCGCTGCCGCGTGCGACGCCGACTCCGCGTCACCCGGCACCGGGTCAGGAACCTGGGAGCCGACTCCCGCCGCCGCAGCACCCATCGCGAGCAGCGGCGCCGCCGACGCCACGGCACCCGGCTCCACGCCTGCGGACTCGGGCTCGACCGGGGCCGCATCCGACGGGGCACCCGACTCCGGCGCCTCCTCGGCGTCGGCTGCGGGGGCGTTGTCGTCCGGCGCCGCTGCCGCGGTCTCCGCTTCCTCCGACTCGGCCGGCGCCGCGGGCACGAGCCGCACGCCCGCCTGCTCGGGGGCCTCGGGTTCAGCCGGCTCGGCCGCGGACGGGACGAGCCGCACCGGCCCGGACGCTGCGGGCCGCTGCGTCGGCGTCGTGGCGGCCTCCTCGTCGCCGGGGTCGGCCGGCACGACGCGCAGGGGCGTCGGAGGTGCGGGCGGTTCCCGCCACGGCTGCCCGCCGCCCAGTCCGACGGCCATGCGCGCGCCGCGCTGCCACGGCGAGTTGTCCCCGTCGAGGGGAGCCGAGGGCGGCTCGGCCGCCTCCCGCCGCACCCGTCCCGCGACCGGGGTGGGACGCGGGGGCGGGGGCACGAACGCGGGCGCGGGCTGCTCCGGCTCGGCGGGCGGCGCGGCCGGCTCGGGCTGGGCCGCCTGCGGCGCAGGCGCTGGTGCAGGTGCGGGGTCCGGCGCAGGTGCGGAACGGCTCGGCGCGGCGGCCTGTGCAGGGGCCGGGGTGGCTGCCGCGGCGTTCTCCTGCCGCAGGCGGACGAGGTCGGCGACCGTGCGCGGCTGGGTGGGCGTGGGCGCGAACTGCCGGCGCACGCGCGGCGCCAACCGCACGGCGAGCAGCACGAACCCGGCGGCGACGAGCGCCAGCCCGATCAGAACGAGCGTGTTCATCGCACTCCCCCGCCCGGTGCGGCGCACGGGGACGCGGTGGGCCTTCGGGTGGATGATCCGCCCGCCAGCTGTGTCATGTCCCGGCGCTCTCCGCTCCGCATCAGCATTCGCCCGCGGCGGGCGTCCGGCGCCTGGAGGACGGTGGTGGACCGCCCTGCGTTGCGGGAGCCCGCCGCAGGGAACCTAGCACCTGATCCTGATCTGGGCGGTGAGCAATGGGGAGCGTGTTGCCGCAGGTCACGGGCCAAAGAGTGATCATCCGTCGGTGCCGGTGTGCATGGGCGCGGATTCCCGGGGAAGGGTAGCGGTGTGGACAGCGAGCTGAGCGAACTTGCGGCGGCGCACGGGGTGGCCACGAGCTACCGCGACGGGGACCGGCGCCCCGTGCAGGTGGACCCCGATGTGGTGGTGCGGGTCCTGGGTCTGCTCGACGTCGACGCAGGCAGCCCCGAGGCGCGGCGCGCCGCGCTCGCGGCAGCGCGGGAGCGGGCGGCGGCCGGCCGGCTCCCCGGCACCATCGCCGTTCGCACCGACCACTCCCGGCCCCTCCCCGAACCCGGCGTGCTGGTCGACGCCGGGGGCGGGCGGCGGGAGTTCACCGAGGTCCCGGCGGGCCTGGAGCCCGGCTGGTACCGGTTGGAGCTGCCGTCCCAGGAGGTGGTGGTGGTCGTGGCGCCGCCCGCGCTGCCCCGGCCCGAGCGGGGCTGGGGGTGGATGCTGCAGCTCTACGCGCTGCGCTCGGCGGACTCCTGGGGCATCGGTGACCTCGGCGACCTGCGCGCGTTCACCTCCTGGACCGGCGCCGAGCACGGCGCGGGGGCGGTGCTGCTCAACCCGCTGCACGCGATCACGCCCGTGCCACCGGTGCAGCCGTCGCCGTACACGCCGTCCAGCAGGCGCTTCGGCACCCCGATGGCGCTGCGGATCAGCGACCTGACCGCCTACGCGCGCGCCGACGGCACGAGCCGGGCGGAGGTCGACGCTCTGCGGCCGGATCTCACGGGCGGGCGGATCGAGCACGACCGGGTGTGGGCCGCGAAGCGCTCGGCGCTGGAGCTGCTGTGGCGGGCCGAGGGCAGGCCGCGACCGCCGGGCATCGAGGCCGACCTGGAGGAGTTCGCCATGTACTGCGCGCTGGCCGAGCGCTACGGCGCGCGGTGGAGCCGGTGGCCGGAGGGACTGCGCAGGCCGGACGGGCCCGACGTCGCTGCGGCCAAGGCGCAGCTGGCCCCGCGGATCGCGTTCCACGCCTGGGTGCAGCTGCAGGTGCAGGACCAGCTCGCTGCGGTGCGGGACGCGGCACGCGCCGTCGGGGTGCGGGTGGTGCACGACCTCGCCGTGGGCTGCGACCCGGAGGGCGCGGACGGCTGGGCGTTGCAGGACGTCCTCGCGCAGGGGGTGCGGGTGGGTGCGCCGCCCGACGCGTTCAGCCAGCAGGGCCAGGACTGGGGCCTGCCGCCGTGGCGCCCGGACCGGCTCGACGCCACCGGCTACGCGGCCTACCGCGACCTGTTGCGCGCCCTGCTGCGCCAGGCCGACGGGCTGCGCATCGACCACGTCGCCGGGCTGTGGCGGCTGTGGTGGGTGCCGCCCGGTGAGAGCCCCGACCGCGGCACGTACGTGCACTACGACTCCGAGGTCATGCTCGCCGTGCTCACGCTGGAGGCCCACCGGGCCGGGGCGCTCGTGATCGGGGAGGACCTCGGCACGGTCGAACCCGAGGTCACCGAGGGCCTGGCCGAGCGGAACGTGCTGGGTTCGTCGGTGCTGTGGTTCACCCGCGATCTCGACGCTCCGGGCGAGCCGTTGCTGGCGCCGCAGGACTGGCCGGAGCAGTCGGTGGCCACGGTCTCCACCCACGACCTCCCGACGGCCACCGGCTTCCTGCGCGGCGAGCACGTGCGGGTGCGCGCCGAGCTCGGGCTGCTCGACGACGTGCCCGCGGAGGAGGAGAAGGCCGCGCGCGAGCGGCAGGAGCTGGTGGACCACCTCCGGGCGCAGGGCCTGGTGGACGGGCCGGATCCGGGCGAGGACCAGATCGTGGTCGCCCTGCATGCGCTGCTGGCGCGCAGCCGGTCGCGCCTGGTGCTGGTGTCGCCCTACGACGTGGTCGGCGAGGTGCGCCAGCCGAACCTGCCCGGCACCGTGGACGAGTACCCGAACTGGCGGCTCCCGCTGCCGGTCACGCTGGAGGAGCTGCGCGACGACCCGCGGGTGCGCGTGGTGGTCGACCAGCTGCGGCTGCATCGCGGCGGGGCGCCGGGCAACGGCTGATCACCCCGCGTGCGGCGCGGGTTCCAGCACAGCGGTGAAGTGGCGCAGCGCGGGTGAGTCGCCCACGATCCGGTAACCGGGGAGCTCGTCGGCGATGCGACCGACCGCGACCGCCGTGTCCACGACGTACTCGAGGTGGGACCGGGTGTAGACGCGGCGCGGCAGCGCCAGCCGCACCAGCTCGTGCGGCGCCGACCCACCACCGGACCCCAGCAGGAGGCTGCCGAACTCCACGGCCCGGATGCCCCCTTCGAGGTAGAGCGCGCACGACCACGCGTGACCGGGGAACCGGTGCGCGGGGATGTGCGGGAGGATCTCGCCGGCCCGGACGTAGACCGCGTGGCAGCCGGCCGGCCGGACCACCGGCACCCCGGCCTTGTGCAGGGAGTCGGCGAACCAGCGCGCGGTGTCGGCGCGGTCGGCAAGGTACCGGGGATCGGTGACCTCGCTCAGGCCCTGGGCCAGCGCCTCCAGGTCGCGCCCCGCGAGGCCGCCGTAGGTGGAGAACCCCTCGTCGAGGATCACTCGCTGGCGGAACCGCCGGGCGAGTTCGGGGTCGTCGCGCACGCCGATGACCCCGCCGATGTTGGCCAACCCGTCCTTCTTGAGGCTGGCCCAGAAGACGTCGGCCAGGTCGAACGTGGCCCGGGCCACCTCGACCGGCTCGCGGTACCCGTGCCCGCGTTCCCGCTGCAGGACCAGCCAGGAGTTCTCCGCGAACCGCGACGCGTCGAGCAGGAACACGAGGCCGTGCTCGTCGCACACCGCGCGGACCCGGCGCAGGTTCTCCAGCGAGACCGGCTGCCCGCCGCCACCGTTGTTGGTGACGGTCATGACGACGGCCTTCACCCGGTGGCCGTCCGGCCCGGCCAGCAGGTCGGTCAGCGCCCCGAGATCGATGTTCCCCTTGAACGGGTGGTCGGAGTCCAGATCGGCGGCCTCCGGGCTGGGGAGGTCGAGCGCCTGAGATCCCGTTGCCTCCACGTGCGCCCGGGTGGTGTCGAAATGGGTGTTGGAAACGACGATGTCGCCCGGACCCAACAGGGTCGAGAACACCACACGCTCCGCCGCCCGCCCCTGGTGCACGGGCATGATCTCGGGAAACCCGGTGATACCTCGCAGGACCGCGTCGAATCGCTCGTAGGACGTCGAGCAGGCGTACGCCTCGTCGCCGATCATCATGGCGGCCCACTGGGCCGCGGACATCGAGCCGGTGCCGGAGTCGGTCAGCAGATCGATGGTGACCTGTGCGGACGGCACCCGGAACAGGTTGTACCCGGACCTGGTCAGCGCCTGTTCACGGTCGCCCCTCGAAGGGAAGGGAATCGGTTCGACGGCTTTGATCCGGTACGGCTCCATCAGGGAACTCCAGGGAATGGCAAGGCGCGGGGGAATGCGCCTCACCCTATCGGGAACGATCACCACCGCGCGGTGTGACGTGAACCATATTATTGGCACCTGAATTCGGGCAGGGGTCAGCGCGCCGAGTGCCACACATATGCATCGGCGCGATGAACCGCGGTTTTCAGTTGGGTGTCCGGATCACCCCCGCGAATTCGGTGGATTCAGGGGGTGGGTCAGCTGCTCGTCGACATGCCGAGGCGGTCGGCGATCCGGGCGCGGATGACGTCCGCGAAGGCTGCGGCGTCACGCACCGGCACGACGAGCGTGTCGTCGCGGTGCCGGATCTCCAGGACCTCGCCGCCCGCGGGCACGTACCACCCGCCGTCGCCGAGCTGCACCCACGGGTTGTCGGCGGGCCGCCCCGGCCGCGCCGACACGGCCTCCACGTCGGCGAGCCGAACCGCGATCCCGAACGCGGACGTCGGCCCCGGGCGCAGGACGGCGACGACCTCCCCGTCGGTGAGGCGCAGTTCGTCCTGCAGCGCCCAGCCCGGGGTGTCCGCCTGGTGCGCCGACCGGATCTTGCGGCTCACCTCGAACGCCATCTCGCCGAGCTCCGGCGTCAGCGGGTGCCGCAGGGCGCGGCCCGCCAGCGCGACGCCGGCCAGCTCCAGTGCGGCGAGCCCCACCACCGCGAGCGCGGCGCGGAACCCGCCCACGACGACGGCGGCCACCAGCCCGGCGGCGCAGGCGTGCGCCGCCACCGGGAACAGCGCCCGCCGCAGCCAGCGGTCGGGACGGTGGCCCACCGGGTCCCGCCGCTCCAGCCAGAGGGCCGCGAGCGGCGCGCCGATCACGAGAGCGGCGGCGGGCGCCGCCACGCCGACCGGGGCGACCCGGCCGCCGACGACCACCGTGAGCACGGCGACCACCACGGCCATGTGCACCGTCGACGTCAGGCCCAGCCAGACCCACTGCCTGCCGATGCGGCGAGAGATCAGTTCTTCCTTGGAGTTGCTCACTCCGGTTCCTCCACGATGTGAGATGTCCTGCCGGTCGATGGGGTCGAGCGGCAGGTGTGGAGGTCCTCGCGCCCGCGCCGCGGGCACACGTCCGCGCGTCACGACGCGCCCCCGTCCGGCGGCGGGCCGCGGTTGCGCAGCTCGATCACGGCCCGGCGCGCAGCGGCACGGACGGCCCGCGCCACGTCGAGCGCCCACCGCAAGGGGCCCGGGCGCGAGTCGTCCAGATCGCCGTCGACGGGCGACCGGGGATCACCACCGCCGCCGGCCACGTCCCGGAGTGCGGCACGCAGCAGGTCCGCCTGCCGGCCCTCGATGCCGAGGCTCGCCAGCCGCGCCGCGCGGGCCCGCAGTCGCAGCGCGCCGGCGACGCGGGGCCGCCACCCGTCGGAGAGGTAGAGGGCGGCGGCCGACCCCACGTCCCGCACCCCGTGCCGGGTCAGCTCCGTGATGATCAGGCCCGCCTCGTCGGCGGTGGCGCCCACCCGGACCAGTGCCGCCTCGAGCTCGTCGGCTGTGCCGATCCGCAACCTGCCCACCACTCGGCCCACCAGGACCAACACCACCATGGCGGGGACGGCGAGCAGCAGGATCCGCCCGTGTGCGGTGTCCACCAGGTGCGCGTAGGGCGCACCGGCCGCCGCGAGTTCGGCGACATCGGGAGCGAACCCACCCAGCAGCGGGACGGTCAGCGCCGCGCCCACCGCGACGCTCCCCGCCTTGCCGACGTTGATCAGCGAGGCTCCGGTGCCACCTTCCATCCAGCGGGGAAGCGGGGCCTGCATCCACGCCGTGGCCGCCGCCGCCACCGCCTGCATGACGAGGAGGGGCACCAGACCCGGGGACAGGAACAACCAGAGCGCAGGCAGCACCTGCACGAGTGCGAGCGCGGTCCCGACCCGGATGACGCGCGCCTCGCTCATCGGTGCGGGCGCGGCGCGGTGCAGGACCTTCGCGCCGAGCAGCCCCCGCCTGCCCAGCAGCTGCTTGATCCCCGGCCAGCCCTTCCGCACCGCCAGTGCGGCGAGGCGGCTGACCACCAGCAGCACGCTCACCACCTGGGCGGTGGCCCCGAACTGCGATGTCGGGTCGTTGAGCAGCACCATCTGGTCGGCGATCGCCCCACCGAGGGCGAAGGGGAGCATCCCGGTGAGCACGGTCAGCACGGGGATCGAGATGGTCAGCCGCAGCAGCCCGTGCGGCGTGCCGAGGACCTGCAGCACCATTCCGCGCACGGACTCCCGGACCGCGGGCGGCGCCCCGAACCGGACGACCGGGTTCTCCCCGCGCACCGCAGCCCACACGACCGCCGTCAGCACGATCATCAGTCCCGACAGGACGAGCATGCTCACCGGCACCCCGACCAGCGCGATGCCGTTGACGATCAGAATCGGCAGCACGAGCTGCGCGACCGTGAAGCCGGACTCGTAGTCGGAGTCCCTGACGTCCTTCTGCTCCGGCGGCAGCGGGTGGTGGATCGCCATGTAGCCCCGGACGAACCCCGCGGCCATGCCCGACACGCCGATCGCGATGAGCGACGGTAGGAACAGGGCCGCGTGGTCGACCAGCCCGACGAGCGCCAGCCCGGCCGACCCGATCGCCCCCAGCACGACGGTGGCCACCATGTTCTTGATCAGCCGGTCGCCGAGTCCGGCCATCGCGAGGCTGATGGTCGCCGTGGTCGAGGTCGCGATCGAACCCTGCGTGGTCACCCAGTCCGGCGACGGCTGGTCGTAGTGGTCGGCGAACTCCTGCGACGCGTTCATCTGCGCACCGGCCGCCTGGCCGGGCAGGGCGCCCGCCGACCCGGCGATGCTCGCCATGTGCCGCTTCCAGCCCCATCGGGCCACGTCGCGGGCGTGCCGCACGTCGCGCCGCCCGAACCCGGCGAGCACCCCCTCGGCCACGGCTGCCCGCACGGCCTCCTGCTCGGCACGCCGTGCCCGGACGAGCGCCTCGCCCCGCTCCTCGAGCAGCGCCGGAAGGTCCTGCGCGCCGCGCAGGTCGCGGGGGGTCCGCCGGTGCGCCCACCACCGCTGCAGGCGGTTGCCCGCCCGTTCGGCGCGTTCGGTCGCGTGCGCCGCGCGCTGCACGGCGAGCACCCGGCGGCGGGCCCGCTCCACGTCGGCGACCGCCTCGCGAACCGGGTCGAACGCCGCGCGCAGCCGCGAGCCGCCGCGCCACGACAGCGGCAGCAGCCGCGGGCGCCACCCCGGCACCTCGCCCACCCCGGTCACGCCGGCGGCGCGCACCGCGGCCGCGATGTCGGCGATCAACCGCGCGGAGGCCCGGCCGTGCTCCCCGGCTTCCCAGCCCGTCTCGTCGAGGTGCCGGACCTCGTGCTCCCGCACCTGCGGCCACAGCCCGGACGCCCGCACCGCGGGCACCCGCTCCGCGACGACGACGAACAGCGGACGACCACGCCCGTCCCGCATCGAGGCCGCCCACACCCGGCCGGCCACGACGTCCGCGCTCTGGCGGTCCAGCCCGCCGCGGCGCAGCCACCGTGCCAGCCGCGCCCGCGGCACCGTCCACAACCCCTCGTCCCCGTGCACCGCGAGCGGGGGACCCCGGATCCGCACCACCGCCGACACCCACCGGGCCCCCCGGAGCCGGCGCGCCTGCCGGACCAGCACCCCGTGCACCTGCCGCTCGAGCGCCGGGCTCAGGCCGTCGGCCAGCAGGTCGCCGTTGCGGTCCGTGCCGGTGGCGTGCTCGTCCGGAGCGCTGTGGTACAGGCGCGCCGTGGTCGTGGTGGGGTCGCCGAGGAGCCATTCGACGCGCACCACGAGGGTCGCGCGCGTGGGGAAGGGCGCCGCCCACCCGAGCTCGGCGAAACGCCGGTTGGTGTCGTTCTCGATCCCCGTCGCGATGTCGGCTTCGCCCGCGTTGAAGTCGTAGTGGTCCTCGGCGGTGACGAGCAGGCGCATCGCCGCCCGCACCCCGTCGGTGCTGACCTCCGCGCGCACCCACACGGAGTGGTCACCGAGGGCTTTCTGCCAGTTCTCCGAGGCGGGCTCCACCATGACCCGGCCACCGGTCATGCGGAACGAGCGCTCGCCGCGCCGGGCGTAGCGCTGCGCCCACACCTGCGCCGTGGCGATCTGCGCGTCCACGGCACCCCGCACGGCGGCGTCCTCGCGGTAGCCCTCGGCGTAGTCGAGGACGACCGGCTCGCCGCTGCCGGCCCGGTAGTGCCGGTACAGCGACACCGCGTCGTCGAGGGCGGGGTCGAACGCACCGGCCCGAGCGACCACCCCCCATTTCGCCAGCTCGACGAGATCCGCGGTCGTGGCCCCGGGCGCGAGGCCGCCCCCCTCGGCGTCGTCGAACCCGAGGTCCGGACGGTCGAGGCCGTCGTCGTCGTACCGGGTGCGGACCGGCCGGGCCGCCACCTCGATCGGCTCCCACCGCGCGGGGCCCCCGGCCACGCCCCCGCGCAGCAGCATGGCCGAGACGACCACGGCAGCGATGGCGGCGCGCACGCGGCGCGCGTCCCGGCCGCGGGGCTCGGCCGCGGTCGACGCGCGGGCGGAGCGTGCGAGCAGCGCAGCCCGGATCCCGGCGGCGACGAGCACCACGGCGCCTCCGGCGGCCCACGCGACCGCGGGCGCCCACGCGAGCGCCGCGCCGGCAGCCAGGCCGGCGGCGGGCA